>JBFEWO010000080.1:0-12487 GCA_041546305.1 Thiohalomonadaceae bacterium | reverse complement strand
GACGACCGAGATCAATTACGAGGGCATTGAACAACTGCCCCTGAAGGACTTTACCGAAAAGGCGTACCTCGATTATTCGATGTACGTCATCATGGACCGCGCCCTGCCGAACATCGGTGACGGGCTCAAGCCGGTACAGCGTCGTATCATCTACGCCATGTCGGAACTCGGCCTCAAGGCAGACGCCAAGCACAAGAAATCGGCGCGTACGGTCGGGGACGTGCTGGGTAAATACCATCCTCATGGTGATTCGGCCTGTTATGAGGCGATGGTGCTGATGGCCCAGCCTTTCTCATACCGTTATCCGCTGGTCGACGGACAGGGCAACTGGGGGGCTCCCGACGATCCCAAATCCTTCGCTGCGATGCGTTATACCGAGGCGCGTCTGGCGCGTTTTTCCGAATTACTTCTTTCCGAGGCTGCGCAGGGTACCGTTGACTGGGTGCCCAATTTCGATGGCACTCTGGATGAGCCGGCGGTGTTGCCGGCACGGGTGCCGCACGTACTGCTTAACGGCACTACCGGCATTGCGGTGGGCATGGCTACCGACATCCCACCGCACAATCTGCGTGAGGTGGCGAGCGCCTGTATCCGGTTATTGGAGGCACCAAAGAGCACCGTCGAGGAGCTGTGCGAACACGTCAAGGGGCCCGATTACCCGACCGATGCGGAGATCATCACCCCGCGCCGCGACCTGCTGAAGATGTACGAAACCGGTGGTGGCAGCGTGCGTATGCGTGCCAAATGGGAGCGAGAGGAGGGCGACATTGTTATTACCGCCTTGCCTTACCAGGTCTCCGGTGCCAAGGTGCTTGAGCAGATCGCCGCACAGATGCAGGCGAAGAAACTACCGATGGTCGAGGATCTGCGTGATGAGTCCGACCATGAGAACCCCACCCGCCTGGTGATCATTCCGCGCTCCAACCGTATCGATGTGGAGCAGCTGATGACCCATTTGTTCGCCACCACAGATCTTGAGCGCACCTACCGGGTCAATATGAACGTGATCGGTCTGAGTGGCCGCCCGCAAGTCAAGAACCTCAAGATGATGCTGGAGGAGTGGCTGCAGTTCCGTCTGCAGACGGTGCGTCGTCGCCTCGAGTACCGACTGGAGAAGGTGGACCGGCGCCTTCACCTGCTTGAAGGCCTGCTCATCGCCTTTCTCAACATCGACGAGGTGATCCATATTATCCGAACTGAGGACGAGCCTAAGGCGGTGCTGATGAAGCGCTTCGGACTGACCGATGTGCAGGCCGATTTTATCCTCGATACGAGGTTACGCCAGCTGGCTCGTCTGGAGGAGATGAAGATCCGCGGTGAGCAGGAGGAACTGGCGAAGGAGAAGGCGGAAATCGAGAAGATTCTCAGTTCCGATCGTCGCCTCAAGACACTGGTGAAGAACGAGCTCAGCAAGGATGCCGAAGAATACGGTGATGATCGCCGTTCACCGCTGGTTGAACGTGAAGCGGCACAGGCGATGGATGAGACCGCTTTGATTAGTGCTGAGCCGATCACTGTTGTGCTTTCCGATAAGGGGTGGATACGAGCTGCCAAGGGCCATGATATCGATGCTGCGTCATTAAGTTATAAGGCGGGCGACAGCTACAAGGCCAGCGCACCGGGTAAGAGCAATCAGCTGGCCACCTTCCTTGACTCTAGCGGACGGGCTTACTCGGTACCCAGCCATAGCCTGCCCTCAGCGAGAGGACAGGGGGAGCCTCTGAGCGGGCGTATCAACCCCATCGCCGGTGCAACTTTTGAAGCCGTGCTGATGGGTGGAGAAAATGATCTGTACCTGCTTGCCAGTGATGCTGGTTATGGCTTTGTCGCCAAACTCGGTGATTTGCAAGGGCGTAACAAGGCGGGAAAAGCGGTATTGAAACTGCCGGACGGTGCGAAAGTGCTACCACCACAACCGGTGAGTGATTATGAATCACAGCGTCTTGCCGCGGTGACCAACGAGGGCCGGTTACTGGTCTTTCCTCTCAGTGAATTGCCGCAGTTGCCTAAGGGCAAGGGTAACAAAATCATCGGCGTGCCGGCCGCTAAGGTGAATACGCGGGAGGAATACGTTGTCGCTCTGGCAGTACTTGCGGCCGATGCTGATCTGACCTTGTATGCTGGTAAGCGCCATATCACTCTGAAAGCAGCGGATCTTGAACACTACGAAGGCGAACGCGGTCGGCGTGGTAACAAACTGCCGCGAGGCTTTCAGCGCGTTGAGAGTATGAGTGCTGAGAAGAAGTGAATAAACAGGTTTTACCGATAAATCGATAAGTCGTCAGTAACGGGGGACTTATCGACTACTCTTGTTCGTCCTTTTTACTCTTGAGCTCATTAAGCTTTTCCAGTACCCGCTGGGCACGCTCCAGGCTTTCGCGAGCCTGATTATGATTCGGGTCCAGTTCAAGGGCTTGGCGCCAGAGCTTCGACGCTTGCTCATAATTCCCGCGACTGTAGTTGGATACCCCGTTCTCGTACAGCCGTTCCACCTCTCGTGCAGTCGCGCGTTCCAGGTTTTTGTTTAAAGTTGTCCACTGCGAATTACCTGAGTCTATCTGTTGCAGTTTCTTGAGGTGCTCTCGGGCATTATGAAAGTCTTTCTTGGCGAAGGCCGCGTGATATTTTTTCAGGTACTCCTCGACCTGTCTGGCTTTGTTTTGCTCGGCAGCCTTTTGTCTTGCTCGTTCTTTTTCTTTCTG
Source organism: Thiohalomonadaceae bacterium (assembly GCA_041546305.1). Lineage (GTDB taxonomy): Bacteria > Pseudomonadota > Gammaproteobacteria > Thiohalomonadales > Thiohalomonadaceae > JBFEYJ01. Next base: position 9,785 of record JBFEWO010000080.1, on the reverse strand, counting down.
TTCATTGGCGACCGCTTTTGCCTGAGTCTGCTGCTGTCGTAGTTTTTTCAGGCTCTCGGCTATAGCGGGAGTGTTGCTGAGTTCTGCGGCCAGGGGAAGGGTACGCTCGGCAATGTCCATCCGATCGTTCGCCAGTGCCTTGTTCCCAAACAGGGCCAATTCATTGGCGACCTTTTCTGTGTCACTTCGTATCTTCTCCAGGTTTAGGTAGGCACTGCGGCTGCGGGGATCGGTACGTGCAATTTGTTCATAGGTTGGCAAGGCTTGTTGTAGCCAAGTACCAGTGTCAATTAACCGTTTCAATTCCAGCCGCTCAAGCTCCTGGGCTTGTTCCTGGTGAAGTTGTGCCAGGCCATCTTTAAGAACGGCACTCTTGGGCAGGCGGCTCAGGGCTTCATCATAGGTATCGAGAGCGTGTGCCCATTTACCATTTTTTACATCGGCTCGCGTCTGGCGGCGTACCTCCTGTTCGTAACGGCTGGCAAGGGCCTCGACTTCTTTTCTCTTTTCGGCTGCTTGCGGATAATTCGGATCGGTAGGATCGACTTTGCTGAGTGTCTCCAAAGCCTGGCCATATTGTTTTGCGTCGCTCCACTCATCAACTTTGGAATCTAAATAAGAGTTGTAGTTGTTGAGCGTAGCGCAACCGACTTGTAGTAGGAGCAACGTCAACAAGGACAAATAGCGTGGTGCGATCATGCGGCCTCGGATTCGGAGATTTCGATAATGCGAATGACTTCTTCACGCATGGCTTTGCGGAAAGGGTCAAGAATGTCGATAATTTGATAAATGGACACAGGCTCTTTCTTGCCGCGTAGCTGAATTTTACCATGGCGCGCGGTGGCGACGCGTGTTTCAATTATCTTTCCGCGAAGCATCTGTTCTGTGATGATGGCTTCACCGGGATTGCCCGCATGGGAGAGTCGTGAGGCCAGATTGACCGAATCACCTACAACCGTATATTCCATGCGCTCGGCTGAGCCCATGTTCCCGGCAAGCATGGTGCCACTGTTCACGCCAATACGGAATTCGAGCACCACCTCCTGGCGTTTTTCCCGGCGCTGGTTCATCTCCCGGATCAATTCCAGAAGCATCCAGGCACAGGCCATGGCTTTGAAACTGTGGTCCTCGAACTCTTCCGGTACCCCGAAGACGATCATGGCGCAATCGCCCATGTATTTATCGATATGTCCACCGCAGAAATGCACGGCCTTGGCGATGTGAGTGAAGTAGAGATTGAGTAGGGAGCTTACCTTCTCCGGGCTCATACTTTCCGACAAGCTGGTAAAGCCGACGATATCGGCAAAGATAACGCTGGCCTCCACATGGCGCCCGCCAAGCTTTAGCTCCTCGACTGTCTCCAAGTCGGCAATTGCTTGCTTGGCGACCTGCGGAGAGACATAACGGGAGAAGATTTTTTCCACCTGTTCCTTGCGCAACAGTCCTTCACCCATGTGGTTGAGGGATTTGATCAGCACACCCAGCTCATCGTCACGCTGCTCAGTAATGCGGTAATCGAACTTTCCCTCCGAGAATGCGCGGCTAGCCAGGACCATTTGATGAATCGGTCGGGTCAGGCGCTTGCCCAGATAGAAAGACGCAGTGGTGACGGCAAATAACATCAAAAGGATGCTGCTCACCACCATAGTGACGGTATCTTCCTTGGCCTGATTCATTACTGAATGGTCAAAGGTGAGCAGGGCATAACCGACGATGATGTCACGAAACAGGATCGGACTCATGTAGGAAATCAGCGCTTCTTCATCGGTGCTACCCCAGCGGAATACCGAGTGCCGATCTGCGAATAGGCTGATATCGGTCAGTTGGGGGACCGCACCGGTTTTCGCCACCAATAGCCGCTCGTCATTATAGATTGCCGCCCCCTGAATGGTGCTGTCCTGGTGCATACTGGTGGTGATGCGCTCAAGATTGAGGTGGTCGTTGGCCAACAGGGGTTCACGGGCCGTTTCCACCATCTGCATCACCAGGGTGCTGCCGAACTTGTCGATCTGTTCTTCCAGCAGCATGGTCTGATTACTGCCGACCAGTAGTCCAAGGGTGATCATCCCTGCTCCGACCAGGACGGTAAAGGTCAGGGCCAGCTTGATAGCGATAGGGATGCGTTCAGGCAAATGCCTTTCACGGATCAGCTGAGCCATTAGCTGGTTTCGTGCAGTAGTTCTGGTTGGTAAAGCCTCCCGGAAAGCCACGGCTATGTACCCCAGTCTCTTTCGCAGGGACTGGAGCTTTGCGGCAATGGCTTGAGGATCTAAGTTCCTGTGCACAGCTTATCCGGGTTGCTCGTTAATTATGATGATTCTGAGAAATACGCCCGATAATATCATGATAGGGCTGTATACATAAAACGCTTGGTAAATCAGGGGTTAATGGCTTCTGTGGCCTGCCGGACTATTTTTCTCCCTGATTGACATTATAAAGTTACCTGAAAACTCTAATTTTCGCTATGTTGATGATTTTTAAAGGACTGAACTTTTCGATGGCACCTAAGGTCTATCATGGGCAGCGGCTTGAAGCGTCAGTTTTACGCCCCTATTATTACGCGGCTAGTCAATCTACTTGACCAGGAGAACTGGAAGAACAATGAAACGCATCGTACTGTTTTTGGCCACCAACTTTGCCATTCTGATCGTCCTGAGCATCAGTGCCCGGATTTTGGGGGTGGATCGGTTCCTCACCGCCAACGGCCTGGATCTGTCACTGTTGCTGGGTTTTGCCGCTGTCATCGGTTTTGGCGGCTCGTTTATCTCCCTGGCTATCTCGAAGTGGATGGCAAAAAGCTCGACGGGAGCCCAGGTCATTACACAACCACGCAATGAGGTCGAGCAGTGGCTAGTGGATACCGTACGTCGCCAGGCACAGCAGGCAGGCATTGGAATGCCTGAGGTTGCCATCTATAACGCGCCAGATATGAATGCCTTTGCTACCGGGATGAGTCGTAACAACGCCCTCGTGGCGGTGAGCACCGGGCTGTTGCACAGCATGGACCGCGATGAGGTCGAAGCGGTACTGGCGCATGAGGTCAGTCATGTCGCCAATGGCGATATGGTGACCTTGACCTTGATTCAGGGGGTAGTGAACACCTTTGTCATCTTCCTCTCTCGCGTCATTGGTTATGCTGTGGATTCCTTCCTGCGCCGTGACGGTGAACAAGCCGGCCCAGGTATTGGCTACTGGGTTGCCTCCATTATCGCGGAACTGGTTTTGGGTGTTCTGGCGAGTATTATTGTCATGTGGTTCTCACGTCAGCGGGAGTTTCGAGCCGACACCGGGGGAGCCAGTTTGGCCGGGCGAACCAAAATGATTGCCGCGCTCCAGCGGTTACAGCAGGCCCATATGCCCTCGCAGCTGCCCAATGAGATGGCGGCGTTTGGCATTGCCGATAGTCGCGGCCTGGCTCGGCTTTTCATGAGCCATCCGCCACTCGAAGAGCGTATTGCCGCCTTGCAGAAATAGGTAGAAGGTTATTACCGAAAAAAGGCCGCTGGATAAGCGGCCTTTTTTGTCTGCAGGAGCATCGATGTAACAAGAGGTCCTAGGCCATCGAGCTGAAATCGTAGTCCATGGCGGGGCTGGCTTCCTGCAGAAAGTTGCCCTGGATATAGTCAATACTGGTCGAATAGATCATCGCCAGGGTGTGTGGGTCTTCCACCGCATTGGCAACGACTTTCTTGTTGTTCGCTGCTGCCAGCGAACAGATCTCATTGACTTTTTCCTGCGACTCCTTCGAGCTGCTGAGGGTGCCGATGATGGATGCATCGAGTTTGAGGAAGTGGGCATCGGTGTGCTTGAGCAGGTTGACGAAGTTGGCGGCATTGCCGAAATGATCCAGGGCAAGACGCACGTGGAGCTGTTTGAGTCCGTCAATGAGTATCTTCAAGGCCTTGAGATTACTGCTGGCCACAGTCTCACTGACCTCGATGACCAAGGTGTCGGGAACTGCCTGGGCAGCCTTGAGTATATCGCGCAGCCAGGGCAGCAGTTTTTCGTCCTTGAGTGAAGCGCCGGAGAGTTTGACGAACAGGACCGTGGGTTTACCACTCTTACGCTGTTGGGTGACTGTCTTGATGCCATGTGCCAGTACCCAACGATCGATGGCAGCCATCAGTCCGCTCTTTTCTGCCACAGGCAGGAAGTCTTTCGGAAGAAGAGTATTGCCCTTCTCGTCCTGCATGCGCAGGAAGACCTCATAATGTTCCTGTTTAGCGCCCTTGATGCTGACGATGGGCTGGAACAGAAGCTGCATCCTGTTTCCGCGCAGGGCAAGTTTGATCTGCTTGGCCATAAGCGCATGGCGTTCCTGTTCGGCCATTTCCTCCTTGCCAGGAAGGTAGATTCTGACCGAATTCCCTCCTTGGGAAACGGATTCTGTCATCGCTTTTTCTGCTCGGCTGATCACCTCCTGTGCATTCTGCACACCCTCATTGTAAATCCCAATGCCAATGCTGCATGTGGTTGTCGCGGTAGTGCCTTTGAGGTCGAAAATCGCCGCTTCAATGCGCTTGCGCAGTACTTCAGCAAAGGCCTGCGCCTTTTCTGCAGAAAGGTTGTGTAATAGCACGGTGAAAAATTCGCCCTCGAACCGGGCAGCAATGCTGTTGCTTTTGCCGAGCTGTTGCTGGATCAGCTTGGCAATCTCTGCCAGGGCCTGATCACTGTGGCTAATGCCGAGCTCCTCGCGTAGTTGCTTGTAGTTATCCGGCTTGAGATAGAGGACGGCACCCTCCTTGCCATTTTTTCCTACAACAGAGCCCAACTCTTCGAGGAAATATTGCCGATTGAATAAACCAGTCAGCAGATCGAGCTTGCTCATGTCATCGAGTTTTCGCTCTAACTCCTCGCTGCTGGCCTGAGCGCGGATAATTATCTGCGTGCAGGGTTCTCCATCAAAGGACGCGGGTGTGAACTCCATCGTCATTTTGTGTTCGGTGCCGTCCTCGCGCAGCGCAGTGATATCCAGTTTACTATCCCTGCTCTTGCCAGCGCTGTAGTCGCGAAGGAACTGCTTGAAAGCGGCATGTTCATCGGCCTTGACCATATTCATGATCGGCATGCCTTCAATTTCTTCCATATCGGAATAGCCGAACATCTCCAGATAGGAATCGTTGGCAAAGATATGCATGCCATCGTGAATATAGGTAATAGCGTCGCGGGAGCTGTCAACCAGGTTTTGGGCGCGAATATTAGCCTCTTCCAGGGCATCCTGGCATTGGCGTAATTGGCGAAGAGTTCTGACTCCCTGCGACTCGCGCAACAGTGCCGCCACCAGGCGCAGCGGTTTGCCGACTTCAATGATATCCCGGGCACCGGACTGTATCAGTGAATCTATGGTTTTTTCATCCGCGCCATCGGCAATAACCAGAAGCGGGATCTCCTGTCCCAACTGCTGAAGAGCACCAAGGGCGTCATGTGCACTGAAGTAAGGGATTTGCGGTTTGGCCAGGATCATGTCGCACTCATGGGTGCTCAATGCTTTGCGCAGGTCTTCGTCATCCTCGATACGATCGGCCCTTACAGCATGGCCGGCATTACGTAGCATATTGGAGATAGTCTCGGCAGCATTGGATGAGTCATCCATTACCAGGAGGTGGATAGTATCTTCAGCGCGCACAGTGAACCTTTATCGTCCTGTTGTTGTGACAGGGTATCCTATTTCGGGGGGGCTATTTTAGGCATTTTTTGCTGAGGGATGCCAGCCGTGGCAATTCCTGGAATCGCCTTAAAACCATCCAGTTAGTGTGGAATTGATTGTTTGTGGGGGGCACCTTCAACTTCCCGCACCAGGCGAGGGACAAGGTAACCGGGCAAACGGCTACGTAGCCCCTGCAGAAGCTCCTTGGCTCTCGTTTCCCCAACATCGAAGTGAGCGGCACCGGCTACGCGGTCAAGCAGATGGAGGTAATAGGGCAAGACCCCGTATTGGAATAGTCTCTCACTGAGGGTGGCGAGGCTGGCTTCATCGTCGTTGACGCCACGCAGCAGCACACTTTGGTTGAGCAGGGTCAGCCCGGCACGTTGTAGCTCCGTCAGCATGCTTGCGACGAGTGTATCCAGCTCATTCGCATGGTTGACGTGGATAACCATGACGGTTTTCCAGGGTAGCGACTGCAGCCAGTGGAGAAGTGGACCATCGATACGTTCGGGGAGCACTACCGGCAGGCGGGTGTGCAGGCGAAGTCGTTTAAGATGTGGTATGGCAGTGAGGCGTTCAGTCAGGCGCTCGAGTTGTGGCGTGTCGAGCATCAGCGGGTCACCGCCGCTGAGGATGAGTTCGTCCACCTCCGGGTGGTCTTCAAGGAAGTCAATGGTCCCTTGCCAGTCGTGACGGGAAGGATTCTCATCGCCATAGGGGAAGTGACGGCGAAAGCAGTAGCGACAGTGGACGGCACAGGCCCCGGTGGTGGTGAGCAGTACCCTGCCGTGATATTTGTGCAGGATGCCTGGGCCCGTGGAAGCCTGCCGGTCGCCTACCGGATCCAGACCAAAACCTTCGACCTCGTCCTGCTCCTCGGCCAAGGGCAGGACCTGACGCAGGAGCGGGTCGGCCACATTTCCCTTTTCCATGCGAGAGAGATAGCCGCGAGGCACCCGCAGCGGGAAGCCCTTCGCCGCTTCCCGGGCGGCGGTCAGCAATGCCTGCGGCAGCCCCAGCAGGGCGAACAGCTCCGCCGGATCACGCACTGCGTTCGCCAGGGCATTTTTCCAATCGTCAGTTCGGGGTATCATAGGCGGTCTTTGTGCAATCCAACGTTTCCAGGATGAGTTATGGCCACTTACAGCACCAATGAATTCAAGCGCGGTCTCAAGCTTATGCTCGACGGCGATCCCTACACCATCGTCGAAAACGAGTTCGTCAAGCCCGGCAAAGGGCAGGCCTTCAACCGTGTGAAGGTGCGTAACCTCAAGACCGGCCGGGTCATCGAGCGTACCTTCAAGTCCGGCGAAAGTGTAGAGGCCGCTGACGTGATGGATACCGACATGCAGTACCTCTACAACGACGGCGAAGCATACCACTTTATGCATCCGGAAAGCTTCGAGCAGATCGCCGCCGATGCTTCCGCTGTGGGCGATGAGGCCAAGTGGCTAAAGGAGCAGGACATGTGCGTGGTTACCCTGTGGAATGGCGCGCCGATCAGCGTCACTCCGCCCAACCACGTCATTCTCACTGTAGTAGAAACCGACCCGGGTCTACGCGGTGATACCGCCACAGGCGGTACCAAACCGGCTATCTGCGACACTGGCGCGGTGGTCCAGGTTCCGCTGTTCATCGAAGTGGGCGACCAGCTCAAGGTCGACACCCGTTCCGGTGAGTACATCTCCCGCGCCAAGGAGTAAGCCGCTTCTTGGCTCACGGGAGATGGCGCCCGACAGCGCCTTTGCATCATCTGCAACAAAGGGCTCGTATCCTCGGCAGGGTGCGGGCCTTTTTTGCCGAGCGCGGGGTCATGGAGGTGGAGACGCCAATGCTCTCTACTGCTGCCATTACCGACCCACACCTGGAGAGCTTCTCCACCCGCTATACCGGCCCTGGGCATGCCAAGGGCACGGTGCTGTATCTTCACACCTCACCGGAATTTCCGATGAAGCGCCTGCTTGCCGCAGGAAGTGGTCCCATTTATCAGCTCTGCAAGGTGTTTCGAGAAGGGGAGGCCGGGCGGCGGCACAATCCTGAATTTACTCTGCTGGAGTGGTATCGACCTGGATTTGACCACCATGCGCTGATGGGGGAGGTGGCGGCCCTCGCCGCGCCACTGCTTGGACTCGAAGACAGGGTGGTGGAAAAGCTGAGTTATCGAGAGGCCTTTTTGCGCCATGCTGCAATCGATCCCCTGGAGGCATCGGTCGCCGAGCTTCAGGCCTGTGCCCATGCCTTGGGTATCAACGGTTTCGAAGGAGAGAGCGAACGGGATGTCTGGCTGGACCTCATTCTCACCCATGTGGTCGAGCCGAAGCTCGGCCGTGATGGGCTCTGCTTTATATACGATTATCCTGCTTCACAGGCTGCATTAGCCCGGCTTAGCCAGGATAATCCACAGGTGGCGGAGCGTTTCGAACTCTACTACCAAGGAGTGGAACTGGCCAATGGTTTCCATGAACTGGCCGATGCGGGGGAGCAGTGCAAGCGGTTCTCTGCTGAACTGGAAGTGAGAAAGACCCTGGGACTCGAGAGCGTACCGCTCGACGAGCATCTGCTGTCAGCGCTGGAGGCTGGCTTTCCACCCTGCGCCGGAGTCGCCCTTGGTATCGATCGCCTGGTAATGCTTGCCCTGGGCGCTGAAAGTCTCGCCGAGGTGATAGCCTTTACCATCGACAACTGCTGAAAAAACTTTCGATGCGAGGCCGAAAAGAATGTTTGGCCATAGATTTCTGCCGGCTGGCAAACAGATGATCGCGTCCTCGTCCATGAGTAATTTGCGATTATTGTCCTTTGCTCGCTGTAGCCAGCAACTGCCCTAGCCGAACCGGCGCGCCGGGTTGGATCTCCTCAGCCCACGCAACCGCGTCGGGGCCGAAGATGATGATGACGGTTGAGCCCATGTTGAAGCGGCCCATCTCAGCCCCCTTTTCCAGGGTGATCGCCTTATCTCCTTCGTAATGCCAGCTGCGCACGGTTCGACCTGCCGGCGGGGTAACTTCACCGGCCCAGACGGTCTCGATGCTACCGACGTTGACCGCACCGACCTTGACCATGGCCATGGGGCCGATTTCGGTATCGAAAATCGAGACCACGCGCTCGTTACGGGCGAACAGGCCAGGAATGACGCGGGTGGTGGCCGGATTGACGCTGAACAGCCGGCCCGGTACATGGATCATTTCCTTTAACGTGCCTGTTATCGGCATGTGGATACGGTGGTAATCACGGGGCGAGAGGTAAATCGTGGCAAAACTCCCGCCATCAAAGGGTTTGGCTCGCTCGGTCGAAGCACCGAGCAACTCCACCAGTGAGTAGTCGTGCCCCTTTGCCTGGAAGATGCGCCCGTCGGTGATACGCACCGCCTGGCTCACGGCGCCATCGACCGGACAGGCCAGTTCGCCTGCGCCGTCAACGATGGGACGAACACCGGGTTTGAGGGCACGGGTAAAGAAGGCATTGAAGTGTTCGTAGGCATGCGGATCGCTCTCCAATGCCTCTTCCATATTGACCTTGAAATGGCCGATGAACCAGTCGGTAAAGCGGTTTTTGAGCCCGGGGTGGCGTACCCGGGTAAAGGTATGGGTCAGGCGTGAGATAAGGTGACCCGGCATCAAGTATTGCGGGAGTGCCTTGAGATAGTCGATCAGACTGGCGTTCGGGGAGGCATCGGCCATGATGTCGGTCCTGCAAAAGTTCAGTTTCAGTTATTAAGGAAATCACGAGTGCGTTGGAAATCAGCGACGATTCCCGTTGCACTGTGCGGAGGGTTAAAGCGTCCAACCCAGCGTGCTTGAGGGTCTATGAGCAGAATAGTGGCACTGTGATTGACGAGATAGTCTTCACCGGCGGTATCGCCGTCAAACATATAGATAGCGCCAAGCTGGCGTGCCAGCTCATCGATTTGATTCTTGCCGCCGGTAGCGGCGAGAAAATCAGGATGAAAATAGCTGATGTATTGCTTCAGGTGCACTGGCGTGTCGCGTTTTGGGTCTACGGAGACAAAGACAAACTGGATATCTGTTAAGTTCCCAGCATGCTTCTGTAGCAGTTTGGCAGTGCCCTTGAGGGTGCTTAGGGTCGTGGGACAGATATCCGGGCAGTGAGTATAACCGAAGAAGATAAAACTCCACTT
>JBFEWO010000085.1:0-11626 GCA_041546305.1 Thiohalomonadaceae bacterium | reverse complement strand
GGTGGTTCACTGTCGTAGCGATAGTCGACTGAAACGATGAGCGAAAGCGATGCATTGAGTTTTACCTTCATGGCAGCCTGTTCCAGGATGCGGGAGTCAGCTGCCCCCTCGAAAGCCGGCTGGTAGTAGGTGGAACTGACCAGGGCGGTGTTGGGCGTGGCCTGGTATTTGAGGATGAGGTAGCTACTGGCGCGCCACAGGCTTTCGCTGCCGCCATCGGGAAGCGTGTTGTCGATGCGCTCCTGGCTGTAATAGGCGCCAAGGCCGAAATAGGCGATCCCGACTTGCTCCTGCTGGTACAGGGTATAACGGATGCCTCCCCCTGCCAGTCCACGAAATTCCAGGCGGGCGAAAGTATCCTGCTCGCCCTGAAGATAGCCTTCCAGGGCAAGGCGTGGCTGGAATTGGTCAATATGGCGGGCGTGCACGAAACTGTTTTCGGTACTCTTCACTCCGCCGCTCTCACCATAAGCACTGCGCACCAGCAGGTAATTAGTAATCCTGTCACGATGCCATTGGAGCCTGGCGCCGAGGGCATAATCCTCTTTTTCCGTGTTCCCCGAGGTATTGCTCAACGACAGTTCCACGCTGCCACTCATACCTTCCTTGGGGGCGCCGGTGTGCAGACCTTCCATGTTGACAATGGCGTGAGCGGAAGTGCTGGTAAGCAGGGCGAATAGGCTTGAATACAGTCTTCTTTTAAACATTCCAATTCTCTTAAGTCGTTCAAATTTACAAGATTAAAGTTTAAAGAGATGCACTCCGGCAGTTGGGGTGTTGACACGTAACGCGCAGCCTGCGCCCCAATAAATCCGTTCCATCGCGGCGAGACGCCGCTCCTACACTTTTAACATTCAACTTTGAACTTTTAACTCACTTGTTCTCCCCGCGAGACACCCGGCGCAATACCCAATCCAGCCCGCGGTGGGGGAGCAGGCGCTTGAGAGTGGCAAACAGATAAGTCGGGAAGGTGATGTAATAGCGGACCTTGGGGCGTTTGGCTTCCAGCGCATGCACCACCTTTTCTAGTACCGCCTCGGGTGGCAGGGTAAAAGGGGCGGCAGGGCCTTTCTTGGTGAGGCGCCGCTCCATCGCTTCGTAGGTCTCGCGGAAGGGGCTGTTGGCTTTGTCGATGTTCTTCTGATACATGGCAAAGGCATTGGCGCGAAAACGGCTGGTGACCGGGCCGGGTTCAATCAGTGAGATGTGGATCGGAGTGTCGTGCAGCTCCAGGCGCAGGGTGTCGGTGAGTCCTTCCAGGGCATATTTGCTGCTGTTGTATGCGCCTCGAAAGGGCAGGGCCACAAGGCCCAGCACCGAGCTATTGTGGATGATACGGCCGTGGCCCTGGCGGCGCATGACGGCTAGCACTTTGCAGGTCAGCTCATGGGTACCGAATAGATTGGTCTCGAACTGCTCGCGCAATACCTCTCGCCGCAGATCCTCCACCGCGCCCGGCTGCCCATAAGCGCCGTTGTTGAACAGGGCATCGAGGGTGCCGCCGGTTAGCTGCAATATCTCGTCGAGTGCTTTTTCGATGGAGTTGGAGTCGGCCAGATCCAGTTGCAGTGACTCAAGGCCCTTGTGCTGCAGCATAGTGACATCCTCTGCCTTACGAGCGGTGGCGAAGACCCGGTAACCGCGTGCCTTGAGTCCTTCGGCAACACACAATCCAATGCCACTGGAACAGCCGGTGATAAGGATGTTTTTTTGTTTTTGTGCTGTGGACATGGTTGGGATTTTACGAAGGGTTAGACGATAGTGGCCTAGGGTAGCACTGCGCCTGTTCGAAGTTCAAAGTTCAAAGTTCAAAGTTCAAGGTTCAAGGTTCAAGGTTCAAGGTTCAAGGAGTCAAACGGCGGAGCCCTTCTCCTCCAGGGAGAGGGGGCTGGAATGGGGATCAAGCCAGTAGTACCGCGACGATGCCGGTAATGAAGATGCCGTCGAAGGTGCCGGCGCCGCCGATGGCGGCGAACGGTGCTCCCATCTTGCGGATATCCTTGAGGCGCAGCAGGTCGGCGCCGACCAGCACGCCCATAGTGCCACTGATATAGGCCAGCGGAGGACTGGCGTCTGGGTTGAGGAGCACGGCGATTAGGGCTGCACATAGCGGGGCAACGAGGATTGGCATGCCGATCCCCAGGCCGTGGATCGGGCGGCTGAAGATATAACTGACCAGGCTGACGAAAAAGACCCCCTGGAACACATCCAGCAGGCTGACCTCGCTGTGCTGAAAAAGGTAGAGGGAGAAACCAATGGGGATGAGACCGCCGCCCACGTTCAGCGCCACCATCGTGCGATCAGTGAACCGCCAAATCGGGAAGCCGGGGAAAAGCGGCTTGGGTATGTTGAACGGAGGAATCTGCGACTCGGTGCGCATGGTAAACAGCGGCAGGTTAAACACACTTCCAATCAGTGAGCTGAACAGCAGCAGATAGGCCGAGGAGGATGAGAGCCCCAGTTTGCTGAAGGCGATCTGTAACAGGCCAAGCTGGACCACCGCCATGAAGACGCTAAGGAGCAACAGCAGAATCAGGAACCTGCGTGGATTAATGGGGCTGGACATGTCATCAGCGTAATGCTTCAAAGTTCAATGTCAAAGTTCAAGGTTCAAGGTTCAAGGTTCAAGGTAGGGGATTCTCGGGGAATGGAGACCACTGAGGTAATCACGACGGGGACGGTCGCTTCACGGGGGATTCGTTGTTCAAGGTTGGGAATGGGTTTGTGACTCTTTGTGTCACATTGGGTAGGCATTTTGCCTCAAGGGATTCTGGCTATGGTACGCGAACCGGGTTTTCAGGAGGGCAGGACGCATGAATGCGTCTCTTTGAACCTTTAACTTTGAAACTTGAACTTTGTTTTTAGCGCTTCGGCCAGCAGCGGGGCAAGGGCTATGGCGTTGCTGGGATGAAGAATGCTGTCGCTGCTCCAAATGTGTTCGATACCGGTGTCGTGCAAGGTCTGGGTAACATCATCGGAGAAGAGGGCATGGGTCACGAGGCAGTGGATCACGCCGGCGCCCTGGCGTTTGAGTTGTTGGGTGACGTTGATCAGGGTGCGGCCGGTGCTGATCATGTCGTCGATCAGGATCACCTCGTGCTGCTGGTAGTCATGTTCGGGCAGGGTGATACGTACCTCCCGATCCCCCAGTCGCTCCTTGGTGGCGACGGCATAGTCCAGCCCGGCCGGTTCTGCGATGGCACGAACCCACTGCTCGGATTCCCCGTCCGGGCCGACCAGCAATGGATGAGTGGTGTTGTGCTTGAGGAATGCGCCCATGATTTCTGCCGTGCCGAGGGCAATGGCTTCGCGTCCCGGGATCGCCTGTTCCAGTCGTTCGATGCGGTGCAGATGGGGGTCGACGGTCACGACCTTGTCGAACAGCTCGGCTAGAAAGCGGCCGATAATGTGCTGGCTTACTGCCTCGCCGGGATGAAAGGCCATGTCCTGGCGCATGTAGCAAAGATAGGGGGCGACCAGTGTCAGGTGTTTGACGCCGAATTCGCGGGCGGTTCGTGCCGCCAGCAGCAGCTCGATGAGCTTGTCGTTGGGATGGTCCAGGCTGCGACAGAGAATTACCTTTTCCGGGAGGCTTTGTGGCAGGGTCAGCTTGCTTTCACCATCGGGGAAGCGATGCACGTCCACCAGCGCGAAGGGGATTTTCAATGCTTTCGCCAGAGCCTCGCCCTGCTGCTGGTAGTCTCTGAAGCCGAGCAGCATCATTATCAGAACTCCATGTAGGTCTTGGTGACCTCTTCCGGCTTGCCGATGCGGTAGCCACTTTGTTTATCGGTCAGCGCCTTGGCAAAGTTGAAGTCCGACTGATACTCGGCATGGACGCGGTAGAGCGGGTCGCCTTTTTCCACCTCATCGCCGAGCTTCCTCAGCAGGTCGACACCGGCCCCTTTGTCTATCGGCGCCCCGGCCAGACGCGCCAGCTTGGCGAGCATGTAGTTGTCGATCTGGGTTATAACGCCTGCTCTTTCAGCGCAGACCTCGTAGGTCAATTTGCCCGGCTTGAGGATGATCTCCTTGGCGCCCTGGGCCTCGATGATGTCCTGCATTTTTCGCTGGGCGCGGCCAGAATCCAGGATATCGCGGGCGATGGCATAGCCGTAACCGCCGCGCACATCCGGGTCGAATTCGAGAATGCGCCCGGCCAGACGCAATGCCTTTTGGCGCAGGTCGGATGGACCTTCCGGGTCGTTATTCAGTACCTGCATCACATCGCGGGCCTCCAGGACCGGGCCGATACCGCGACCGACCGGCTGGGCGCCGTCGGTAATGATGACCTCCAGATGGATTCCCATGCGGTCGCCGACAAACTCGAACAGCTTGCGCAGTTGCAGCGCCTCGCGCATATGACGCACCTTGGCGCTGGGACCGACCGGGATGTCGATCAGCAGGTGGGTGGAACCGGCCGCCAGTTTTTTCGAGAGAATCGAAGCGACCATCTGTCCCTGGGAGTCAATGCCCAGCGGGCGCTCCACGGAAATCAGCACATCATCCGCTGGCGCCAGACGGGCCGTGCCGCCCCAAGCCAGACAGGCGCGGTGCTTGCGCACGATGTCGTGTAGTTGTTTTGGCGTGAGGTTGACCTCGGAGAGTATCTCCATAGTGTCGGCGGTGCCGGCCGGTGAGGTAATGGCCCGACTGGAGGTCTTGGGCATCATCATACCGTGGGCCGCGACAATCGGGACCACCAGCATGCTGGTGCGATTGCCGGGTACGCCGCCGATGCAGTGCTTGTCCACCACCAGTGATTCGCGCCAGTCGAGGCGATCGCCCGATTCGGTCATGGCCCGGGTGAGGTGCAGGATCTCCTCCCGGTCCAGTCCGGTCTGGCCTGAGGCAACGAGAAAAGCGGCCATCTCCATTTTGGAGTAGCGGTTGTTGACGATGTCCCGAGTGATGTCCTGAAAATCTTCCAGGGTGAGGCGTTCACCGATGATCTTGCGGCGTACCGCATCCATTGAGGCGGGCAGCTCCGCCTGTTCCACACTGACCGGGTGCCCGGAATCCACCCCTAATTGTTCGAAGGCCTGTTCGGAAAGTCCCAGCTCGCAAGGATCGACTATGGTTTCGTCGTCCACCACGTTCAGCACCGCTACAATGTGCCGGCCGTTGGCCCTGACCTCTACTTTGGTCAGCGCCTGGAAGCCCTCGGCGCGATAGAGCTCGCAGTCACGGTGCATGTAGGCGACGTTTTCCTTGTAGGTGTCGATGGCGACCCGACAAAGGTTGAGGTGATCGGTGCGTTGTTTTTTCTTGGTCATGAAAAGAGATTATCACAAGCCTTGAAAGATGGGTTCAAGGTTCAAAGCTTAATCGTTCCCGCGCTTGGCGTGGGAACGAGAACGGACTGCCTGGGGCTGGGTGCGCGTAACGTGTCAACAATTCCCGGTTGCAGGAGTGCGCTTCTTTAAACTTTAAGCTTGTAACTTTGAACTGAAGTTTCTTCGTCGCGTTCCTCCTGCTGCAACGCCCACATCTCGGCGTAGCGGTCGCCTTTCGCCAACAGCTCGTGGTGGCTGCCACGCTCGATGATGCGGCCCTGGTCCATCACCAGAATTTGATCGGCATCAACCACGGTTGAGAGACGGTGGGCCACCACCAGCGTGGTATGGTCGCTGGCCAGCTCCTTGAGTGCCTCGAGGATCACCTTTTCCGACTGGCTGTCGAGGGAGGAGGTGGCCTCATCGAAGATCAGGATCTTCGGGTTTTTCAACACCGCCCGGGCGATGGCTATGCGCTGTTTCTCGCCGCCCGAGAGTTTGAGGCCGCGCTCGCCGACCACGGTCCGGTAGCCGTCGGGCAGGGAGGCGATGAAGTCGTGGATATTGGCGGTCTGTGCGGCGCGCACGATTTCCTCATGGCTGGCGTTGCAGCGGCCGTACGCGATGTTGTACTCGATGGTGTCATTAAACAGCACCGTATCCTGCGGTACGATGCCGATAGCCGCACGCAGGCTCTCCTGGGTGACATCGCGTACGTCCTGGCCGTTGATCAGCACCCGCCCCCCTGTGACATCGTAAAAGCGGAACAGCAGGCGAGATAGGGTGGACTTGCCGGCACCGCTATGGCCGACCACCGCGACTTTCTGTCCTGCCGGGATCTCGAAGTCGATGTCCTCCAGGATCGGCCGTTCTGGCTGGTAGTGAAACCGCACATGTTCGAGGCGTACTATGCCGCTGCCCACATCCAGTTCTTTCGCATCAGGTTTATCGGTGATCTCGGGATTCTCCTGCAGCAGGCGGAACATGCGGTCCATGTCGGAGAGCGAGTGTTTGACCTGACTGTAGACCACGCCGAGGAAATTCAGCGGGATGAATACCTGCAGCATGAAGGCATTGACCAGTACCAGATCGCCGAGACTCATGCTGCCGGCAATCACGCCCTGGGAGGCGAGGATCATTACCAGAGTAACGCCGACGGCGATGATCGAGCCCTGGGCGATATTCAGCCCTGACATGGAGGTTTGGCTCATCACGGCCGCGTTCTGCCACTCGGCCAGGGTCTTGCCATAGCGCTGGTGCTCGAAACGCTCGTTATTGAAATACTTGACCGTCTCGTAGTTGATGAGTGAGTCGATGGCCTGGGAGTTGGCCTCCGAATCCTTGGCGTTCATGCGGTGGCGGAATTTCATGCGCCAGTTAGTGATGAAGAAGGTCAGGGTAATGTAGATCAGCACCGTGACCACGGTGATGACCGCGAACCACGGGTTGTACTGGGTGAGCAGCACCCCCGCCACCAGGCTCAGTTCCACCAGGGTCGGCAGAATGGAGAAGACCATGTAGTTGAGCAGCGAGGAGGCGCTGCGGGTACCGCGCTCCATATCGCGGGATAGCGCGCCGGTTTTGCGCTCCAGGTGGTAGCGTAGCGACAGCTTGTGCAGGTGATCCAGTGACTTGAGCGAGAGTTCGCGCATGGTGCCGTGGCGTACCTTAGCGAACACCACATCGCGCAGCTCGTTGAAGGCCGAGCCGGCCAGGCGCAGCAGGCCGTAGGCCAGCAGCAGGGCGATGGGCAGGGCGACGGCCCGACCTTCCGGGGTATCCAGCGCGTCGACGATCTCCTTGAGCGCCAGCGGCACACCGACAATCGCCAGCTTGGAGAGCACCAGAAAGGCCAACGCCAGCCCGGCGCGGCCGCGGTAGTTCCACAGGTAGGGCAGCAGTGAGCGGATGGTCTGCCAGTCTTTGCGCTGGTCGAGCGGTTCTTCGGTGTGCTTGATGTGCATGATTTGTCCGGTTGATGGGGCTTAAGGCGATATTGTAACGTGCGGCTGATCTTTTGATGATTCAATTGCCGATAAGAAAAGGTTATGGCTGAGTGTTAAAAGTTTAGAGTTGAAAGTTCAAAGAGGCGCTGAGAACCGTTAAAGGTTCAAAGTTAAAGGTTCAAAGAGCCGCACTCATGGTCATTTGTATCCTGATCAAGCTAATCACTCTACAGCTCTCCTCACCCGCGGGAGCGACCGTCACGGTCGCGATTTGTCATACTAGTCTCCGCTCACTAATGATGAGACGCCTCTCCCACACCTTGAACCTTGAACCTTGAACCTTGAACCTTGAACTTTGAACTTTGAACTTTGAACTTTGAACTTTGAACTTTGAACTTTGAACTTTGAACTTTGAACTTTGAACTTTGAACTTTGAACTTTGAACTAATGCAATGGTGCGTCGGTGTCCGCCACCGCGTAAAATAAGCCCTGTTCCCATCTTGTGAGTGAGGTTTTTGCCATGCCGTTCTACGAGTACCAGTGCCAAGCCTGCGGTCATCGCCTGGAGGTCATGCAGAAGATGAGCGACGCCCCCCTCAGCGAATGTCCCGAGTGCCACAAGGCGGAATTGAAAAAACTGATCTCCGCGGGCAGCTTCACCAGTAAGGCAGCCAGCATCGACAACGCTCCGGCCTGTGCCAGCGGCGGTTGCGGCGCCAGCTGCATGGCTGGCAAGTAGACGGAGGACGAACCCTTATGATGTCAGCGCTTCGTCGCTATATTATGGCTGGTCTGCTGGTGTGGCTCCCCCTGGGGGTGACCATCCTGGTCGTGAAGATGCTGGTCGACCTAATGGACCGTTCCCTGCTGCTGCTGCCGGCTCGCTATCAGCCCGAACAGCTGCTGGGAATGCATATCCCTGGGCTCGGGGTGATCGTCGCGGTGACCGTGGTGCTGAGCACCGGTATCGTGGTGGCCAACCTTTTTGGCCGCAAGCTGGTGACCGCCTGGGAATCGCTGCTGGCACGCATTCCACTGGTGCGGTCGGTCTATTCGGCGGTCAAACAGATCGCCGAGACCATGTTCTCCTCCAACGGCCAGTCCTTTCGCAAGGTGCTGCTGGTGGAGTACCCGCGCAAGGGGCTGTGGACGCTGGCCTTCCAGACCGGCACCGAGGTCGGTGAGGCGCAGCGCAAAACCGGGCGTGAAGTGATTAATATCTATGTGCCGACCACCCCTAACCCGACCTCTGGTTTCTTCCTCATGGTGCCCCGGGAGGAGGTGGTGGAACTGGATATGAGTGTCGATGAGGGCTTGCGGATGATCATCTCGATGGGAGCTGTGGTGCCAAAAGCGCCGGTTCAGGCCATTCCCAAAACGGCCCTGGAGGGGGCCGAATAGTTGCGCTGGATGGCGCCAATCCCGTAACATTCCCGCTTTTCACCCCCGTTTCAGTAATCAGGAATAATGCCATGCGCAGCATCTACTGCGGCCAATTGAACGAATCCTTCATCGACCAGGAGGTCGAGCTTGCCGGTTGGGTACACCGCCGCCGTGACCATGGTGGGGTCATCTTCATCGACCTGCGTGACCGCGAGGGCGTCGCCCAGGTGGTCTTCGACCCGGACCTGCCGGAGGTCTTCGCCATCGCCGAGAGCGTGCGCAACGAGTTCGTGCTGCAGATCAAGGGCAAGGTGCGTCGTCGTCCTGCCGGCACCGAGAATAACGACCTGCCGACCGGTCAGATTGAGGTGCTGGGCAAAGAGCTGACCATCCTCAACAAGTCCGAGACCCCGCCCTTCATGCTCGATATCGACGATGAGGATGTCGGTGAAGAGCACCGCCTGAAGTACCGCTATGTGGACCTGCGTCGCCCGCAGATGTTCCAGCGTATGAAGTTCCGCTCCGAGATGACCCGCGCCCTGCGCAACTACCTGGATGAGCGCGGCTTCCTCGATATCGAGACTCCGATGCTGACCAAGGCCACCCCCGAGGGGGCCCGCGACTATCTGGTGCCGAGCCGCACCCACCAGGGCAGCTTCTTCGCCCTGCCGCAGTCGCCGCAGATCTTCAAACAATTGTTGATGGTCTCCGGCATGGACCGTTACTACCAGATCGTGCGCTGTTTCCGCGACGAAGACCTGCGTGCCGATCGCCAGCCTGAATTCACCCAGCTCGATATCGAGACCTCGTTCATGAGCGAGGAGGAGATCATGAGCCTGGTCGAGGGCATGATCCGCGAGATGTTCGCCAAGGTGCTGGAAGTAGCCCTGCCGGATCCGTTCCCGCGTATGCCCTACGCCGAGGCGATGCAGCGCTACGGCTCCGACAAACCGGACCTGCGCATCCCGCTTGAACTGATCGAGGTTGCCGACCTGATGGCAGAGGTGGAGTTCAAGGTTTTCGCCGGCCCGGCCAAGGACCCGGCCAGCCGCGTCACCGCGCTGCGCGTGCCCAAGGGCGGCGAGATCTCGCGTAAGGAGATCGACGATTACACCAAGTTTGTCGGCATCTACGGCGCCAAGGGGCTCGCCTACATCAAGGTCAACGAACTGGCCAAAGGCATCGAGGGACTGCAGTCACCGATCATCAAGTTCCTGCCTGATAACGTTGTCATGGCCATCATGGAGCGCGTCAGCGCGCAGGACGGAGACATTGTGTTCTTCGGGGCCGATAAGGCCAAGGTGGTCAACGAGGCTCTCGGCGCATTGCGTGTCAAGCTCGGCCACGACCTCGGCCTGGTCGAGCATGGCTGGCGTCCGCTGTGGGTGGTCGATTTCCCCATGTTCGAGTGGGACGAGAAGGACGGTCGCTACTACTCCCTGCATCATCCCTTCACCTCGCCGCGCGAGGAGGATATCGACAAGCTCGAGTCTGATCCGGCCAACTGTCTTTCCCGTGCCTACGATATGGTGCTCAACGGCACCGAGATCGGCGGCGGCTCCATGCGTATCTACCGCGAACACGTGCAGAAGAAGGTGTTCCACGCCCTCGGTATCTCCGATGAGGAGGCCAACGAGAAGTTCGGCTTCCTGCTCGATGCGCTAAAGTTCGGCTGCCCGCCCCATGGCGGCCTGGCCTTCGGCCTTGACCGCCTGGTGATGTTGATGACCGGCGCCAAGTCGATCCGTGATGTGATGGCCTTCCCCAAGACCCAGACCGCCGCCGACCTGATGACCAACGCACCGTCCCAGGTCTCCCCGGCCCAGCTGGTGGAGCTTGGCATTCGCGTGGCCAAGCCGCAGAAAGAGGATAAGGCGGCGTCATAAGTTAAAATCGACCCAGAGACACCCTCTCCCTCAGGGAGAGGGCTGGGGAGAGGGGAGTGACCTCTCTTAATACTGAATTAGCAACAACCGCGAGGCCAGTAGCCGAGAAATGAGCAACGTGAGACCGATCCAGGATTATGCCCAGCTAAGTGATGCCGAAGCCGAGGCGCGCATTGTTGCAGCCAAGGAGAAACTCGGCGAACGCCTGGTCATTCTCGGTCATCACTACCAGCGCGAGGAGGTGTTCCGCCATGCGGACTTCTCTGGCGACTCGCTCAAGCTCTCCCGCGAAGCGGGCAACTCGAAGGCCGAGTACATCGTCTTCTGCGGCGTGCATTTTATGGCCGAGGTGGCAGATATCCTCTCCCGTCCGGAGCAGATCTCCATCCTTCCGGATATGGCCGCCGGCTGCTCCATGGCCGACATGGCGAACCTGGCCAACGTCGAGCGCGCCTGGCGCGAACTGGCCGAGGTATTGGATCCGGACCAAAGCATCACTCCGGTCACCTATATCAATTCCGCAGCGGACCTCAAGGCCTTCTGTGGTCGCCACGGTGGTATCGTCTGTACCTCCACCAATGCCCGTAACGTGCTGGAGTGGTCCTTCAGCCAGCGCGAGAAGGTGTTGTTCTTCCCCGACCAGCACCTTGGTCGCAACACTGGCTACACCATGGGTATCCCGCTGGAGGAGATGGTGGTGTGGGACTTCGAGCAGCCGCTGGGTGGCCTGACCCCCGAGCAGATCAAAAACGCCAAGATGATCCTGTGGAAGGGCTTTTGCTCGGTGCACCAGATGTTCAAGCCCGAGCACATCGACGCCTTCAAGGCCAAATATCCGGAAGCGAAGATCATTGCCCACCCAGAATCCCCGTTCGAGGTGTGCCAGAAGTCCGACTATGTCGGCTCCACCGAATACATCATCAAGACCGTCCGCGACGCCGAGCCCGGCACCCGCTGGCTGGTGGCCACCGAGTTGAACCTAGTCAATCGCCTGGCCGAGCAGTTCAAGCATGAAGACAAGAAAGTCCACTTCATGTCGCCCACCGTGTGCATGTGTTCCACCATGTTCCGCATCGACCCGCAGCACCTCGCCTGGGTGCTGGAAAACCTGGTAGAAGGGCATGTGGTCAATCAG
>JBFEWO010000200.1:0-2937 GCA_041546305.1 Thiohalomonadaceae bacterium | reverse complement strand
GGTGGATCTCGCCATCGAGCGGTTGCGCGAATTTGGTATCCACAATGCGATCATCAACGCCGGTGGCGACCTGCGTGCCATCGGCAGCAAGGACGGCAAACCCTGGCGCGTTGGGATCCGCCATCCGCAAGGCGAGGGGGTTCTTGCCGCGCTCGGGGTCAGCGGAGATGAATCGGTCTTTACCTCCGGGAATTACGAGCGTTACCGCGAATACGAAGGGGTGCACTACAACCATATCCTTGACCCGCGTACCGGTATGCCGGTTGATGGTGTCACCTCGGTCACCGTGATCCACGATAATGGGGCGGTGGCGGATGCGGCGGCCACCGCGCTGGTGGTGGCCGGTCCCAAGGCGTGGCATCGCATTGCCAAACAAATGGGGATCAAATATGTCATGCTGGTGGATGATGCCGGTGTGCTTTACATGAATCCGGCCATGCAAAAGAGGGTGCTGTTCCAGGATGCGCCGCCTGCCGATATTCGCATCAGCGCTCCGCTATAACCTTTCATGAGCGTTGCAGTTTCACCGGCGGTCCTCACCGATCTGGAGTCGCTCAGTCAGCTCTTACAACAACTGTTCGCCATCGAGGCCGATTTCCGTTATGACCCCGCAAAGGTAAGGCGGGGATTGATGCGGTTACTGCAAGAGGAACACGCCTGTGTAATGGTGGCGCGAGACGGCGACATCGCGATCGGCATGTGCACGGCACAACTGGTGATCTCCACCGCGGAAGGAGCCTATTCCGCTTGGGTTGAGGATGTGATCGTGGACAAGGCGCATCGAGGCAAAGGGATTGGCCGGCAGTTGCTGGACGGCATCACAGCCTGGGCAAAAAAGCGTGGTGCAACAAGATTGCAGTTGCTTGCGGATATCGAGAATATCGCCGCGCTGGAGTTCTATCGACATCACGGCTGGCAGACAACGCAATTGTGTGCACTCCGCACCGGGATCTGAGCGTAACCCCTTTCCATTGGTAAAACCCCTGATCGCACGGGACTTGTCGCCGGCCTCTCCAACGCTTGCACCATCTCCTGCAAGTGGCGCTGCAGGGACTATGCTCATTAGGTAAGCCTGTTACTCGCCTGGTGCCCTGCGATGGAAGATGACAAACCGTTCTCACAAGAACATGAACCGGGGCACGACCTCCAGCTGGAGCATGAGGATCCCACCATCCGTTTTCTCCATCGAATCATCCGGGGAGCGGTCAAGGTCCTGGCAATTCTCATGGTGATGGTGATCGTTTGGGGGATTGGTGATGTGGTTTATGTACTTTTCCAGCGCCTGACTCATCCACCCTACCTGCTGCTTCAGATCAATGACATCCTCGCCACCTTTGGTGCCTTTCTGGCGGTGCTCATTGCGATTGAGATCTTTATCAATATCAAAATGTATCTGAGCACCAATGTCATCCCGGTGCGTCTGGTGGTGGCAACCGCACTCATGGCGATTGCCAGGAAGGTGATTATTTTCGATTTTGAAACCATCACGCCGCCATATATTTACGGCACGGCGGCCGTGATATTTTCCCTGGGGGTTACCTATTGGTTGATCACCAGGGACACCTCATGAGCAGGTCTGTGGGTAGGGAGTTGTACTTGCCCTGTGGACACCATTATTTGGCCCGTACTCTGGCTCATCAAGGTCACATCAATGTGCCAGACTGTTTTGCCAGTTTTTCCCGCAGTCGGTTTCGTCGTCGGATATCGCTATTGGCCCCTGGCAGGCGTTCACAATATTGCCAGGCGCGTGTGAGATCCTTGCTCACATGTTCATGAAATTTGGCGAGGCGTTCGATCGATTCCACACACCCCTGACTGGCCAGTTCTTCCCAGAGTGGCACGGCCTCGTTCCAGTTTTCTGCGCGCCGAAAGAGTTGGCCCAACAGGCGTTTGCTGTCATCGCACAGCCGGCCCCTTGTCGATTGCAATACGGCGATGGCTTGGGGTTCATTCGTCTCCGCGAGCCAGCGTGACAGGCCGTGGAGATCGATCGGGTACTGGGCCGGTTCGCTAATTGCCTGCGCCAGCGCCGCGTGTGCGACCGCCAGTGAAAGGATGTCCTGTCGGTTGTGCACCACAACCTTGACCAGTTTGTCACCGTAACCGGTACGTAGAAACGCAAACCAGGCCTCTGGCGCCTCGGCGCCAGGGAGGTCGTCGGTGCGGTGATAGCCGAGCAGGTTTTTCTCGACCGTCTGAAGGCGACAGTCGGCCCAGCGCTTGGCGAACAGGCGGCGCATCGGGTGCAGCAGATCGAGGTGTTCGCGCTCGGCAAAGGCCGGCCTGAGACCCTGCAGGCGAAAGCGGGTCACCAGCAGCGGCAGGTCGTAGCTCTTGCCGTTGTAGCTCACCAGGCGATGGGTGGCGGGCAACAGTTTTTCGACTTCCGAGAGCAGTGCCGGCTCGGCGGCGAAACTGGTGATGAGGAACTGGGTCAGCCAGATCGAATCCTTCTGAACCATCGCCACACCGACCAGAAAGGCGAGGGTGCCGCTGCCGCCGGCCAGGCCCGTGGTTTCGGTATCAATGTAGACGCTGGGCATGCCTTGCTGCTCGCCGGGCAGTAGAGAAATGTTGCGCAGCCCGCTGAGCTCAACACGCCCCAAGTTGCTGTTGAGCGGTACTTCTTCATCAATCTTTATCAGGCCCTCCGCGACAAACTCGCCGTTGACCGCACGGGCCAGCTCCTCGGGGCTCATCCTGCCAACGGTGGGAGCAGTGCGCCCCTGTACCCGCTCCGGCCGCAGGTGGGCCAGACGCTGGCGCAGAGAGCTTGCAGCAGGTGGCGCAACCGGTGGCGCAGGAGTAGGGCGGGTACCCGCTTGTTGCTGCAAAGCAGAGAGGCGTGATTTAAGCGTCATAGCGTATCTCTCCGGACAGCAGCGACAGCACCGTCAGTGCCGCCTGTTTCGGCGAATAACCACGCACTTCGTCGCC
>JBFEWO010000109.1:0-9528 GCA_041546305.1 Thiohalomonadaceae bacterium | reverse complement strand
CACTTCTATGACTGGCCGGTGATCGAGGAGGCGGCCGAGGCCTGCCGCCGGCCGGTGCAAAGCCCACCCAGCACGCCTCATTTCCAGCCTCTTCCTGCACCCTTGCCCTCCCCCTGTGACGAGGCGGCCGCCCGGCTCATTCGCCATCGCCGCTCGGCCCAGGCCTTTGATGGCACCACCGTCATGGCACAGCAGGATTTCTACTGCCTGCTCGATCACCTGCTGCCGCGTCCCTGCCTGGCCCCATGGGACAGCCTGCCCTGGCAGGCACGAATCCACACCGTGCTCTTCGTCCATCGTGTCGAGGGACTCGCCAATGGGCTTTATGCCCTGCCACGCCACCAGGGAGCGCTGGCAATGCAGCAACAGGCAATGCGCAAGGAATTCCAATGGACCAGGGTGGAGAGCACCCCTGAGCATCTTCCCCTCTATCAGCTCATTACCGCCAAAGCCGGACGCACCGCGGCGACCCTCTCCTGCCAGCAGGCGATTGCCGGCGACAGCGCCTTCAGCCTGACAATGCTGGGTGAGTTCGAAGAGAACCTTGCGGCTACCCCCTGGCGCTACCGCGAACTCCACTGGGAGGCCGGCGCACTAGGACAGGTACTCTATCTGGAAGCCGAGGCCTGCGGCCTGCGCGGTACTGGCATCGGCTGCTTCTTCGACGACGGGGTCCATGAACTGCTGGGGCTGCAGGGAAGACAGCTGCAAAGCCTCTATCATTTCACTGTGGGCGGCGCACTGAACGATAACCGCATCATCAGCCTGCCACCCTACGATCAACAGCGATAAGCATTGCGCTCATCCCTGAACCTCGGCCAGGGTGGCATCGGTGCGACAATTGCCGTTAGTATTCTTTGATATTGCGGATAAACACCAGGCGACAGAATGACCCTGAGCAGCCGTTCCCGTCTTTTTCTTTTATCCCTGCTGGTAAGCGGTTCGCTAGCGCTCTATCTGGCCAGGGATCGTTTCGATGTGGCGGCAATGGAACTGTGGGTGGCGGAAAATCCGCTTTCCGCTCCCATTCTGTTTATTCTGCTTTACGTCGTTCTGGTCACCTTGCTCTTTCCCAGCACCCTGGTTAGCCTCACCGGCGGCGTGCTGTTCGGTCCTGCCTGGGGAACACTCTATGTCCAGATCGGCGCTATCCTGAGTGCCGCCCTCGCCTTCCTTCTCGCCCGCTATCTTCTGGCCGACTGGGTGGAAAGCCGACTCAATGAAGAGTTGCGAAAACTCAAAGCGGAGGTGGAAAAGCGAGGCTGGCGTTTTGTTCTGATGCTGAGGATACTGCCAGGACTCCCCTTCGCCCTGCTCAATTACACCCTGGGACTGACCAGAATCCGCCTTCTCCATTTTCTCGTCGTCACTTCTCTGTGCATCCTGCCCAGGGTGATCTTCTTCGCCTATGCCGGGGATACCGGCAGAAGAGCGGTTGAGGGGCAGGACATCAGCTTTCAGGGCCTGGTGGTCCTTGCGTTATTGGCAGTCTTTATTACGGTTCACTTCGCGCTGAAGCGGATCAGGCATCCATTCCTGTAGGGCGTCCCCACTACTACCGAGACTGAATCACAAGTCTGCCGCAACAGTTTTCCCGGACTTGTATTTGCCCGTATAATTCGCGCCATCCTCACATTCGGAGCACCAGCACAATGGGCAGAGCGTATCAAAACCGCAAGGTTTCCATGGCCAAAACAGCCGCCGCCAAGACCAAGGTCTACAGCAAATATGGCCGTGAGATCTATGTGTGTGCCAAGTCGGGTGGCGTTGACCCGAGCGGCAACCTAACCCTGCGCGGCCTGATCGAGCGAGCGAAAAAAGACCAGGTCCCCAGCCACGTGATCGAAAAGGCGCTGGAAAAGGCCAAGGGCGGCGGTGGCGAGGACTACTCCCCGGCCCTGTACGAAGGCTTCGGGCCCGGTGGTTGCATGGTGCTGGTAGAGTGCCTCACCGACAATCCCAACCGTACCATCGGCGATGTGCGCACCTGCTTCAACAAGGCCAAGGCCAAGCTCGGCACCTCCGGCAATGTCAGCCATATGTTCGACCACGCAGCCATCCTGGTCTTCAACGGCGACGAGGAGGCCGCTCTGGAAGCGCTGCTGAACGAAGACGTGGATGTTACTGATGTCGAGAACGAGGACGGCAAGCTCACCGTGTTCGTCCCCCACACCGAATACAACAAAGCCAAGCAGGCCCTGCTCAATGCCTTCGGCGAGATCGAGTTCGAGGTGGACGAGATCCAATATGTACCGAAAGGCACCACGCCCATCAGTGGCGATGATGTGGAGGTGATGGAAAAATTCCTCGACATGCTCAACGATGTGGACGATGTGCAAAACGTCTATCACGACGCGGAGTACTGAGTATCTACAAGACGCACAGAAAAGCCCCAGAGACGGGGCTTTTTTTATGCATGCCTTACCCTACCCGGTTGTGATTCGCAGCAGGGACTTCGTCATTAACTACACTTCTTCAACTCCTCTCCCCAACTCGAACCATGCCATGAAAGAGATCCTACCTGGCATATTTCACTGGACCACCTTTCACGAGGGCATCCTGGAATACGTCCACTCTTACTATATCGAGGCGACGACCCCAGCAGTGTTGATCGACCCTCGTGTACCTGCCGAAGGACTCGGCTGGTTCGAGACACACAAAAGGCCCGAACAGATTTACCTGACCAACCGTCACCACTACCGCCACAGCGGACAGTTTGCCGAAGCATTCGACTGCACGATTCGGTGCCACAGGGCCGGGTTGCATGAGTTTAGCCACGGTGAAAAGGTCACCGGCTTCGACCATGGGGTAATCCTGCCCGGCAAAATCAGGGCGCTGGAAGTCGGCGTCTTGTGCCCGGAAGAGACCGCGCTGCACATACCATTGGCCGGCGGCATCCTGGCGCTCGGAGATGCTATCGTCCGCGATGAAAGAAGCCGGCTGGCATTTGTGGCTGACTATTTGATGGGCGATGACCCGGAGGCGGTCAAACGTGGCTTGCGCGAAGTCTTTAAAGGACACCTTCGCCGCAAGTTCGAACACCTGCTACTGGCCCATGGCAAGCCGGTGATCAATGGGGGAAAAGATGAATTACGAAAATTTCTGGAACGTATGAAAGACGTTGATTCAGGCTCATGAACATGTCCATTCAGGTGCTTATTGCTGTGGCAAACCGTTTCAGACTGACAACTGATTTTTCACAAGTTTCATATGAATCAGCCCTACCCGTTTGCCGGAGGGGTGAATTCGCTCTTCGACAGCGTAGGGTTCAAACTGCATCCTGGCGTAGAGTAGCAAGGCAGGCGTATTATCATTAAAAACTGAGATCCTCACCTCGCGCACCTGATACTTTTCAAAGGCCTGCTGCATCATATAAGTAACCAGCTGTCTACCGATTCCTTGACCGCGGCAGGCACTTTCCACAACCACATTACCCACAAAAGCCCATGCCCCGGCTTCCACATCATACAAATTGGCGAAACCAATAATGTCACCATTTTGGCAGGCGACGGTCAGCTCTTGTCTGAGCGCCGCCAGGGACTTGAGCTGCTCGATGGTAAAGGGGTATTGGCCCTTGGGATAGACCAGAAACAACTCTTCCCGCGTCGGGATCAGCCGAATAATCGCTTCAAAATCAGCTGGGGAGGCTTCACGTATTTCCACAGCCATCACAACTCACCCCAGGCCTACGTCAAATCCTGTTCGAAAATAAATGTCATAGCTCATTCTGCGACATGCTCTGAACGAACCAAGTAAATGTCCCAGCACAGGTGACAAAACCTTCAGCATCCTTGACCTCAACGTCGACAGTGATTGAAGAACGTCCTTTCCTGGCAAACTGATCCCTAAACCTCTGCACAGCATCCTCTCGAACAGTGCCAAATGCGATTACAGTGCTACTTGCCGGTTTCTTGAACTTCATGGAGGAATCCCGCAGCACGGGCACCACATTATCAACGAGATCAGGGAAAAGCCTCCATAGAGCATCACCACTCGCTGTCTCCGCAAGAGTGAACAGGGCGCTCGCATGCATGGTGCTCAGATGGTTCTGGACGGAGGTACTAAAAGGCAGTTCGAGCATACCCCCGCCCCCCCTGCTTATCCCCACCATTTTTACTAACGGAATGTCAGAAATCAGCATTGTTCTTCTCAGTTTAGATATAACGCAAAGCTACCTTACGCATCATCCAGCAGATTCCGGCTAGAGCCGTGCCATGTTCAGGCCCCTGTAAACAAAGCCGATGATAACGCCACCAATGCCCTGTTCAACCGCATGCCACGCCGCATTCTTGAATACATATGAGATTGACTCCCCATGAGCTCCCGCCATGGCCAACTCATGAGGCATTACCCATAAGATGCCCATAATTACCCCGAAGCGGAGGCCATCGCGCAATGGGTACTCCCCGGCATGACCGAGAGGATATAAGTATGCCATCAGGGCAGCCAGTAAAAGGTAAGCAAGGAAAATAACCCCTATTCCCTCATGCTCCGCATGGACCTCATTAGCATAAAAGTTTGCCATAACGATTTCGTGCCACACGCCTGCAATAAGCATCATAGCAACACCACTAGCCAGTGTGGCCTGAGTAAATTTTTTCCAATCCATGATTACTCCTTGTTGTTGCATTATCATCCAGATCAAATTTATGCGTCAGGATCACCTGGTATTACCGTGTACCGACCTTCCCTTCCTGCATTTCAACAGTTTGCCGACTTATCGCATACTGGAGCGCCTCATCGGGGTTCTTCTCCAGGCTGGACAGTTTGAGTTCCTGAGTTTTGACGAACCAGTAAGCACCAAACGTGACAATGCCGGCTGCTTCGATGAAGAAAACCACATCAGAAGTGCGCCCAAATAGCAGCGCAACAACGTAGCCAACCACAGGAAACAGGACCATCAAGATCGCAATCATCCTGTACGTTCTTCTGAACCTTGCCGGGTCGTGTTCGACGGGGAGATAGTCGAGACTTTTGTTGGCACAAAACCAGGCGACGACGGCCAACAACACAAACAGAATGACTGCAGCAATGTAATGGATAGGTAGTGAATCCTGCATGGCCCAGTCTTTGACCGCAGGACAGGCTGCAAAGAGCTGTGCCACCTGGACTTGACTATCGGCTTCTTCCAGTAAAAGTCGTTCCGGGAAGATCGCAACCGTAAAAGCGCAAAGCGCTGCGACGTTTAGCAAGGAGTTCTCAAGATTGGTCAGCCCTTTATACCCGAACAGGCCAACCCCAATGGCGAAGAGGTAGCCGACAAAGATCGTCCTCATCGGGAAAGTGGCACACTGGCCTTCTCCGGCCGCCCAGAAGTACGCGCTCATCGATGGCTGCAAATCCAGTCCATGGCGGAACTTGCCGTACAGATACAGCACCACGGGCATGGTAAACGCGAGCAGAAATAGTCCCGCCCGCAGCGACATATAGGTTTTTGAAAAATGCCTCCAGAGTTCCCTCGAGTCTCTCAGCGGGGGAGTATTGGACAGAATTTTCATCTCTAGCTTCCCTTCCAGGTGCAACGGATACTTATATCGATTTCCCAACCGCTAATTTTAAAGCGAGCAATGAGGGATGAATAAACGGAGTTTGGAGAGATGATTGAATGCGACACTTCCCTTGCCCGCGGATTCCTGGCGCTTTTTATCACAATCAGCACGTTGTGAAAACCCGGAACTAGGCAGATTGGTTCATCACGATTGCTGCACGGAGGGTAAGCAATGCCTCGGCCTGTTCGCGACTGCGGTGGGCTGTTTCGGCATCCAACGCTTTAATCCAGCGCGGGGGAATGGCTTCATGGCCGTAAAAGGCACCGGCGATCATGCCGGCGATGGCACCGGTGGTATCGGCATCCCCTCCCCTGTTAACTGTCTGGACCAGGCAGTCCTCGAAATTGTCGGTCTCGAAGAAGGCTTCAAATACGGTACGTAAGGTGTGGACGATAAAACCGCTGGGATTCTCTGCGCGATGTTTTCTACGGAAAACAAAGGTGGGATGTGCGGTGAGCAGCTCATGGACTGGTCCGTGCCGAAGGGAGGCGATATTAGCCCCCTGTAGGGCGAGCTGGACCATACGCACCACACAGTAGGTGCCGGCATCGGAGAGCGGATTGTTGTGGGTGATGTGGGCCTGCGCCTGCACAGCGGACATTACCTCCTGCTCGCTTTTACCGAGGGTGGCCAGGGCTATCGGCAGGGTACGCATGCAGGCGCCGTTACCGGCGTCATGCTCG
The DNA here is from genome assembly GCA_041546305.1 of Thiohalomonadaceae bacterium. GTDB lineage: Bacteria > Pseudomonadota > Gammaproteobacteria > Thiohalomonadales > Thiohalomonadaceae > JBFEYJ01. The sequence continues at coordinate 3,296 of JBFEWO010000109.1, read as the reverse complement.
TTGAGCGGCACGGTTGTCTCGCCGCGGGTACGAAAGTGAAGCAACCCGCGACGCACTGTGTTACCGATATCCACCGGTTTGTTGCGCATCCAGGCATCGAAATGCCGTGCAATGGTAGCCGCATCGACACACCGGGCTTCGAGCAGCGCATCGCCCAGAGCGAGACTCATGGTGGTATCGTCGGTAACGGTGCCGGGCTTGAGCTTGAGCCAGCCGCCCCCGGTGATCTCCTTGTGTACCCCGTGAACAGACACAATCTCGCGTGGGGTCATGAATTCGACGGTAGCGCCCAGAGCATCCCCAATGGCCAGACCAAGATAGGCGGCGATAGCACGTTGTTCGATGTCGTCGGAGGTCATTAGGACTGGATCGATCTCAACCCGGAGGCCGGAGATCGATTTTACTCAGGACCGAAACATGCCGCATAGTCAGCGCAGACCTGGCAGGAAGGTGCGCGGCAGGTGTAGACCCCTTCCTGGATACAGAGCTGTTTGTAGAAGAACTTCTTCCACTTCATGTCGTGGACGTTCTTATCGGCTAGCGGCGCAAAAGCGCTACGAATCAGTGCGGTGAGATCCTTGCGTGACCAGAGACCGAGATCCTGCCATAGGTGATCCCCGCCCATGCAACCGGCGATCAGGATATCGGCGACCCACTCGTTGATACTCGGCTCTGCCTCGCCGTGGCTGATGAAGAGTTGACGCAGTTCGCTGTGCTCGTCACAGCGGGCGATGTCGATCTCCTTGCCATAGTGACCGAACTGTTCGATATCGACGCCGGGAAAAAGCGACCACATCAGGCTATTAAACGCTTCCCGGGTCAACCCGAGCCAGCGAGGCATGTCGCCCATGCTGGCTACCTGAGAGGCAAGCATGCGGGCCACGAGCTCCGCCAGCTCCTCACCGGAACTGGTGGTAGACAACCAGTGATAGGTTTCCTGACGAATCTGCTCACGATTTTGCATAGTCATTTTCTGAAAGGCGTGCATGCTAGTTCTCCGAATCCGAACAAGAGTGTCCAAGATAACGCGGGCAGCGCTCCAGTTCGTCCGTATCATTCGCTGACCAGGAAAGGGCGAGTGCCTGGTTGATCCTATCGGCCTCAAAACCGACCAATTGCTGATCACCGATCTGCATCAAGGGGCGGCGGATCAGCAGGGGCTCCTGTAACATCAGTGAAATTGCCTGCTCAGCCGTTAGCCGTTCGGGAATAACCTGGCCGTCCTTGACCTGAGGTGCACTGTGATTGAACCATTCGCTTACGGGCAGTCCACTGAAAAAGGACAACAGACGCTCCTCGCTCCAAGGCTCGGTAAGCAGGTTACAAGCTTCCACTTCATAACCGGCTTCCTGCAGCAACTGTTTCTGCTTGGTGTTGTTGATGCAACCGGGCTTTTCGTAAAAGAGGATGGTGTTCATAACGTTGCATCTCCTTCGTCCTTAGGCACGACTCAGCCTGTGCTGTTTCCCGGCATCCAGTAGTGCGCTATGGCGTTGCCATACCCTGTCGGGAAACGAAGAAGGGTTGCGTTGCTTGTGCAGCATTCCACCTAAACGCTGTGCCAACCATGCAAATGGTCTTGCTCCTTGCAAGGACAGTGCACTACCACGATAAACCTCACCGATAATCACAGCCATGTCACCCTCCTTATAACGCGGCTTCGCGCTGCGCCAGCTCCAGCAGGCGCGGCACTGGGATCCCAGTCAATGACCCCAGCGGATTGAGCGGTGTCCTGTCTGCCGCGAGGATGGCCTCTTCAATCGGACAGATACTGGCGCATTGCGGCTCGGCAAAGTCTCCTTCACATTCGGTGCATTTTTTCGCATCGATCATGAAGTGGGGTTTGGCCTCATAGATCGCCTCGCTGGGGCAAACCTCCATGCAGGCAAAGCAGTTTACGCATGCGGTTTCAATTGATAATGCCATGTTTCACCTCACAAGTTAGGGTTGCACAACGTGCGACGACATGTCACCGAACGACTGTGACAAGGTCGTTATGCCACGCTGGCACCCATGTCCGGGGTTTCATCCAGCTTTCCCGCTTCCAGCCACTCCTGGTAGACCTTGGCCACCGATTCCTCGATGGGTTCCATGGCAAAGTCGCTGATGGGCTGGATACCGGCCTCCTCCAAGGCCTCATAGGGAGGCAAGCCGATGCGGGCGCTGAGCATGGCCTCGCAGCCTTCGAGCGCCGCAATAACTCTGCTGAGAGTGCTCTCGTCCTCATTACAGGTACCCTGACCGACACAGTACTGGTCGGCACGGCGTGGACCGATAAACCGTACGCCTTCGGATGAGGCCTCATAGACCAGAAACTCGGTGGCATGTCCAAAGTGCTGGTTGATAATGCCGCCGCCCTTGGTCGCCACCGCCATCAGTACGGGGCGTGTCACCTTTTTCTTTTTCAGCGAATCGATAGAGACGGTGACCACACCCGGTGTGGCCTGTTGTTTGGCCTTGAGTTCCTCTTCGATGGCGGCATGAACGGCAGCACGCTTGACCATGGCCGCGTCGTAATCGATCTCCATCTCCTCGATTTTATCCAGGGTGAACTCGGCGCCGCGATCCTCACCCAGTAGACCGACCGCATCGGCACGACATTGGCGACAGTGGCGCATCATGTTCATGTCGCCGGCGCAGGAATCCTGCAGCGCCTGCAACTCCTTGGCATTGGGGCCACGCTGGCCCATGATGCCGAAGTAGGTGCCGTGCTCTTCCTCGGCGATCAGCGGCATAACGTTGTGCAGGAAAGCGCCCTTCTCCTTGACGATGCGGCTGACCTCTTTGAGGTGCTCATCATTGATGCCGGGGATCATCACCGAATTGACCTTTACCAGTACGCCACGCTCGACCAGCATCTCCAGCCCCTTCTGCTGCTGCTCGATGAGGATCTTCGCGGCCTTCTCGCCGCGAATGCGACGGTTGTTCCAGAAGATCCAGGGGTAGATCTTTGCGCCGATCTTGGGGTCAACGCAGTTGATAGTGATGGTGACGTGATCGATGTTGTGTTCGCAGATCTGGTCCACCACATTGGGCAGGTTCAGGCCATTGGTGGAGACGCAAAGCTTAATGTCCGGTGCCTTCTCAGAAAGCTGGCGGAAGGTCTCCAGGGTCCGCTCCGGCTGGGCCAGCGGATCGCCGGGGCCGGCAATGCCAAGTACCGTCATCTGCGGAATGTTGGCAGCGACCGCCAGGGTTTTCTTTACCGCCTGATCCGGGGTGAGCAGTTCGGAGACGACGCCGGGGCGGGATTCGTTGGCACAGTCATATTTGCGGTTGCAGTAATTGCACTGGAT
>JBFEWO010000018.1:0-29668 GCA_041546305.1 Thiohalomonadaceae bacterium | reverse complement strand
GCCAAGGGCATGGATGTGTTGAAGACGCACGCCAAGTCAGGCTTTAAGGGTAACAGTGGTTTCATGCCGCCCAAGGGTGGTCGTGGCGATCTGAGCGACGCCGCTGTTGAAGCTGCTGTTGAGTATATGGCCTCCCAGGTCCAGTAAGGCCAAAGGGGCTCGACAACTGATAGTAAAACGGGGAACCGATGAAGAAACTAGCTTTTGCCGCTATGGTAATGTTTAGTGCCGCAGGCACTGTGTCTGCAGCCGGTGATGTGAACGCAGGGAAGACCAAGTCTGCGGCCTGCGCATCCTGTCATGGTATTGACGGGAACAGCATGGCGCCGACCTTCCCGAAACTGGCTGGTCAACACGCCGAGTACATTACCAAGCAGCTGGCGGACTTCCAGTCCGGTGCACGTACCGATCCCACCATGACGGCGATGGCGGCTCCTTTGAGCCCGCAGGATATCGCCGATCTGGCTGCCTTCTATAGCAGTAATACCGCTGCTATCGGCTCCGCTGCCGATGCCGAGAAAGCGGCGCTTGGGCAGAAGATCTATCAGGGTGGCGACAAGGACAAGGGTATCTCAGCCTGTATGGCATGCCATGGTCCGAGCGGTGCCGGTAATCCGGGCGCCAAGTTCCCTTCATTGAGCGGTCAGCACAGTGCCTATATCGTCAAGGCGCTGAACGATTTCCGCTCTGGTACCCGTGCCAACGATCCTGCCAAAATGATGCGTGACGTTGCTGCCAAGATGAGCGATAGCGAGATCGCGGCAGTCGCTGAGTACATTTCCGGGCTGCACTAAGTTCAGCTGAAGTATCCGGTAGGTTCAATGTAAAGGGTGGTCCAAGGACCACCCTTTATTTTCTCGTGGGCTTTTTATGTTTCGTAATTAAGTTGTCGAACTTTTTCCCTTCCGCGGTATCCAACGCGTAGATTCTGCCGTCCTGAACCAAGTGGTTATACGCTCTTGAACAATAACGAAAATCTACGGCTGAAATCTCAGCGCCCTCTATCCAGGGTACTCATCGAGTTCCTTGGCTCCATGAACCTGGCGATCACCCTCCTTGTAGCGGTGGCGATTGCTTCGGTGATCGGTACGGTGCTGAAGCAGAACGAGCCATATAATAACTATGTCATGAAATTCGGGCCGTACTGGTTCGAAGTCTTTAAAAACCTTGGGCTGTTCGATATCTACAGTGCACCATGGTTTCTATCCCTATTGGGTTTTCTGGTGGTATCCACCAGCGCTTGCGTTTACCGCAATACCCCATCAATTATTAAGGATATGAGGCACTTCCGTCTGGATGTGCAGGCCAAATCGCTTCGCGGTTTCAAACATAAGGATGAGTGGTCGGTCACTTTGGCACCACAGGAGACCGCAACCAATCTGAGCAGGCGCCTTACGGAGCTGGGTTATCGCACACGCTTCAAGTCGCGTGAAGACGGTGTCACGGTGGCGGCGATGAAAGGCTCGGTAAGCCGTCTTGGTTACCTCCTTTCCCATGTCGCAATTGTGGTTATTTGTGTTGGCGGTCTTATTGACGGCAACCTGCCCCTGAAGCTCGCAGAAATGCGGGGGGATATTCGTATCGAGACTCGTGATGTTCCGATCAGTGAGGTCCCGCCAGCAAGCATCTTGCCTGTGGATAACAGCTCTTTCCGTGGCAGCGTCAATATTCCTGAGGGGGAAAGGACAGATTATCTCTTTCTCGGCCTTCGCGATGGTTATCTGGTGCAAAAGTTGCCGTTTACCATCGAGCTGGTGGATTTTCGCATCGACCATTATCCCTCGGGCATGCCCAAATCGTTTGAAAGCACCCTTATCATTCATGACGAGGAACTGCCCGAACCGTTTAAGCACGATATTTCTGTTAATCATCCCCTTATTTACAAGGGGTATGCGATCTATCAGGCCAGTTTTTCCGATGGCGGGAGTAAGCTCAAGCTGAAATCCTGGTCACTGGATGAGCCGCAAAGTGAGCCATTGAACATTGATACGTCGGTGAACTCCCAGGTCAGGTTGACTACGCCCCGAGGGAATTTCTCACTCGAGCTTATCGATTTCAAACTGTTTAACATCTTCCCGTTACCAGAGAACGATCCGAGCGGTAAAAAATTCCACAACTATGGCCCAAGTGTGATTTACAAACTGCGCGCTGCTAACGGTGAAGCGCGCGAATACGTCAATTACATGTCACCGATCATCATCGATGGGCGGAGTTTCATAATGAGCGGCATGCGTACCAGCCAGGCTGAGGACTATCGCTTCTTGCATATCCCGATCGATGCCGATGGAGGTATGGATCGCTTCATGCGTTTTCTTGCCCTGGTGAATGACGAGGACAAAGTGCGTGAGACAGTGCGTCGTCAGATTGCCAGTGAAATGGGCGTCAGTCAGGATGACCCACTATATCAGCAGCTCAGCGGGTCAATTATCGGTCTGACCAAGACCTTCGTTAACGAGGGGATAGATGCCATCGTGGCGCAGACCGAAAAGACTATCCAGGAGGATAAGCGCAGTGACGCCCTGTCGTACTATATTCAGACGATTCAAGGGGTCCTGGGTAACCTTTATGTGGATCTTTTGCGCCAGGAGGGGCTTGATATCAGTGGGGGTGTCGGCAAGGAGGAGGCCGCCTACTTTGATGATCTGCTGAATGCGCTATCTCAGTTGGCGCCTTATGGCGCTCCGCTCTACATCAAGTTGCAGTCATTCGAACATATCGAAGCTTCAGGTCTCCAGATCACAAAGGCTCCGGGACAGAATATTGTCTACCTCGGTTGTGTCATGTTGATTGTGGGAGTGTTTTTCATGTTCTATCTGCACCATCGCAGGCTCTGGATTTTCATTTCCAGACAGGAGAACGGTTCGACGGTGTTGTTTGCGGCGGCAGGGCATCGAGAGCGCAGTGATTTCGATAGAGAATTTGCCTTCCTGCAGCACGACCTGCGTCGATGCAGCGGCGAAGTTTGAAAATATAATCGGCAAGAGGTGGACAGATGTCCGTAACAGAGCAATATCTGGAAAACGAGTTCAACAAGCCACCACTGCTCAAGCGCCTGGGGCTGTACGACTGGATCTGGGCCCTGCTGGTGTTGGTGGGAAGCTTTGTGGCCTATAACCAATACTCCTCACTGATGGATGGTTACGAGGTCGGGATACTGTTCGGGACTGCAGGTGGGCTAGTGCTGTTCGGCTGGGCCTGGAAACCAATGCGCAGTTTTAGTCTGGTGGTCGCACTTATCAGCCTGGCCGCGATTGCTCTTTATGGCGATGACCTGACGCGCAATGAGACCAGTTTTTTCCTCAAGTACCTGATCTCCAGTCAGTCGGCAATCATGTGGATGAGCGCGCTCTACGTGATGGCCACGCTGGGCTACTGGTTTGCGCTGGGGTGCGGGTCGGCATTTGCTGGCAAGGTTTCCACGGCTCTCACCTGGTCGGCCTCGACCATGGGTTCGGTCGGCCTGATGGTGCGCTGGCGCGAATCCTACCTCATTAGCCACGATGTGGGTCATATTCCGGTGAGTAACCTCTATGAGGTATTCATCCTCTTTGCCATCATTACCGCATTGCTCTATTTGCACTATGAGCGTCGCTACAACAACCGCGCTATGGGAGCCTTTGTCCTGACGGTGATTAGCGGCGCGGTGGCGTTTCTGCTGTGGTACACCTTCGACCGCGGAGCCCACGAAATCCAGCCGCTGGTGCCGGCGCTGCAGAGCTACTGGATGAAGATCCATGTGCCGGCCAATTTTGTCGGTTATGGGGCCTTTGCCCTGGCGGCGATGCTCGGGGTGGCCTATCTCATCAAAGACTATACCGGGACGGCCAAAGCACGCCCCGCCTTTTTCATCTCCCTGGGGATCGTGCTGCTGGTCGCCCTTGCCGGTACGCTCTCCGGTGAGTATCGCAGTGCTGGTTCACTGGGCGTTAGCGGTATCCTGATGGCGCTGTTGAAGAGTGCGGTGTCCGTGGGTATCTGGGCGCTGTTCCTCTGGGGAATTGCCCGCGAGCGGGTACTGGCTCGTCTACCCAGTCTTGAGCAGCTCGATGACATCATGTACAAGGCGATCGCCCTGGGTTTTGCCTTCTTTACCGTTGCCACGGTGTTGGGTGCCATGTGGGCGGCCGAGGCCTGGGGCGGTTATTGGTCCTGGGACCCGAAGGAGACCTGGGCACTGATCGTCTGGCTCAACTACGCCGCCTGGCTGCACCTGCGCCTGACCAAGGGCTGGCGCGGGGGACCGCTGGCCTGGTGGGCCATTGTTGGGCTGTTCGTCACCCTGTTTGCCTTCGTCGGGGTGAATATGTTCCTTTCCGGCCTGCATTCTTACGGGCAGCTATAGGGTCGTGACCTAGAGTCGGAAAACAAAAGCCCCGCATTGCGGGGCTTTTGTTTTGGATACCAATCGTTGACGGCGGTTTAGCGCATCTTTCCGCCATAGACGTAGCGGGAAAACGCGGCCACGTCCTGGCTGACCCGGCGGAATAGGGCGTCGAGACTGACAATGGCATCCTCGAGCAGATTAACCGCAATGAACGGGTGTTCAATCCGCAGACGCTGATACATGGTGCGGCTCAGGCGAATCAGGCGTGTGTTATCGGTCATGGCGATGATGCGTACCGAACGTGGCTGACGGTCGAAGAAGGACATGGACCCGATCATGCCACCTTCTTTGGCTCGGCCGATCTCGACCGTTTCTCCCTCGGCTTGCTGCAGCAGTGCGGCCTCACCTTCAACTACAAAGTAAAGTGCCTCACCAACTTCACCGATATCGGCAATGATTTCATTTTTCTTGAACTTGACCTCTTCCGTGAACTCTAACAGGGTCTGGACCTCGCGCGTGGTCATGCACTCGCACAGGTACTGCTTATTGAGAAATTCAGTGAGATTGATATTGGTGTTTTCGCCCATGGCCAGCTCCTCTTGTTATAAAGCATAGGATAAAGCACACAAGGGTCAGGGGAAAGTACTGTGATGCGCAGCCAAGGTGCCATCGGTTATATTACCAGTCAACGTCCGCACCATGGCGCGGACAACAAGAAGCCATAATTGGAGGTTACAACGTGATACGCAGACTCTTTCTCGGGCTTGTACTGGGCTTGACCGCCCTGGGGATGACCGCTCATGTCTCGGCCCAGTCGTATACGGCTGGCGAGGATTATTCGCTGATAAGCCCACCGCAGCCGGGAGGAAGCGAGGGTAAGGTGCAGGTCGTCGAACTGTTCTGGTACGGCTGCCCGCACTGCTTTGAGTTTGAGCCTACCCTGCGGGACTGGGAGAAAAGCAAACCGGAGCATGTGGAATTCGTAAAGATCCCGGCTATCTTCAATAGTCCAAGCTGGCAGCTGCATGCCGGGGCGTTTTATACCGCCGAGGTGCTGGGTGTGATGGATAAATTCCATTCACCTTTTTTCAGTGCCATTCATACCGGTAACCAGCGCATGCGAAGCAAGGAGGAGATCCAGGAGTTCTTCGGGGGTATCGGTGTTGACGCCAAGACCTTCGAGGATACCTTCGATTCGTTTGCTGTACAGGCCAAGGTGCGCCGGGCCGCTGACCTGACCCGAAAGTATGGCATCAGCGGCGTCCCGAGCATGGTGGTCAATGGCAAGTACGTGGTCGATGGGCCGAAGGCGAAGAGTTACGAGAACATGGTGCGTATCGTCAATGCCCTGGTGGAGAAAGAAGCCGCCATGCAGTGACGCCGACACCGGTTAAGCCACTCCCCTGGCGGAGGCATTCATGAAGGCGGCAGAACTGTTTGTCCGGTGTCTTGAAAACGAAGGGATCGAGTATATTTTCGGCATCCCCGGCGAAGAGAATCTGGACATCATGGATGCTCTACTGGAGTCGCCGATTCGCTTCATTGTGGTGCGGCACGAACAGGGTGCCGCCTTCATGGCCGATGTCTACGGCAGATTGACCGGGCGCGCCGGGGTCTGCCTTTCCACCCTAGGGCCTGGTGCAACCAATCTCATCACTGGTGTGGCGGATGCCAATATGGATCACGCCCCATTGGTGGCGATAGCCGGTCAGGCCGCGACCTATCGTCTGCACAAGGAATCCCACCAGGTGCTCGACCTGGAGCAGATGTTTCAGCCGGTGACCAAATACTCCTCGCGCCTGCTGACCCCTAACACCATTCCCGAGGTGGTTCGTAAGGCCTTCAAGCTGGCCCAGACCGAAAAAACCGGGGCCAGCTTTATCGAATTTCCCGAAAATGTCGCCGAGATGGAGGTGGAGGATCACCCCTTGCCGGTGAAAAATCCGCTTCTGCCGGAGCCGGCCACCAGCCAGATTGAAAGGGCGGCACAAGCGATTTCCGAGGCACGTTCGCCGCTTATCCTGGCCGGTAACGGTGTTATCCGGGCTAGGGCCTGGCAACAACTGGTCGATTTTGCCGAACGACTGAATATCCCGGTGGCCAACACCTTTATGGCCAAGGGGGTGATGCCGTTTCGCCATCCCCTGACCCTCGGCAGCGCCGGGTTACAGGCGAAGGATTATGTGCACTGCGGTTTCGAGGGTGCCGATGTGATCATCTGTATCGGCTATGATCTGGTCGAATACCATCCTTACCTGTGGCACCCGAGCCGTGATCGCATCATCATTCATATCGATACCATGCCGGCGGAGGTTGATGCTTATTATCCAGTGAAGGTCGGTGTTGTCGGTGATATCAAACATGCATTACTCCGAATCGCAGAACTGACGACGCCGCACCAAGGGCACCGTCTGCGACCCTTGCGAGAGGCATTGATCAAGGAGATGAATGCCTGTAGTAACGACATGGGGTTTCCGGTCAAACCTCAGAAAATTATCTGGGATTTGCGCACTGCAATGGCACTGGAGGACATCGTCATCTGCGATGTTGGCGCGCACAAGATGTGGATGGCGCGCATGTTCCGCTGCGAGCTTCCCAACACGTGTATCATCTCCAATGGCTTTGCCAGCATGGGTATTGCACTGCCGGGCGCCATTGCCGCCAAGCTTGCCTTTCCAGAGCGCAAGGTGGTGGCGGTGACCGGGGATGCCGGATTTATGATGAATGTCCAGGAGATCGAAACCGCAGTACGCATGAAGACACCGCTCGTGGTTTTGATTTGGAATGATGGGGGCTACGGCCTGATCAAGTGGAAACAGATGAGCCAGTTTGGGCGCCCTTCGCATGTGGATTTCGACAATCCGGATTTCGTCAGGCTGGCGGAATCTTTTGGTGCCGTGGGGATGCGCATCGGCAGCACTGAGGAACTGCTTCCGACCTTGAAAAAGGCCTTGGACAGCGACACAGTTACGATTATCGATTGCCCGGTGGATTACACTGAGAATCTCAAGCTGACTGCTACCCTGGGTGAAATGATTTGTCCTATTTAACGAATTGGGCGGGAACTAGATAGATGGAAATAGCCTTGACAGGCCCGGCGCCAGGCCATCGCCTGCGTCTACTCAGTTACAACATTCAGGTGGGGATCAAGACGGTACATCCCCGTCATTATCTGTCCAAGATGTGGAAACACGTGCTACCTGCGAAACGTCGTTTTGAGACCCTGGATCATATTGCCCGGTTGCTCAAGGAGTACGATATTGTCGGTCTGCAGGAACTGGATGCCGGCAGTCATCGGACCAACTATATCGATATGACAGAATACCTGGCGGATAAGGCTCATTATCCCTTTTGGTATCACCAGCTCAACCGTAATCTGGGTCGTATTGCCCAGCATGGCAATGGCCTGTTGAGTCGTTATCGACCCACTGAAATCACTGAGCACAGGTTACCCGGAGTTATGCCGGGACGCGGTGGCCTGCTGGTGCGCTTTGGGCACGGGGATCAGTCGCTGGTGGTGATCATGTTGCATCTCGCGTTGAGTCCACGAGCGAGGATGCGTCAGTTGGAATATGTTGCCAAATTGGTGGATCAGTATCGCCATGTAATTGTGATGGGCGATTTCAATTGTGCCCCGGACAGCGCCGAAATGACGATGCTGTTTCGCACTACCCATTTGCATGAACCGTTGGAAGTTTTGCATACCTTCCCCAGCTGGCGACCGGAGCGTCACATTGACCACATTCTGGTCAGTTCCGAGCTTAAGGTAGTGCAATGTACCGTGCTTAATCACGCCCATTCTGATCATTTGCCGATCGCCATGGAGGTCGAATTGCCGAATGGTGTGGTTCTTGGCTGACTGATGTATGCGGAGTAAGGATGTGAACGGCATCCGCAACATGTTGATGATCCCGTTGAAAACAGCAGGAGTAGGGACGATGAAAAGCAACAGACGGGTATCAGAGATGTTGTATATGCAAACAAGACGGCTAGGCATGTAGCAAAAGGTAAGGTAGACGGAAGCTATGGCCCACGCACATCATGATATCCCCGACAATGAAAAGCGCCTGTTTCGGGCGATGTTATTGGTGGGTGGTTTCATGGTGGTGGAGGTGATTGGCGGGCTACTCTCCAATTCCCTTGCACTGCTTGCAGATGCCGGCCACATGCTGACCGATACCGCCTCTTTGGCATTGGCATGGATGGCGGCGAGGACAGCGCGACGGCCTGCGAGCCCGTTGCATACCTACGGTTACCACCGCCTCCAAATCGTCGCCGCATTAATCAATGGTGTCGCCTTTGTTGCGGTCGTGATCTGGATCGCGATCGAGGCCGTGCAGCGTCTGTTGCAGCCCGTTGAGGTCTATGGTGATCTGATGATGGGGGTTGCGGTGATCGGCCTGCTGGTCAATGTGTTGGCCTTTGCCATCCTTCACCAAGGTGCCAGTCACGATCTGAATTTACGTGGAGCCCTGGTGCATGTCATGGGTGATTTGTTCGGCTCCGTGGCAGCTATCCTTGCCGCAGGGATAATCCTCTGGACCGGGTGGATGCCCATCGACCCACTGCTCTCTCTGTTTGTGGCGTTGCTTATTCTGCGCAGCGCCTGGTACGTGGTACGTCACTCAACCCATATTCTGATCGAAGGAACGCCAGAAGACGTAGACGTTGAAATGTTGCGCCGCACACTGACGGAGGCAGTACCTGCCGTGCAGGATATCCATCACATCCATGTCTGGTCACTGACGCCTGAGTGGCCGATGCTCACCATGCATGTCACCATCGACCCAAAAGAGAGTTGCGCCGAGGTGCTGTCACGCCTGAAGGTCATTCTGATCGAGCGCTTTGAGATTGTGCACTCAACGATTCAGATCGAGCCTGGATGCTGTTTCGACGAGCGCCATGCTGAACATGGCGGTGGAATGATCTCGGGACCGTGTAGCGGCAGGTAAGGGATTACACAGTTTGTGATAATGCGCCTACAGCGAAGTAATAATTTGTTGCTGCCTAATCAACCCTTCCTGAAATCGGCAAGGGCCTGATCGATCCACTCCGCCAGCGCACTGATCGTCATCAGATACTGTTTGACGATCTGACGGGGGCCGAAAGGAAGGTGATCTCGAACCTCCTTTTCGTGCTCTGCTATCCATGTTTTGGCTTGATGTAACTGCTCCTGTAAGGTCAGTAGCACCTTCTCTCCCTCTTCCCTCTCCAGGGTGTCGATATTCCAGATCACCGTATTGAAGTCCAGGTAGAAGGGTTTGAAATCCTGCGCAAAGTGCGCCATCAGCTCGTAGAAGCGTTCTTTCCCCTTGCTATTAACCTGATAGATCACCTTGTCAGGTACTCCGGCCTCACGCACCGTTTCTCCATCCAAAAAGCCACCTTCAGCAAGACGGCGGCAGCTCTTGAACACCGCTGGTTCGCTGATTTTGAGGATACGGTGGATTTCCTTATCGCGAATAAAGCGCACAAGTTCGTAGGCGTTTTTCGCACCACTCATCAGAATTCCCAGCACCAGCAGGTCAATCGTTGACATAAGTAATTGAAGTTTAAGTTATTTGTTGTCGTTTAGCGGAGTATATGGTTATCCGGTGAGAGCGGCAACGCTCTCGAGGAAGATTTGTCCAGTTGCATCACTATACTGTATAGCGGTATTCTGTATACCCATATGTTGGATTTATGGCAAGTGCACTGTGGTTCCGCTTGGTGGTAGGCGATGGTTTATTTCCGTGTCGGGAAAGGGAATGGAGGCAACTATGACTGTTCAAATCGTTTTAAAGCAGGTTTCCAAATGGCACACCTCAGGCGCCGGACGAGTACCGGCCTTACAGAACATCAATCTGGAAATCGCCCAGGGTGAACACCTGGCTATCGTCGGTAAGTCAGGTAGCGGCAAGACTACTTTGTTAAATATGCTTACCGGTATCGACCGGCCGAGCAGCGGGCAGATCCACATCAATAACACGCAACTCCACGAGCTGGAAGAAAGTGCGCTGGCGACATGGAGAGGCAAAAATATCGGCATCGTCTTTCAGTTTTTTCAGTTGATTCCAACACTGACGGTGCTGGAAAACATCCTGTTGGCGATGGACCTGGTTGGAAAAATTCCCCGGGAGGAAAGAGAGGACATAGCCAAGGCCTTGTTGCGCCAGGTGGGAATTGCCGAGCATGCAGGCAAACTGCCGACAGCCTTGTCGGGGGGAGAGCAGCAACGGGCGGCGATTGCGCGTGCCATGGCGAACGATCCCCCTATTCTGGTGGCCGATGAGCCGACCGGTAATCTCGATAGCCAGAATGCAGCAGCCATCCACCAACTGTTTACGGAACTGGCGGCGCGCGGTAAGACGGTGCTGGTGGTGACCCATGAGCAGGATATCGCCGCCCGTTATGACCGGGTCATCCATCTGAAGGATGGTCGGATTGATGAGGTCGCTGCTGACAGCGATACAGCCAGGATGGCCTCATGATGAATATGCTGCTGAAAAAAGCGATCAGCGATATCCGCCACTCTCCAGGACGCTTTTCAATGGTGATCCTGGCACTGGTGGTGGGTATCTGGGGAATCGGCTCGATACTCGTCTCCTATTATGTCCTTTCACAGGATTTGACCAGGAACTATCTCAATACCCGACCTGCGCATGCCATTCTTACCTCAAGCGATTTCCACAAACTGGACTTGACGGCATTTCGGGCTAGAGGCGAGATTGAAGAAGCGGAGTTTCGCGACCTTTCCATTCAACGCATTGAAGTTTCTCCGGACCGATGGATTCCTCTATACCTCTATGGAGTGAGGAATTTCAGTCATATGAGTCTGGCGAGAATAACACCTGAGCAGGGAGAGAGCACGGCGCGACCAGGAAGCCTGTTACTGGAGCGAGATGGTCTACGAATTTCTAATCTGGATCGGGTGAAGCGCCCCAGGTTGCGTGTACCAAGTGGTGTTGTGACTGTACCCATCAGCGGTATTGTATTTGACCCTGCCCAGGCACCAGCGACACAGGATCACCTTATCTATGCCTATACCGATCAACAAACGTTTGAGAACTTGACCGGTGAGCCTGGTAATCAACGTTTAATCCTCCGTTTTAAAGGCGTGACCAGTAAAGCGGCCGTTGAGCAGGCCGTAGTGCAGCTGACAGAGGCGTTGGTGACTCAGGGGATCCGCATGAGCAGGATCGAGATCCCTCCCTTCAATCAACATCCACACCAATGGCAGCTTGATACCCTGATGCTGCTGCAGGGGGGAATCAGTTTATTGGCCTTTGCCATGGCGGGAGTGCTGGTCTCACAACTGATGTCCGCTTTGTTGTCTAAGCAGATTCGTCAAATTGGGGTGTTAAAGGCGATTGGGGGATCGCGTGCTCAGATCATGCAGATTTATGCGTTCATGATATTGGTTGTGGGTGTGATCGCTGGGCTGATAGGGATACCCTTGGCGCTGTTGTCTGGCTATGGTTTTTCCTATTTTGTCGCCTTTGCGCTCAACTTCAATATCCTCACGACCCAACTACCCTGGACCCTGTATATAACGATTGTCGCTATCAGTCTGTTGTTGCCGTTGGCCTTGTCGCTGCCGATCCTCAGCAAAGGGACCCGAATCTCGGTATGTGACGCGTTAAGTGATTACGGCATAAAGGCACGGGTGGTGAAAAACAAATTCAGATCACTCCAGCGCTTGCCCCGTAGTCTGGTAATGGCGATTCGAAATTCCTTGCGACAGAAAAAACGACTGAGTATTACCATGCTGACGATGGCACTAGGCGTGGCCATCTTCAGTACCGGATTCAATGTGCGACAGTCCCTGGCAACGCTGTTGCAAGAGACCAGCGATACCATGCGCTACGATGTGCGAGTGGTCCTCAAGGAAACGATTTCGATTTCGCAAGCGCAAATACTGTTCAGCCAGATGACCAATGTTCGACAAATGGAATTCTGGAACAGCGGACGCGGAAAGTTGCAGAGACGAGCCGTGTTGGGAGACAGCGGGATCGGCCTTGTTGCGTTGCCCCAGGGAACCAAATTGCTGAAGCCAATGATTGTGCAAGGGCAGTGGCTGCAGGGACAGGATCGCGCTGAGATGGTGATGAACCTGCAGGCATGGGAGCAATCGAATTTTCCTCCGGTGGGTAGCAGGCGTTCCTTGCTAGTGGAGGGCCGGCAGGTCGAACTGACCCTGGTGGGGCTGGTGGAGGAATTTGATAAACCCAAAATTTACATAGACCAGCAGTACTACTACCGCGTGGTCAATTCAGAGCGACAAGCGAACAGTATCATGTTTGCTGCAGACAATTCAGACTACGAAGCGGTTATGACCCTGAAGCAGGAGATCGAGCAACGTCTGGCCGCTACTAATTTGCCTGTGCTGGAAGTGATGTCCCATGCAGAGCGCATGAGGATCATCTACGACCATCTCAATATCATCCTCAGCGTCCTTCTGTTCTTCGCCTTTACGGTGTTGCTGGTCAGTGCGTTGGGTATGTCTTCGGCGATGGGGATCAGCATCATGGAGCGGACGCGGGAGATCGGTGTATTGCGGGCAATCGGTGCGACCCCGGCCAAGGTATTCAAGCTGTTTGAGACCGAAGGGCTGTTACTCAGCGTGGCCAGTATCGTGCTCGGTATGTTGCTGAGTTGGCCGCTAAGCCGTATGGCCGCCATCTTTTTTGGCGATCTGATGCTGGGCGGTGCAGAGCTGAGGTTTGTGGTGAGCGAACAGGGTCTGCTGATCACGCTGATAACCACGCTTTTGTTTGGCTGGATAGCAAGTCGTATTCCTGCGAGGAATGCGTTGAGAGTGACTACTCATCAAGCACTGGCCTATGAGTGACATGAGAGGGAGTTCAACAATGAGAAAATGGCCTCTAATAATCCTGGTGTTGTTATCTACACCGCTTTATGGCGCCGACATTTCAGCGACAGTGAGCGGATTTAAAAATAATCAGGGGCATTTGCGATTTGCCCTGTTTTCAAAAGCACGCCAGGAGGCATTTCCCAGAGAGACGGACAAGGCGGATTACGTCCAGGAGATGGAAATCCGCAATGGCAAGGCGCACGTCTCACTCAGCGATATCCCTCCCGGAATCTATGCCGTCTTCCTCTTTCACGACAGCAACGATAATGGCGTTGTGGATCATCGTTGGTATGGCCCGCCCGAGGAGGCCTTTGCCTATTACAGGATTTATCAGGTCAAAGTGGTGCCGCCAGATTTTGATGAGGTGGCGTTTGAGGTGA
This sequence comes from Thiohalomonadaceae bacterium, assembly GCA_041546305.1. Classification (GTDB taxonomy): domain Bacteria; phylum Pseudomonadota; class Gammaproteobacteria; order Thiohalomonadales; family Thiohalomonadaceae; genus JBFEYJ01. The sequence continues at coordinate 16,110 of JBFEWO010000018.1, read as the reverse complement.
AGGACGCGGATATCGAAGTGAAGATACCGTTACAGTTCTTTTAGGTTGAAGTTTGGGTTATCGCATGTAGCAATGCACGTGAAGGAATGGGAAACAGTGTTAGATGTTATTCAGTCGTTTACTTCCGCGTCGATGCGCTGTACTTCTAGGGGGCGATGGTCATGGGGAAGCTACGCCTGTAAGAGACCAAAGTGTGGTGAAACAGCCTTGTTCACTGGTTCGGGATCAATATACTTCAGTCTATCGCTCTGCGGTTCGTGAAAAGTCCAAAAGCCACCCCCGCCTGAAGGAGTCCTTGAATGTGCAAGTATTTCGTTACTGTCACTGCGCTAATTGCTCTGGCGCTGTCGTCCCATCAGGCCAACGCGTACACTCCTGTTGCGCAGATGGTCGTCGATAATGTCTATGCCATCGTCGGTCCCCTAGGTCAGCGCAGTGCCGAGAATGAGGGCCTCAATAATAATCTTGGTTTTATCGTTACGGACGAGGGTGTGATCCTGATCGACTCCGGTGCCTCGCGTCTGGGTGCCGAACGGATTGCACAGGCGGTGGCCAGGATCACCCCACAACCGATCAAATGGGTGCTGAATACCGGCGGTCAGGATCATCGTTGGCTGGGTAATGACTACTTTGCTGAAAAGGGTGCCGAGACGATTGCCATGGCTCGTACGGCGAAAACCCAGGCACAGTATGCCGACCAGCAGCTGGAAAGCCTGAAAGGGTTTCTAGGCGAGCGCCTGGTGGGGACACGGCCGCAGCCGGCAACACGCACACTCGATGGGGACTCCTCCAGCCTGAAACTCGGCGGCGTCGAGTTCAAATTCTATTACACCGATGCGCACTATCCGGGCGATACCATGATTTGGCTACCGCAGCAGCAGGTCCTTTTCAGCGGCGATCTGGTCTATGTGGATAGGGCTTTCGTGCTACTGCCCTGGTCCAGTGTACGTCACGGCCAGGAGGCCTTTCGCGCGATGGAGGCACTGAATCCCAAATACATTGTTCCCGGGCATGGGGCGGTGACGGAACTCACCAAGGCGCGTCGTGAATGCGGGGATTACTACGACTTTCTCAACGACACCATCGGCGCCGCTGCACAGGAGATGGAACCGATGGAAGAGGTCTTGGACCGATATACCAACCTGCCAGCCTTTGAGCATCTGGAGCACTTCAACGAGCTGCACCGTACCAACATGAATCGCACTTACCTGGAATACGAAGCGATGTGATCATCGGCCGTTCTGTCTGGTAACAGCATCGCTCTTCCTATGCGTACTGGTCCTTCATGAACACAAATCTGAAGAATTATCTCGTCATCACCGGCGGCTATTGGGCCTTCACCATAACCGATGGTGCCATCCGCATGCTGGTGGTGCTCTACTTCCATCTGCTCGGCTACTCGCCGTTCGAGGTGGCGATGCTGTTCCTGTTCTACGAGTTCTTCGGCATCGTGACGAACCTCGTTGGCGGTTGGTTGGGGGCACACATCGGTCTGAACCGTACCATGCACATTGGCATGGGAATGCAGGTGATGGCGCTGGCGATGCTAACCGTGCCCGATGTCTGGCTGAGCGTGGGCTATGTGATGGCCGCGCAGGCACTCTCGGGGATTGCCAAGGACCTGAACAAGATGTCGGCCAAGGCCTCGGTGAAGACGCTAAGTGTCGGTGGGGATAACTCGCTGCTGTTCAAATGGGTGGCGGTGCTGACCGGCTCGAAGAACACGCTCAAGGGGGCAGGATTCTTTATCGGTGCCGCGCTCCTTGAACTGGCGGGTTTTCGTGGCGCCCTTACGCTGCTTGCCACGTTGTTGTTTGCTGTCCTGCTGCTGACATGGTGCTTGTTGCCCGCGGATATGGGTAAGACAAAGGCCGCCCCGAAATTCAGCCAGCTGTTTGCCAATGAACCGGCAATCAATTGGCTTTCGGCTGCACGATTCTTTCTTTTCGGCGCACGCGACATCTGGTTTGTCGTCGCGTTGCCGGTCTACCTTTATTCGGTACTGGGTTGGGAGTTCTCTGCCGTGGGCGGCTTTCTGGCCCTGTGGGTGATCGGTTACGGCCTGATACAGGCATTGGCACCACAGCTGCTGCGCAAGAGCCACCATGGGCATGGACCGGGTGCTGCAGATGCAAGAGCCTGGGTTTTGCTGTTGATGTTTATCCCTGTCGGGATCGCCCTCGCCCTGCAGCAGGGCTGGCAGGCCGGTACGGTGCTGGTGGTCGGCCTGCTGCTGTTCGGGGCGGTCTTTGCCATCAACTCGGCTGTCCATTCCTATCTGGTGCTTGCCTGGTCAGACCATGACAAGGTCTCGCTTCGGGTGGGGTTTTACTACATGGCCAATGCCGGAGGGCGGCTCGCGGGCACGGTGCTTTCCGGTGGGCTTTATCAGCAGTATGGACTGACCGGTTGTCTGTGGGCGGCGAGTGTCTTCTTGCTGGCAGCGGCCCTGCTGTCGATGAAGTTGCCAGCACACACAGCACAACAATAAGAATAAAAAGTATGGCGCTGCCTGTTCGGTAGCGACCAAAACGGCAGGACCGCCGTTTTGTCGAATCGTAGGTTTCTCATCAAATCCGCCGAGCACACCCCACAAACAAAAAAGGCCCTCGCATGGAAGGCCTTCTTTGTTTGTATGGCGCGCCCGGAGGGATTCGAACCCCCGACCACCGGCGTCGGAAGCCGGTACTCTATCCAGCTGAGCTACGGGCGCATGGTAGAGATTGTACTACTATTGAGGCGTGACTGTGGTGCCATGGTATGCCTCTATGCAGTACGAGGGGTGGCAGTCACGACCGAAGCGCATAAGGATACCGGCGAAGCCTCACGGCGTCTATGGGCTGGGGCTCTCAGAGCAGTCGTTTGCAGCAAAATTTCATGAAAACAGTAAATAAAGATATACTAATGTGCTTTGAGCCCGGTCCGTGGCGATTCCTGGCCTGCAGGACGATGTCTTTTGCTGCTGTGATGGGGTCCTGTTGGGCGCAATCGAATGCGCAGGATCCTGGGGCCGCCTGGGAAATGAGTTTTAATATCAATCATTTAGGAGTTCGTTGTGAGCAAAGTAGATTCCAATTTCGGTTTTAGCGTGGGCGTACTCATTGTGGTGGCGGTTCTGGTGATGATCATCAACGCCATGGTGGGGTCTGCACTGAAGGTGAGTGGCGATGCGGATATGAGCGATGCAGCCATCGCTAAGCGCATTGAGCCCGTGGCTCAGCTGAACACCGGTGCTCCGATTGTGCCGGAAGCTCCTGCTGCGGCAGCTGCCCCGGTTGCGGCGGCTGGTGCCCGTTCCGGTAAGGACATTTACCAGAGCACCTGTTTTGCCTGTCACGGTACCGGCGCTGCCGGCGCTCCGAAGCTGGGTGATGCCGCTGCCTGGGGGCCTCGCATCAGCCAGGGCATGGATACTCTGCTGAAGAACGCTATTAATGGTCTGCGTGCCATGCCGCCGCGCGGTACCTGCGGCAACTGCTCCGATAGCGACCTGAAAGCTGCCGTCCAGTATATGGTGGACAACAGCAAGTAAGCGTTAGCTACATGTTGTGAATAAAAGGCCGGGTTCATCCCGGCCTTTTTCGTTTGTACTCCCGGGGACAGGGTAACGCCTTGAAGCCCAGCCTTGGGCTGCTAGCTTTTTCATATCGGATCGTTTTCCCTGTTGCCGATGCAGGGCGTGCTTTGGGAGCTGACTATGGCGTGGCATGCCCATATTCCCCATCTTTCTTCCGAGGTCCTGCCTGCGATTCATCCTGTTCCCCCCGAGAAGCCTTGGTTATGGCTGGCGGCAGGTTGGGGTGACTTCGTCAAGGCACCGGCAATCAGTCTTGCGTATGGCTTTGTCGTTGCCGCGATGATGCTGGCGATCTTCCAGCTCCTGCAAATGAGGGGCTTCTTTCTCATCGCACTCTCCCTGATGGCCGGATTCGTTTTCGTCGGCCCGTTACTCGCGGTTGGCTTATACGAGATTAGTCATCGGTTGGAGCAGCGCTTACCGGTGAGGCTCACCGATACCTGGCGTGGTTGGCGACGAAACCCTCGAGCCCTCTTCGCTATCGGCCTGGTCATGATGTTGATTGTACTGGCCTGGTTCCTTGTTTCCTCCCAGCTCACCGCGTTGGCCTATGTCATCAGGGGGGATGAGGCATCGCTGTTTTCCGCCATGCTCGATTGGCAAAGCTTCTTTCTCGCCATTCGCTGGCCGATGGTGGTTTCCTTCAGCCTCGTCGGCCTCATGGCGGTTGCCTTGGCCTATGTCTTAATGGTCGTCTCTGTTCCCATGCTGATGGATAAGGAGGGAATGGACTGGATAACCGCGATGCTCATCAGCCTTCGTACGGTGCGCAGGAATCCCGCTGCCCTGCTCCTCTGGGCGGTCCTGATCACCGCCTTCACCGGCATCGCCGTAGTGCCCATCTTCCTGGGATTAATCGTTGTCTTTCCCCTTCTCGCCTACTCCGCCTGGCATGCTTATCGGGATTTGATTGAGCATTAGGGGAGATTGATTCCGTATAGACAGGAATGTGGTCTGCTCGCGTGTGAGAGCCATGCCGTTGACGGTGTACAAGAGGTCGCCCACATCGGCAGTTGGAGAAAATTTATTGGCTCGATGGAATGAAGGTAAAAGGGCAGCGATTGCTGCCTTTTTTCGTTGAGAAGGGTATTCTCCCGAATCGGGATGTGGCTGCTCCGACTGTTCCTTGGGACGGTTGGGCGGTTTCTACCTTCAGGCAAACCACTTTATAACGAATTGTGCGACCGATAGTGCCAGAGTATTCTCTGCAACTACGTTATAAGCACAAATATGCTGATTGTTGTTCATATGTTTCGCTCACGCTGTCGTATCTGTCGACTAAACACTTTTTTGTATTTGCTTCTGTTGGGAAATTTGCAGGGTTGTGCAGAAGCACCCCTGCGCGATTGGGGGAGTCAGGCCCGGATCGCTCCAGGGTGGGAAAAGTTTAAGCAGGCAGCAGTCAATGCAGCAAAAGACCCTGGGACGTGGGTGCCAGCCGCTGGCGCGGTACTCGTCCTTGCTTCAGGCAGGGATGATGAGTTAACGCAGGATCTGATCAGGAACACTCCGGTCTATGGCTCAATGGCGGATGCATTGCAAACCAGTGACGACCATTCGGTGATGCTCGATAGCCTCTGGATTGCATCACTGTTGGTTACTACCAGTGATGAGGAACATTGGCTGGCTGATAAGTCCAGGGGCATCGTGGCCGAGGCATTGATGGTGAACACTTCCGTGGTTATCACCAACTCATTAAAAAAGGCGATAAGGCGGCGTGAGCCTTATGAAGGGCTCACCCACGTCGAGTTTGAAGCCTTTCCGTCAAATCACAGTACGCCGCAATTTACCCAGGTGGCCTTGATCCGGCGTAACCTCCGCTACAGTCGGTTTAATGATGTTGCCAAATACTCAATTATTTCTGGCGCTTATCTGTTGGCGAGCAGCAGTGCCTATGGCCGGATCGAAGGTGGGCTGCATAGTGTCAGCGACCAACTTGCCGGCGCCGCGCTCGGGAATTACATCGGGACCGTCCTGTTTGATACCTTTTTCGAAGATGAAACAAGCTGGACGATGGCGCTCTCTCCCACCGAGGACAACCGGGGGGCTCGCGCCCAGTTTTCGTTCGCATTTTGATGAAAAAAATACGGATCAAATGCAGCTGCCGAACAGCGTAGGCATGCTGTTCTCCAGGAATTAATCCTATCCTTTTTTCTCTTTCCAGTTGTTCCTTGTAAGAACACAGAAGATCTCACCAGTCGTGCTCGGTAGAACGGCTGGAGCATTGTGCTAAGTTTAAGAATAGTAGTCCCGGCACTAACGGCTGCACCGCTGGAACGTTTCGTTCCATACATCATCCTTGCTACGTACGATAAGCGAAACACAAGTTGCCAGGTGGGCATACACGGTTTGCTTCGTATGGAGGATGGTGAATAGTCAGATTCCCGGTTTGTGAGGAGGTGGCCTATGGCGCACACGCTCCACGTCGAACACGGACATGCCATGCATAGCCATGACACCCATGGCCATGCCGACCATAAACAACCATCTCATGCCGGGCATGAGGGGCATCAGGCCCACCACGCGATGATGATTGCCGACTTCCGGCGCCGCTTCTGGGTGTCTTTGGCGCTGACCCTGCCCATTCTTGTTCTCTCGCCGATGATCCAGGCTTTCCTCGGGCTGGAGCAGGCGCTTTCCTTCCCCGGCGACAACTATCTGCTATTTGCTCTCTCCACAGCGGTTTTTTTCTACGGCGGCTGGCCTTTCCTCAAGGGGCTGATTGAGGAGGTTGGCAAGCGCGAGCCGGGCATGATGACCCTGATCGCCCTGGCTATCACCGTCGCCTGGGCATACTCCAGCGCGGTGGTGTTCGGGCTGCAGGGCAAGGTCTTTTTCTGGGAGCTGGCCACCTTGATCGATGTGATGCTGCTCGGTCACTGGATCGAGATGCGTTCGGTGATGGGGGCCTCCGGGGCGCTGGAGGCGCTGGTCAAACTGCTACCTACTGAGGCCCATCGGCTGGTTGCTGGTGGCACGGAGGAGGTCCCGGTCGCTGAGTTGACGGTCGGTGACAAGGTGCTGGTCAAGCCGGGTGAGAAGGTGCCCACCGACGGTCTCATCGTCGAAGGCAATAGCTCGCTCAACGAGGCAATGCTCACCGGCGAGTCAACCCCGGTGCATAAGCGTGAGGGCGATGAGGTCATTGGCGGTTCGGTCAATGGCGAGAACACCCTGACCCTGGAGATTAAAAAGACCGGTGACGAAACCTATCTCTCCCAGGTGATCGACATGGTGCGCAAGGCGCAGGCCTCGCGCTCGCACACTCAGGACCTGGCCAATCGCGCCGCTGCCTGGCTCACCTATATCGCCATCAGCGTCGGTCTGTTGACCCTGTTTGCCTGGTTGAGCTTCGGCGCGGACTTTGAGTTTTCGCTCGAGCGCATGGTGACGGTGATGGTCATTACCTGCCCACACGCCTTGGGGCTGGCGGTGCCCTTGGTGGTGGCGGTGAGCACCAGTCTGGGGGCGAAGAGCGGCCTGCTGATCCGTAACCGTGCAGCCTTTGAACGGGCGCGTGAGCTCGATGCGGTGGTGTTCGACAAGACCGGTACCCTCACCGAGGGGCGCTTTGGGGTGAAGCAGATCCGCGCCTTGGGAGAGGCGGATGAGAGTCAGGTGTTGCAACTGGCAGCGGCGCTGGAGAGTCAGTCGGAACATCCCATTGCCCAGGGCATCGTTGCCGAGGCGAAGGCGCGTGAACTCACACTGGATGAGGTGAAAGGTTTTCACAATCTCACAGGCCGCGGTGCAGAGGCAACGGTGGGTGGCACAGCGGTGAAGGTGGTCAGCCCCGGTTATGCCGGTGAGCAGGGCATGGCATTCGATACTGCCATCGTCGAGGCGTTGGCAGCAGGCGGTAACACCGTGGTCATGGTGGTGCGTGAAGATCAGGTGATTGGCGCCATCGCGTTGGCGGACGTGGTCCGCGAGTCGTCGCGTAAGGCGGTGTCGCAACTGCAGGAGATGGGTATCCGTTGCCTGATGCTCACCGGTGACAGTGAAGCGGTTGCAAAGAGCGTGGCAGAGGAGCTGGGACTTGATGATTACTTTGCCCAGGTGCTGCCGGATCAGAAGGCAGCGAAGATTAAACAGGTTAAGCAACAGGGGCTGCGTGTGGCGATGGTGGGCGATGGCGTCAATGATGCACCGGCACTGGTGGAGGCGGACCTCGGCATTGCGATTGGTGCGGGCACCGATGTGGCCATCGAGTCGGCCGATGTGGTGCTGGTGAAAAATGATCCGGCGAAGGTGGTCGCCATTATGAGTCTTTCCCGCGCGACCTATCGCAAGCTGGTGCAGAACCTGCTGTGGGCCACCGGCTACAACGTACTGGCGATCCCGCTGGCCGCGGGCGCTGCGATCAGCCTGGGGATCATGTTGTCACCGGCGGCAGGGGCCGCACTGATGTCGCTCTCCACCGTCATCGTCGCCATTAATGCACGCCTGCTGAAACAGACAGGCTTGACCTGATAACCGCGGAGAGACGCTCGATGTGGGATCATATGCAGGGTTACGGTGTCATGGGCTTCGGTTGGGGATTCGGCCTGATTGTCTGGTTGTTGTTGCTCGTCGGGATCATCATCGGCATCAAGTGGCTCGTCACCTCTTCCGGCAGTGGCGTCCATGCTCCCACTGCCCTGGAGATCCTCAAGCAGCGTTATGCGCGCGGTGAGATCAGCGAGGAGGAGTACCGCAAAATGAAAAAGGAGATCCAGAGCCGGGATTAAGCTCGTGTGCCCACTTATTTCGCCGACATATCCGGCTGCATCGCACCAACAATATTCCCTTCGGTATCCTTGAAGTAGACAGCCAGCCGACGCCCGGTATGACGTCTTTGGCCATGGTAATCGTGCCGCCATTTTTCTCCACCGAGCCGATGGTGGCATCCAGATCCTCCACCGCCATGGTGCAGACATAAGCGATCACACCCTCACCGCTGATCGGAGTCGTGCGTTTGAGCAGGCCACCGTCGATGCCCATCTCTTCCTTCGGTCCGGTGGTGATCAGCCAGTAGTCGAAGGGACCTTCATAGCGGTTGAACTCCCAGCCGAAGCAGGCGCGGTAGAATTTCATGGCCCGTTCCGGGTCATCGGCATGAATTTCAAAATGGACGATGCGGGGCATGGTCACCTCCTGAGAAGAAACAGAGTTTGAAGAGTGGCAACAAGGTATCAGTGTGGAGAAGAATGGATGTCTATCGCCGTTGCGAGAGTTTCAGGAGAACAAGGTTTCTTCTCCACCGTAGGAATTTAACTTCCGCACAAAAGGACGCAGCTTGTTGATCATGCTGACATCATAGATGCTTTCGTAGGGCTCGCTCTCTAGCATCAGCAACTGTGTAATGCAGTCCCCTACCGAGGGATCGTTCAGACCACGTTCAATGATGAGACGATAGGACTTTATTATAAGGGGCAGTTTTTCCACCGTATCGGGATCGCCATACCTGCTGACCGCACACCCGTGCTTGAATGGCACTGCTGCACCGAGACCTTCACGACTGAACTCCCATACAATGACCTCGACGATGCCTTGCCTAGTGAGGCGCTCAAAGTATTCCCTCTGTGAGCCAACATCAGGCGAAAATGTAACAACGAGACTCGCGAAGAGAAGTGATATTGGCAGTCTGATGTTCATGACGGCTGTTCCTCTTAACACTGTCCGGTTTGGCTGCACCGGATTCCTTTTGCGTTCCTCTGCGAATTACCGCTTTATCGCTTGAGGTGTGTGGCTACTCCCAGAAAAAGTTCGGCGCTCTCACCGACGCTTTCGGTGAGTGTGGGGTGGGCATGGATGGTGAGGGCGATGTCTTCGGCGACGGCGCCCAGTTCAATGGCAAGCGACCCTTCGGCAATGAGATTCTCTGCCTGCGGACCGACGATCCCCATACCGAGTAGACGGCCGCTCTCTTCTTCGACCAGCAGCTTGATGAGGCCGTATTCCGCATCCAGGGTGAGGGCGCGGCCAATGGCCCGCCAGGGGTAGTGCACTACCCGAATGCTTTCGCTGGCCTCCTGTTCGGTCATGCCGCACCAGGCGATCTGCGGCTCGGTGTAGACCACGGCGGGAATGGCGCGGGCATCCGTGGCGCTGGCTTTGCCGGCGATGACCTCCGCGGCGATCTTGCCTTCATACATCGCCTTGTGTGCCAGCTGCATACCGCCGGCGATATCGCCCACCGCGAAAATATTTTCATTGCTGGTGCGACACTGTTGGTCAGTGATGATCGCGCCGGCCTTTTCTGTTTTGACCCCCGCCTGTTCCAGCTCCAGGCCGTCGCTGTTGGGTTGCCGACCGACGGCCAGCAGGACTCGTTCAAATCGCTCCTCGCGGCTGCCGTTCTCACCCGTTATGGTGACCTTGACGCTGTAGTCCTCTTCCCTCATGGCGGTGGCACGGCTGTTGTAGTGCACGGCCTCAAACAGCGGTTCAATGTGTCTACTCAGGACCTTCACCAGATCCGCATCGGCCGGAGGCAACAGGCGTTCCCCGCTGTGCACCACGGTAACGCGCGATCCAAGTGAGGCATAGACCAACCCCAGTTCCAGGCCGACATATCCGCCGCCAATCACCAGCAGGGTCTGCGGCAGGTCCTTCAGCGCAAGCGCACCGGTGGAGTCCATGATGCGAGAGTCGGGCTTGATTTTGATATCCGGGAGTGCGCGTGGACGCGAGCCGGTGGCAATGATGGCGTGGCGAAAAGTGACCGAGGGGGATTCGCTGTTGTCGATGTGGACCTTGTCCGGTCCGGCAAACCGGGCGCGCCCCTGGATGCGCTGGATGCCGCGTTGTTCGCAGAGGGTATCGAGGCCGCGGCTAAGTTTCCCCACCACCTCCTCTTTCCACTGGTGCAGGGCGTCGAGGTCCAGCTCCGGTTCACCGAAACGCAGTCCGTGTTCGGCGGACGCCCGGGCGGCAAGACGCAGCCCGGCCATTTCCAGTAACAATTTTGATGGGATGCAACCGCGCAGCAGGCAGACCCCGCCGAGGCGTTCCTCATCGCTTACCAGGGTGACGTCCAGTCCCAGGTCGGCGGCGCGAAAGGCGGCGGCATAACCGCCGGGGCCACCGCCAATGACCAGCACCTCGGTCTCTCTCGGCAGTTCACCCATGACCATCAGTGAACTCCATTGCACTCAGCCCTTGAGTAATAGCTCTTCCGGATCGGAGAGCGCCTCAGTGATGGCGGCGATAAAGCGCGATGCATCGGCGCCGTCGTTGACGCGGTGATCGAAGGCCAGGCACAGCGGCAGCATCAGGCGCGGCTCGATGGTGTATTTCTCAAGAGTGCCACGCACCACCGGCTGCAGTGTCGCCTGTGCCAGGCCGAGAATCGCCACATTGGGGGTATTGATGAGCGGGGTGAAGGCGGTGCCGCCAAGCATCCCCGGATTGGTGATGGAAAAACTGCTGCCGCGCAGTTCCTCAAGCCCCAGTTTACCGGCCCGGGCGCGTTCGGCCAGGGCACTGAGCTCCACCGCCAGTTCGATAAGGTTTTTGTGATCCGCATTGTGTACCACCGGCACCAGTAGACCCTGCTCGGTGTCGACCGCCACCCCGATATGGTAGTAGTGCTTGAGCACAATAGTCTCACCTGACTCGTCAAGGCTGGCGTTGAAACGGGGAAAGCGTTTGAGCGCGGCCACCACCGCCTTGATGGCAAAGACCGTGGTCGTCAGGTGAGCGCCGGCAGCTTCTGCCTCCTGCTTGTGGCGCTGGCGAAGTGCCTCCAGCTCGGTGATGTCGACCAGTGACTGATGGTTGACATGGGGCACACTGCGCCACGCTTCGCTCACATGCTCAGCAACCTTGCGACGCAGACCGCGAAGTGGAACTGTTTCCACCTTGCCCCTCTGTTCGGAACCGCCCGCTGCCGGTTTCTTTTCCGGGGCGGGTGCTTTTGCCTCCGCTTTTTTCTCCTCTTTCCCGGGCTTGCCTACGGCCGCCGCACGCACATCCTCATCGGTAACCCGGCCATGGGGACCGCTTGGAGAAACCTCTTCCAATGCCACCCCCAGTTCGCGGGCCAGGCGGCGGGTTGAGGGGGCCGCAGGGATGGGGGCAGCCGTGCGGTGTGAGGTTTGCGCTTTAGCCTCTTCCCTTTCACCTTCCTCCTCTTCCTTGGTCGTATCGGGCTTCCCAGCTTCCGCCTCCTCACTGGTGTAGGTAAAAAGCACGTCGCCGACTTCCGCCACCTCGCCTTTGCTCACCCGTACCTCGTCGATGGTGCCGGTGAACGGGGAGGGTACTTCTACCACCGCCTTGTCTGTTTCCACTTCGAGCAGGATATCGCCATCCCTGACCTGATCCCCCGGCTTGATGTAAACGTCGACAATCTCGGCTTCATGGATGCCTTCCCCCGGGTCCTGCAGTCGGAACTCCTTGCTCATCATGCATTACCTCGATCGTTACGTGGAAAGTGCCCGGCGCGCCGCCGCCAGAATGCGCGGGATATCCGGCAGGTACTCGTGTTCGCGGGCAAAGTAGGGCATGGTGATGTCGTAGCCGGTGACCCGTTCGATCGGTGCCTCAAGATAGAAGAAGGCGTGTTCGACCAGTCGGGCAATGATCTCGCCGGCCGCGCCGAAACTACGCTGCGCTTCATGAACAATAATGGCTCGCCCGGTGTTGCGTACTGAGTCGCTAAACAGCTGATCATCCAGAGGTGACAGGGTCAGCAGATCGATCACATCGGCTTCTATCCCATCCTCTTTCGCCAGCTGTTCGGCGGCCTCGAGTGTTCGATGCAGCATGGCACCGTAACTGATAAGGGTTATGTCCTTCCCTTCACGCACCCGTCGGGATTTGCCGAGCGGCAGGGTCTCTTCCTCCTCCGGCACCTCTTCGCGAAAGGCGCGATAAAGTGCCTTGGGCTCCATGAACACCACCGGATCCGGATCGCGGATCGCGCTCACAAGCAGCGCGCGTGCATTGCGCGGACTGGAGGGAATGACGCATTTGAGGCCGGGGATATGGGAGAAGAATACCTCCTTGCTTTCCGAGTGATGCTCCAGCGCGTGCACTCCACCGCCATAGGGCATGCGTACCACCAGCGGCACGGTGAAGCGACCGCGTGAGCGCCAGCGCATGCGTGCGGCGTGGGATTCGAGCTGGGTCAGGGCCAGGTAGCTGAAACCGGAAAACTGGATCTCGGGCACGGGTCGCAGGCCGTTAATCGCCATGCCGATGGCGATACCGATGATGGCCGATTCGGCCAGCGGTGTGTCCATGGCGCGCTGCTCCCCAAACGCCTGGTAGATCCCTTCGGTGATGCGAAACACACCGCCGTCGACGCCCACGTCTTCGCCGAGTACCACGACGGAATCATCGCTTGCCATCTCCTGGTGCAGGGCCAGGTTGAGCGCTTCGGCCATGGTCAGCTTAGCCATCCTTGCTCTCCTTCTTGCCAGTGTGCAACGCAACGAAGGCATCGCGCTGTTCCTGCAAATAGGGAGGCATCTCAGCGAACTGGTGATCGAAAATCACCGTCGGGTCGGTCAACTCGGCCATGCGTTTTTCGGCACGTTGCCACGCCTGCTTCAGCTCCTGTTCGATCTCCTGCTCCATCGTCTCGACGGTGCTGTCATCGAGTAGCCCCTTGTCTTCCAGGTAACGGCGGAAACGCCGCAGCGGATCGCATTGCTTCCATGCTTCTTCCTCCTCCTTGCTGCGGTAGCGTTTGGGATCGTCCGCGGTGGTGTGTGCGGCAAGACGGTAGGTGATGCACTCGAGGAGCGTCGGCCCTTCACCGCTGCGCGCACGCTCCACCGCTTCCTTGGCGGCGGCATAGACAGCCAGCACATCGTTACCGTCCACTTGGATTCCGGGGATACCATAGGCAAGGGCTTTTTGTGCCAGGGTTTTGGAGTGGGTCTGGTGTTCGCGCGGCATCGAGATGGCCCACTGATTGTTCTGGCAGACAAAGATCGTCGGTGTATTGAAGACACCGGCAAAATTCAGTCCTTCATGGAAGTCGCCCTCGGAGGTGGCGCCGTCGCCGAAAAACACCATGGCGACCTCATCCCTTCCCCGATAGCGTGCAGCGTAAGACAGCCCAACGGCGTGGGGAATTTGCGTCCCGACTGGAATAGCGGTGGGCAGGTCGCGGGTATCTTCACCCGGCTCAGCCCCTTCGTTGTAGCCATCGAAGTAAAGCAGGATTTGGTCGAGCTTCGTCCCGCGCCAGAGATAGGCAGCCAGCTCGCGAAACGAGGGCACCACCCAGTCTTCCTTGCGTAAGGGGGCGACGGCGCCGAGTTGCGATGCCTCTTGCCCGCTGGAGGGGGCGAAGGTGCCGAGGCGTCCCTGGCGTTGCAGTTTGAGTTGAAACTCATCGAAACGCCGGGCCAGCAGCATGGTGCGATAAAAGCGCTTGAGGGTGTCGTCATCCAGCGTGGGTTCGAGCTCTGCATCAAGCTGACCGTCTGAGCCCAGAATGGAGAGGTATTCGACCCGATACAGCGGTTCTATTGGATGCCTCGGCATGGAGACTCCTCTCCTGCGTTCTGAAGCCGGACGCTAACGCGGGTGGCAGAGACAGGCCCGGATCAGGCGTGTGAGGTGTGTAAATGGAGTCTAGAACACGGCCAAGGCATGTCAAAGTCGGCGAGGTTACTCCCGAAGCGATTGTCAGCTCATAACGGTTGAGATTGAATAAAGCGGTACTCTTGCGTGCGCCCCTGGAACCCCCAGGAGTCTGCGCGCACATCGTGGATAACGATATAACTGGCTGGGGTTATTGGGCCAAACAAATCATCAAAGTCCGCGAACACATTTTTAACGTAATTCGCCTTCTCGAGCTTCGTATTTGTCCCGTCAGTAACCTTTATGTCGAGGTAGAACGTAGCGGCATTTTGATCGCTAACACGCACCCCGCCAACGAACCACTTGTCTGGTGCTATGAAGTCTATATCGATGGATGTGACATCCGGCTTCTTTCCAAGCACCTCGCTTGTGTGCTTCATCAGGATGCCCGCAATCTTTTCAGCAGACTCTGCGGATTGTGGAATTGAAACTCTTACATTCAGATATGGCATGTTATTCTCCTCCTGAGAGTTTACGCCATGGTTCTCAATCACTCCGGCCAGAGATGATTATTATTGAATATTAGGGATGATTGCTCTCTGGTACGAATTTTATTAGTTAGATGAATTTATAGAGAATCTAAACCTGTGTCGTTTACGTTTCAAATAAGTTTTGTCAAATATATGCTATATCCAATAGCATCATTAATGCTGACAATCAGTGCTCATTCTAAAGCCAGCTTAACATATCGAGTTTCATTGTTTAGATCAATGCCAGCAGCCAAGGCGGGCATTGCCTGAACAGGAAACCAATGTGGTTCATGTTTCATGAGTTCATTTTCTGTATTTGCTCTTGTCAAGTGGTGAGTAAGTGTTTTTAGCGGATAGTCCGTCAAAAAATATATGCCATGTTGAACCTGTTTGCTTAAGAAGCATCCAGCGTTTTGGGTAAGTAGTGATGGCATTATTCGTTTGGAGTTTGTTCGGCTGTTATGCGCTGCACTCGCCAATAATCTCGACAAGATCTGTTTCACCAAAATCCACTCCGTATTGAGAAAGAAGTGTTGCCACTTGTCCTCGGTGATGAACTTGATGAAGAAACAAATGATTTATGAGGCTTAAAAATTGCTTTGAAAATGAATTGCCACTCATGCTTGTGTATGAGATGCATGAAGTTAAATCCATATCAGACAGCTGATTTATCCACTCAATAATAGTTTGGTCAATCTTCTCTCGCTCAGTCTTTAATTCATCAAGGTTCGTGAATAGTATTGCGTCAAGTGATTTCGGTGTTTCCATCTCACAGATATGCAACAATGATTCCCTGCTTGAAGGGTGCGACGAAAATCTCTTTAACCACACTATATCGCCTACTAAAATGTGGTTAAGTGTACCTAAAACAGACTTAAAGAATGCACCCCTGTCTTCACAAAGCTGGAGTGTTGATAAGTTTTCAACGGCAGAATATTGCCGCTGATTCATTAACTGGTTGTATTCAGCCAACAGGGCAAGTTGATTCAGTTCAGACAAGGTTTTTGTTCCTTATTACGCATAACGCGCTGTTAAACCAACCGCCGGAGCGGGGGAACTGTTTGTTATGCATATTCACTTACTTCTAGCTCAGGATCTACAAAATCCCACGGCTGGCTGCTAGAGCCCCAGAATACCTTTTGAGGTTTAAATGCTTCTGGGCTATCGAGTGTGGCTGCATGGATAAATATATGACCAGGATACCCAGAAGTTTTCTTTGAAACAGGATTGCCGCATGTAGGGCAGAACTGGCTTACAACCGAATTGCCATCATCAGCTCTCATTTCATACTCGGATAAGTGGCCAGTTATAGATAAACGTTTTTCAGGTACTACAAATTCCGCTGAATGACCTGAGCCAGTAATCCTTTGGCAGTGACGGCACTGACACAAGAAGGACATGCGAGGGCTTGATGTAACCTCATATTTAACCGAACCGCATAAACATTGCCCCGTTAATGTTGTCATATGACTTCCTTTC
>JBFEWO010000154.1:0-6504 GCA_041546305.1 Thiohalomonadaceae bacterium | reverse complement strand
GTTATAACCGCAGGCACGCTTGTACTGCTCCTGCACCGCGGTAGAACGATCGATACGGGTACCGATACCGTAAAGGTTGTTTTCGGTCACGTAGAGCACCGGCAGCTGCCATACCGCCGCCATGTTCAGCGACTCGTGGAAGGTCCCCTGGTTGTTGGCTGCATCACCAAGGAAGCAGATGGCAATCTCATCCCCCCCTTTGAGTTTGATGGCCTTGGCCATGCCGGCGGCCAACGGGAAGGGACCTCCCACCAGGGCATAGCCGCCCATGAAGCGGTGCTCCATATCGAAGATATGCATGGAGCCACCACGCCCTTTCGAACAGCCGGTCTCCTTGCCGAACAGTTCGGCCATCACCGCCTTGGGATCAGTACCGCACTTGATGGCATGGACATGATCACGATAACCGGTGATGACGTAATCGTGGCCGGGCCGAGCCGCTTCCATCACCCCATGGACACACGCCTCCTGGCCAGGATAGAGATGAAGAAACCCGCCAATCTTGCGTTCGACGTAGGCCTCGTAGCAGCGTTCTTCGAAGCGGCGCGCGAACAGCATCTCGCGCAGCAGCCGTTTATTGTCAGCAGCGTTCATGGCGCTCCCTTACAAACATTAAACTGGATGGATTTATCAGGTCCTCAGTCAAACTATAGAGGACGACTATAAACAAGGAGAAGTATGTTCTGCCTTTCAAACCTCAAGGTCAAGAAAAAGCCGAGCGTTTTTATAAACTATGCGAAAATAATAATAAAAACATGGAATTGCAGTAGCAAGACGAAACAGATACCATGTTTTGTAACAAACATGTTACAGAATAACCACAAAAAACACGATGGAAATCAAGGCAAAAGAGATAGCACAACGCTGGTTAGATGAACTGACCTTCAGTGCAGCTACATGGGACCTTGAGGCCCATATGGCCTTGGTCTCCAGGCGGGTGAAAGTACTCGGTATCCCGGGGGCCGGAATCATCGATTTTTCTGGCTGGAAAAAACGTCGTCACAACGAGTTTCGCGGGAAACTGCTTCGCAGCCTCACTTATCGCCTGATTGACATCCTTTCCCATGCTGAGGACAGCCTGCTGTTCACCGTGACCGAAACCATGAAATCCAGCCGTGGGGAAACGATCACCGTGGACAAAGCGATCAATCTACACCGCGAAGAGGATGGCCAGTGGCGGGTAATTCGGGAGTGGATTGACCGGATTGAGCGAACCGAGCGGAAATAGTCGCGATCACCCTGGTTCGCCTGGCATCTCCTCTCCCAGCTTCGGGCGTGGCCAGGCACGTAAAATGGCGCTGAACAGGGTAGCAAGCGGAATCGCAAAAAAGACCCCCCAGAATCCCCACAAGCCTCCGAATACCAGCACCGCCACGATTATTGCTACCGGGTGCAGGTTTACCACCTCGGAGAACATTAACGGGACCAACACATTGCCATCCAGTGCCTGAATGACGCCGTAAGCCACCATCAGCCAAACGAAATCGGCTCCCCAACCCCACTGGAAGTAGGCGATCAGGGCCACCGGAATGGTCACTACTGCCGCACCAATGTAGGGTACCACCACCGAGAGCCCCACCAGCACCGCAAGCAGCAGGGTATATTTGAGTCCCATCAGCGCGAAGACCACAAAGGTCGTGACACCGACGATGAGGATCTCCCAGAACTTGCCGCGCACATAATTGCCCAGCTGCAGGTCCATTTCACGCCACACCTGATTGGCCAGACCGCGCTCTTCCGGAAGAAAGCCGGTGATCCAGGCAACGAGCCGGTTCTTGTCCTTGAGAAAGAAAAACACCAGCAGTGGAACCAGAATGAGGTAAACCAGCAGCGTGATGACACCAGGAATAGAGGCAAGAGAGAGGGAAAGAATCCGCTGCCCCTGAACGGTCATCTCCCTGCGCAGCAGCTCTATCACCTCGCGGATCTGCGCCTCGGAGATAAAGGCATAATGCTCCGGCAGCCCGAGCAACACCTGCTGACCCCGATTGAGGTAGTTGGGCAGCTCACGCACCAGCTCCGCCGTCTGTTCCCAAAGCAGCGGCACCACGCCGAACAACAGGAACAGAAGAAAGGCCATGAAGCTCATGAACACCAGAAGCACCACGTGAAAACGCGGCGCACCGCGAGACTCCATGGTGTGGATGATTCCCTCGAGCAGATAGGCGATAACGATGCTGGCCAGCACCGGGGCCAACATCTCCCCCATGGTCAGTACCACGGTAAAACCGCCGATCAGCAGAACAGCAAGCAGCACCGCCTGGGGGTCCGAGAAATAGCGATGGAACCACTGGCGAATGATCTCCATCATTTTTCGCCGAACTCCTCCAGCAGTTTTTCAAAGTGACGAAGGAACAGCTGCTCCAGATCGTCTATCACCTCCGGTGCGGGACGCCCCTGCATCAGGTGCTGGGCCATCAGCCCCGAGGCTTCATGCAGCAACCGGGAATGATCAAGCATATGGTAGGTTTCCCGTAGC
This sequence comes from Thiohalomonadaceae bacterium, assembly GCA_041546305.1. Taxonomy (GTDB): domain Bacteria; phylum Pseudomonadota; class Gammaproteobacteria; order Thiohalomonadales; family Thiohalomonadaceae; genus JBFEYJ01. Next base: position 4,025 of record JBFEWO010000154.1, on the reverse strand, counting down.
CGTTTCATCGCTGCCACTACGGTTTCTTCCGCCGGCCTCGGAATAACCAGGGGCTCCAGTGACACAGGAGCCGCCGGTTCACAGCGGGAGGCGAGGAACTCAGCAAAATCCAGCAGACTCTTTCGCTCTGCCTCGGGCAACTGCGCATAGAGTTCAACCAGACGCTTTTCCGGACTGCCGCCGGTTTTTCCAGTGATATGCATAATTTTTGGTTGTCAGGACGTACAGAGACAGGTAGGCCCACCCTGCTTATGGATGCTCTCGACAATAGGTACGGGCAAAATCAAGTAACATCTCCATCGCACGCAGACGGAATTTCTGCTTCTGGTGGACGAAGGAGAAAGGACGCTCAATGTGTTGTTCCAGGTTGATGGCAATCAATGAGCCGAGCTTGAGCTCCTTGTCGATGGTGGCACGCGAGAGAATGGAAACGCCCATACCGGCCTCTACCGCCCCTTTTACCGCCTCGGGACTGCCGAGTTCCATGACGATATTGAGATCGGCAGGATTGGCACCGGCGACAGCCATCGCCTCCAGCATCACCTCACGGGTGCCCGACCCCTCCTCGCGGCAAATGTAGGGATAACGGGTCAGCTCAGTAATCGGTACACTATTTTCGCTTGCCAACTCATGCCCAGGTGGCACGATCAGCACCATCTGATCCATACGGCAGGTCTCGACCACCAGGTTTTTGTTACTGACTGGCGCCTCGACCACTCCCAGGTCGATGACGTTGTTTTCTACCATTGAGACAATGCCATCGGTGTTGGCCACCTGCAGGCGAATGGACACTTCCGGATACTTGGCCTTGAAATCGCCAAGGAGCGCAGGAAGCATGTATTCGGCGATCGTGGTGCTGGCTCCCAGCAGTAGCACACCACTGACCTCACCGGTCAGATCTCGTACCGAATTTTCCATCTCCGCATAAAGGGAGAATATGCGGTCGGCATACTGGTACACCCGTTGTCCGGCCTCGGTGAGGCTGATGCGATTATGGGTTCGGTCAAATAAGCGGGTATTGAAATACTCCTCCAGCTGGCGTACCTGGAAGGTCACCGCCGGCTGCGTCATGTGCAGTGACTCGGCAGCCTTGGTGAAGCTCAGCAACCTCGCCACTGTGTGGAATACCTGTAACCGTCGATCCGCCATGACTCCCTCATCTCCCCTTGACTTACTTATTTGTTCTACTTATATCTCCGAAGCATACTTTATAAGCCGTCACGGATACAACGTCTGCCCGAAAGGGAGCGGACAAAAGCAAGAACTCAATGGGATCGCTCATCCTCCTGCTCATAGACGGTATGGTTCTCCAGTGACAGGTTCAGCCCTGTCACCCGTTGCCCCAACAGGCTGATCTCACCACTGGAACGACGCTCCCCGTCGCCGCTGAATTCAAAGCGGTAGTCTCTTAATAGCCGCATTCTGCCGCTGGCGTCCCGTTGCGGACGTACAGTCATCAGCGCGACGGTTTCATCCAGCAACTGCTGATTATGCCGTTCACAAGCCCGGCGGGCCGCACCTACTGCCGCCTCCTTCGCCAGACTACTGTCGTACCAGTACCAAGCTACGGCCAGCAAAACAACAATTACCAGAACTTCCACTACCACTCCTGATTCTTCAAACATGTACGGCCGACAGCAGGCACTCCGCTTACTACCCACCCTAACCGGCGTGGAAAACATACCCTCTCTACACACCGTTTCTGGCATAATAATGCCACCTTTGACAGCCTGATTCCGCACCGATGCAAGAACTGACACTCACCCGCCCCGACGACTGGCACCTGCACCTGCGCGATGATGAGGCCCTCAAGGCGGTCATCGGTCATAGCGCCGCCCGCTTTCATCGAGCCATTGTCATGCCCAACCTGCGACCGCCCGTCACTTCTACGGCGCAAGCCCTCGCTTATCGTGAGCGTATCCTGGCGGCCCTCCCGGCAAACAGTGATTTCACCCCGCTAATGACCCTCTATCTAACCGACAACACAACGCCTGAGGAGATCCATAAGGCGAAGGAAAGCGGCGTGGTCCAGGCGGTCAAGCTCTATCCGGCCGGCGCCACCACCAATTCCGACTCTGGGGTAACCCATATCTATAAACCCGAGGCCGCCTTAAGGGCGATGGCGGAAGTCGGGTTACCGCTGCTGGTGCATGGTGAGGTCACCGATGCCCAAGTGGACATTTTCGATCGTGAAGCGGTCTTCCTTGATACGGTACTAAAACCGCTGTTGGAACACATCCCCGAGCTCAAGGTGGTGACCGAGCACATCACCACCCGGGAGATGGCCGATTTCGTTCTACACGCCGGTGAGCGGGTTGCCGCTACCATCACACCGCAACACCTGCTGCTCAACCGCAATGCCATGCTGGTCGGTGGCATCCGCCCGCACCACTACTGCCTGCCGGTGCTGAAGCGCGAATCCCATCGCGAGGTACTGATGGAGATGGCCGTCTCGGGGAATCCGAAGTTCTTCCTCGGTACTGACAGTGCCCCCCATGCCAAAAATGCCAAGGAGACTGCCTGCGGCTGTGCGGGCATGTATTCTGCCCATGCTGCGATTGAGCTCTATGCGGAAGCTTTCGAGCGTGCCGGGGCACTGGACAGACTCGAGGGCTTCGCCAGTTTCTTTGGTGCCGACTTCTATGGCCTGCCGCGCAATACCGATACCATCACATTGAGGCGTATAGCCTGGGATGTACCTAACGCTTATCCCTTTGGGGAAGAGCAGCTGGTTCCTTATCGGGCCGGCGAACAAATTGCCTGGCAGCTGACGCCAAACCAATAAGCAGGTAAAATGCCAGACTTTTCGCCAATGAGATACCTGACACATGACCACTAGCACCAGCACACCCTTTCGGCTCGCTCTGCGTAAACATCGCGTGCTCATCGCCCGCGTGATCTGGTTGTTGCTGCTGCTCTACTTGTTTGTCTACCTGCGCCAACCGGTCAAGGCATTCTCCTCGCCGGAAGGGCTTATCGGGATCCTCCTGATTGCCGCCGGCGTGCTAGTGCGCTCGCTTTCCGCAGGCATGCTGCACAAAAATGATCAACTTGCCAGTTACGGTATTTATGGCATGGTGCGCAACCCGCTCTATTTCGGTTCATTGTTGTTGCTGGTCGGTGTGAATGTGATCATCGCCAATCCGGTGGCATGGGTGGTTAGCCTGTTGCTGTTCGCCATTACCTATATCCCCACCATTCTCGGTGAGGAAGAGGGACTGGCCCAAGCTTTCGGAGATGCCTGGCAGGCCTACAAGAAAAGCACCCCGCGCCTGATCCCCAATCCACTCAAGCTCGCTGAGTTGCGTCACACCCAATGGAATGCCCGCCAGTGGTACCGCAACCACGAACACAACACCGTGCTGGCGGCCCTGACCATTCTTGCCCTGCTCTACGCCTATAACCGCTACTGGGCGATTCAGTAAACCGCAGTGATACGCAGCCCCTGCTGGCGAAGCAATGCCAGCAGGCCTTTCTCACCAGGCAAATGCAGCGCACCAATGGCGACAAAGATCCCCCCGGTTTCAAGCATGGGCAGCAAGCGCCGAACCATCAGTTGATTGCGCTCATCGAGCACCGCCTCCGTGAAACGCTGCTGCAGGCCCTCCTCGCTCACCTGAAGGCTCTGCTCGCTCAATGCGGACAACGCCTGCAAATCACGCTTGAGATAAGCCTCCAGCAGCCGCTCGAACAATTGGGGAAAATCCGCCTGTTCGCGTAAAGTATCGCGCAACAAACTGATCTGGTCGCCCAGGGTCAGAGTGGTAAACACGCTGAGCTGCTCCTCCATCTGTTCCAGCCCACGCACCGGCTTACCCTGGTCGACAGCCTGAAGGTAGAGCGAATAATCGAGGAAGATCCCCGTTTTGGCCTGAGGCATGTTGAGGGTGAGCACAATGGCCCAGGGGCGCATGCGACTGACCATCGCCTCGCTATAACCGCGCGTGGCCATGGCAGTCGCCGTCTGGCGATAAAGCTCCTCTCCGATGAGGCTCTGTAAATTGTCCTCGGGAGAAAGCAGCATC
>JBFEWO010000132.1:0-7730 GCA_041546305.1 Thiohalomonadaceae bacterium | reverse complement strand
CTCTGTGCTCGACCATCTGGAGGATGTGGGTAAAGGCCTTCCCTACAATGGGCCATCCCTGCCGTTTATTGCCGTGCCCACCACGGCCGGCACCGGCAGCGAGGCCACCAAGAATGCGGTACTCAGTATGCGGGGAAGGGAGGGATATAAAAAATCCTTCCGTCATGACTCCCTGGTCGCACGCACGGCAATCATCGATCCCCAATTGCTGGAAGGGTGTCCTGCAGAGTTGATTGCCGCCCAGGGGATGGATGCCTTTACCCAGTTGCTTGAATCCTATGTCTCGCTGCGGGCCAATCCATTCACCGATGCGCTGGCTTTGAGCGGGCTGCAAGCGGTGTCTGAAGGGTTTATGGCGGCCTATGCAGGCGGTGAGAGCCCCGAGGCTCGCAATGGTCGCGCCGCAATGGCATATGCGGCACTACTTTCCGGAATCACCCTGGCCCAGGTGGGGCTCGGTTCGGTCCATGGCCTGGCCCAGCCGCTGGGCTCCCTGTTCCCTGTTCCACATGGAGTAGCTTGTGGCACTACTGTTGCCGCGGCAACGGCGGTGAATATCCGTGCACTGCATGAACGTGAGCCACAAAGCCCCGCGCTGGGTAAGTATGCTGAGGTGGGCCGATTGCTGGGCGGCCAGTCTGAGCTTGACGATGAGGCGGCATGTGGCGCGTTAATTGATTTTCTGGTTGAGTGGACAGAAGCCTTACGACTGCCATGCCTGTCCGGTTTCGGTATCAACGAGAGCGATATCCCCACCATTGTGGCCCAGTCCCGTAACAACAGCATGAAGACCAATCCGGTGCTCCTGGAGGATGAGGAGATCGCCGAGATCGTGAGGGAGCGATTGTGAGTTGTGGCCAGATGATCGCTCCCGAAATTTAAGGGAACGATTTCCGCTTGATGTCTCTGTCAGGTGGTTTGATAGTAGAAGTAGCTCCAGGCGGTGCCGGTGTGTTGCTGCAGAGCATCGAGCAAGCGGTCACTCGGGACGGCCTCGCCCTCGAAGATCCCCCAGACCTTGATAAAGAAACGCCCAAAGCCTGCACACTGGCGCCATTTGAGTGTGGTCAGCGACAGCTCGCTGCCGCACTCCGGACAGCCGAGGCGATCGTTTTCCCTGTCGGATTCCCAGGCGCTGACCCGTTCCGGCCAGTCTGTGAAGCGATAACCACATTTCGGGCATCGTGGTGGTTTGACGTTTTTTCCGCCGATGAATTGTGTCTGCTCCGCTGGGCCTTCGAAGGCCACATGACAGAAGTCCTCGCCGGTCAGCCCAGGTTCACCGAGGGCGACCACCGGAGAGCAGCCGAGGAAGGTCATCAGGGAGAGAAACTCTTCGCCAGGCCGGTAATGTATATTCCCCTGATAGGTGAGGGTGGCGTCAATAAATTCCAGCGCTTGCAGCATGGCGATCAAGCTATCGAGATCCTTCGGCAGGGCGTCAGGGAGTTTCGGGTGGAGAATTAGCAGGTTGGTACTCATGGAAGCTTGTCGAATATCGGAGGATGCCCGATTATACCCGAATGCCTCGACAATGTCGGGAATCACCCGCTACGCTCAAATAAGAAAGCCGAATGGCGTTGAGCAGGTATGGACAAAATAACATGGGCTTCAGTACGGACGATAAACCCCCTCTGTTGGGATGGCGCGAATGGGTTTCCTTGCCGAAACTGGGTATCGAACACATCAAGGCCAAAGTCGACACCGGGGCCCGCACCTCGGCACTACATGCCTTCTCAACCGAAGTGTATTACGAGCGAGGCGTGCGCATGGTACGGTTCACGCTTCATCCCTGGCAGCATCGAATAGACATTGAACAGACTTGTGAGGCCGAGGTCATTGATCAACGGATCGTCAGCGATTCCGGCGGCCACCGGGAACGACGTCTGGTGATTCAAACCGAGATGTGTATCAACGGTCACTGCTGGCCGATAGAAATGACCCTGACCAACCGCGATAATATGCGTTTTCGCATGCTGTTGGGCCGCACGGCACTCAGTGGACGCTATGGCGTCGACCCAGCCGCCTCTTACCTGGTTGGCACAAAACCATTACATGATAAAGGACAAAATTGAGTCGATGAAGATCGCCATTCTTTCTCGCAATAAAAATCTCTATTCCACCCGGCGACTGGTGGAGGTGGCGCGCGCGCATGGGCATGAGGTGCGTGTGCTGGATACTCTGAAGTGCTATATGGATATTGCGACGGCCAAACCGGGCATTAACTATCGTGGTGAGCGCCTGGAGCATTTCGATGCAGTCATTCCACGCATTGGCGCATCGATCACCTCCTACGGGCTGGCCGTGTTGCGCCAGTTCGAGATGATGGGCAGTTTCCCGCTCAATGAGTCGGTAGCCATCGGCCGATCTCGGGATAAACTGCGTTCCCTGCAACTGCTTTCGCGCAAGGGGATCGGTTTACCGCTGACCAGTTTTGCCCACCACGTGGATAACACCAAAGACCTCATCGAACTGGTCGGGGGCGCGCCGGTGGTGGTGAAACTGCTGGAAGGAACCCAGGGGAAGGGGGTGGTACTGGCAGAGACGCAAAAGGCGGCGGAGAGTGTCATCGATGCCTTTCGTGAACTGGGGGCGGATTTTCTGGTGCAGGAGTTTATCAAGGAGGCGGGCGGCAGTGACGTGCGGTGTCTGGTCGTGGGCAACAAGGTGGTTGCTGCGATGGAGCGTCGTGCCAAGGAAGGGGAGTTCCGTTCCAACCTGCATCGCGGGGGGAGTGCCAGCGTCACCCGCCTGACGCCACAGGAGCGGGCAACGGCCATCCGTGCAGCCGGCACCATGGGGCTGAATGTAGCCGGTGTGGATATCATACGTTCAGCCAGTGGCCCGCTGGTGATTGAGGTGAATTCCTCGCCAGGCCTGGAGGGCATCGAAACTTATACCGGTAAGGATGTGGCGGGCATGATCATCAAGTTCATTGAAGAAAATGCCAAGCCGCACAAAACCCGTACTCGCGGTAAAGGCTGACATGGGCACCACGGTCAGTATCAACGGTATCGAGGTTCTTCCCGGCAATCGGGCAACTATCGATCTGCCCGTGGCCAAGCTGTACACCCACACCATGCTGGCCATGCCGCTCCATGTGGTCAATGGCAAGCGCTCCGGACCGCGTCTGTTTGTCTCCGGCGCGATTCATGGCGATGAGCTCAATGGCGTGGAGATCATCCGTCGCTTGCTCAAACTGCCGATTCTTAGCCGTCTGCGAGGCAGCCTGATCGCCATTCCTATCGTCAACGTACACGGCTTTCTGGATCGCTCGCGTTATCTCCCGGATCGCCGCGATCTCAATCGCAGTTTTCCCGGCCATGAGCGCGGCTCGCTGGCCTCCCGGGTTTCCAACCTGTTCATGGAGGAGATCGTTGCCCAATGCACCCATGGCATCGACCTGCACACGGGTGGTCTGCATCGCAGCAACCTGCCGCAGGTGCGGGCCAATCTCGACGATGAAGAGACCGCGCGTCTGGCAGAGGCCTTTGGCACACCGGTGCTGATCAATGCCAATGTCCGTGACGGTTCCCTGCGGCAGGCTGCCGCAGAGCAGGGGATCCCCATGTTGCTGTACGAGGCGGGCGAGGCCTTGCGATTCGACGAGGTATCGATTCGCGCCGGGGTGAACGGCATCATCAATGTGATGCGTGCGCTCGATATGCTCCCGCTATCGCGAAAAAAGAAAAAGCCCTACAAACCGGTGATCGCCCGCGCCAGCAACTGGGTGCGCTCGCCTGAGAGCGGAATTCTCCGTGCCATGGTGGCACTGGGCACCCAGGTGGAGAAGGATACGCTTCTCGGTGTGGTGGCGGACCCGTTCGGTGAAAGGGAGGTGGAAGTGCGAGCGCCTCACAAAGGGATCATCGTGGGGCGGAGCAACCTTCCTCTGGTCCACGAGGGAGAGGCGCTGTTTCACCTTGCGCGCTTTCAGAAAGTCGACGCGGCCCTGGCGCTGGTGGAGGAGTTTCACGAGCAGCATGAGCCGGAACCGGAGTTTCCGCCGGGACCCGAAGGTCCGATTCTCTAGCTTTTCAAACCCAGCCAGCCGGTGCGGATCGAACGTTGCGTCTCGGTTGCCTTTTCGTCCTGCTGCAGATAGCAGGTGTCGACCGGCGCCCGCCGGAGCGGCACAGTGAATGCCATCAGCTCGTCACGGCGAAAGGCATGTACTTTGACGTTCTCTTGTGAGCGGTGCCAGGCGAGCAGTTTTTCGATGTTTTCCTGAGTGGCACGCAGACCGTCGATAGCCACCACGATATCACCGGCTGACAACCCCGCCTCCTGCGCAGCACCTCCATCGAATACATTAAGCAGTTTGGCCCCGAGCGGGTCGCTGCCGTAACGCACGCCGAGGGCCAGCGGCACCTCGCCGTTCTCCTTGCCCGGCGTGCCTCCCTTGTCGCTGTTGCTGCTAGCGGTGCGTAGCTGGTAATTCACTCCCACCTCGTTGAGCAGTTCGGACAAGGGGAGATCCTCGGTGCCACGCAGTGCCTTTTCCAGGAAATTGCTGAGGTCGGTTCCTGCTACCTCAGCAATCAGGGCCTCCATCTGCTCGGGGGTGATGCCCACGTGCGGCTTGCCATGGCGCTGCCAGAGGGCGCGCATCACATCATCGAGCGACTTCCCGCCGCCGCTCTGACTGCGAAGCGTGAGATCAAGGGCGAGTGCCACCAGGCTGCCCTTGGTGTAGTAACTGACGATGGCGTTGGGGGCGTTTTCGTCCTGCTTGTAGAACTTGGTCCAGCTATCGAAGCTCGACTGACTGACTGACTGCTTGAGACGGCCACTGCCACGGATCACCCGGGTGATGGTCTGGCCGAGCAGCTCCAGATAGCTGTCCGCCGGGATCAGGCCGCAGCGTATCAGCGAAATATCATCATAGTAGGCGGTAAAGCCCTCGAAGGCCCAGAGTAAGGGAGTGTGGACTTCCTGCGAGAGGTCATAGGGCTGGAAAGCGGTCGGTTTAATACGTTTGACGTTCCAGCTGTGGAAGTACTCGTGACTGCAGAGACCGAGAAATCCACGGTAATTTTCACTGATACTCTCATCGCCAGGCCGGGGCAGGTCATCGCGACTGCACAGCAAGCTGGTTGAACTGCGATGCTCCAGACCGCCATAGCCGTTGCCAACCACCATGGTCTGGAACAGGTAGCGCTCAAAGGGCGCCTCACCGAAAAGGTCGATGTGGTATTCGCAGATCAGTTGCAGATCGCGTTTCAATCTATCCGTATCGGCATAGTGTTTACCGGTGATCACCATGGCGTGCGGGATGTCTTTGGCCTCGAATTCGATAAGGGTAAAGTTGCCCATCTCCACCGGATGGTCGATGAGCTCGTCATAGTCGGCCGCCTGATAGAGGCCAAAGCCGTAAGCGGGAGCCTTGAGCGAGGGCAGGGTGGTGGCTACACGCCAGTTGCGGTAGATGTCGCCCTGCGGGGGCAACAGCTCAACACTGCAGGGTTGCTCATCTTGTCCCTCCACTCGCAGAAACAGACTGGTGCCGTTGAAATAACCATGGGTGGTATCCAGGTGGGCCGCACGTACCGAGAGGTCCCAGGCATAGACGGTGTAGTGCAATTCGAGGGGGGCACTGCAGGGCGCCGCCTGCCAGGTTTGTTTGTCGAGTTTCTCCAACGTTACGGGTTGGCCTTCGCAGCTGGCTTCGAGGGTTACGATGTTTTTCGCGAAGTCACGGATCATGTAACTGCCCGGGATCCAGGCCGGCAGTGACACACGCTGTCCCTCGGGGGCGGGGCTGGTGATCGTCAGCGTCACCTCGAACAGGTGGGCCTCGGGTTGGACAGGCACAACGGTGTAATGAACAGACAGCGATTTACCCATAATGTCATTAAATTCCGGAGGGTTGGTGATCGAATGGTGCGTCAGCGCAGCGTACTGTATCGCAAGGCCAGATGCATCTGCTGGTGAGGAGAAACCGGTCGCAATTCAGATCTGCAATCGGCGTACCTGGGTTTCCGGTTCGGAGCGCTCCCACATCATCAAAAAGAGGTCACGCAGATCACGGGCGGCAATCGGCGCCTTGAAGCAGGCGATGCCCTCGTAGCGGTCAGCCAGCAGGCGCTTGAAGTAGCCGATACCATCAACCACCATGAATGTTTCAAAGTAGTCGCGGTGCTCCGGTCCTGGGTGGTGGAGGCGTATCTGACTGCTCAGACGCTGGGCCAGGGAGATCAGGCAGTGTCCCTGTTTGACGGCTTTGTCCGGTGTTTGCAGCAGGATGTGGGCCTGGGCATAACGCGAACTACGGACGAAGCGGGAAAGCGCCTCGACGAACTCCTGATGGCTGAACACTGGTGCGTCGAGATCATAGCTCATGATGTAGACCTCACGCTTTGCCTGGCGGACCAATTCAAGTGCAATGCGGCGGTTCGCCTCGGCGCTGGTCAGCTCGATGTCTTCGTCACTTTGTCCCAGGATTGGATTATCCGGCATGCGCTGTCTCCTTTCGGCTTGTAAGGTAAAACTACCGGCTGTAGACATGGGCTTCAAGGGGGAGTGAGATTCGAGTGCAGAAATTGGAGATGGCGCTAGAGATCCAGATGCATATGGCGATGAGGAATACCGGCGTCCATGAAGATCTCCCCCTCGGCGGTGAAACCTAGTCGCAGGTAGAAGTCGATGGCCTCCACCTGCGCATCGAGAAACACCCTGTGATAACCCAACCCACGGGCCAGTTCCAGTAACTGGTGCATGAGCATTTTGCCGACACCCATGCCCCGCCGCGGCTTCAGTACGGCCACCCGACCGATGTGGCCGTCGATGAGCATCCGGGCGGTGGCAATCGTTTGTCCCGCGGCATCTTCCGCCAGCAGGTGGATGGCATCATCATCCAGGCCATCCCACTCCATTTCCTCAGGGACACCCTGTTCGATGATGAAGACTGCCCGGCGAAGCGCACTGATATCCGCATGGTCCTGTTGCCATGTCGTCTGACGGATATTGATATTAGCGTGACTTGCGCTCACTGCTCCTCATTCTCCGGGGAAATAGACCGCACCAAGGTTATAGAGCTCTCGTAGCAAGTCCGCAAAATCCGCCTGCTTGAGGTGTGGCGTAAGCTCATCACGTGTATAAACGCGTTGGCCGCAAAGCAGGGGTGCTGCAAAGCGGAGGTTTGTGCCAAGGGTAAACTCTTCACCGGCGACGTAGAGGCGGGTCGCCATCTCAGCAGTATCGGTATAGGCAAAGCGGGCATATTCACTGCGCCACAGTTCGCCTTGGTGCTGCAGTGCAGCTAGTAGTTCCGCTGTGCTTAATGTCTCTTCCGGTTCCGGCAAATAATGGCCTGGTCGCACATCAGTGGTGAAGCTGGCGAACCAACGATCGATGCTTTCATCATCCAGCAGCAGTGCGCGGATGATTTGCCGAATCTTCTCCCGGGCCTGCTGCGTGATCTCACCAGGGTTGGCCTGCGGCACGAGATCCGGGTCCTCGTAAAAGGCCTCGGTATCCATCTGCGACAGGGCATCGGCAACATAACCACTGAGCAGTTCAACCTTGGCGGGGGCACGAAAACCGATTGAGATGGTGATGCAGTCCCCCAGTGCCACTCCATGATGGACTACGCCTGGGGGCAGGTATAGCATGTCGCCTTCCTCAAGGATGTACTCTTCCTCTGGCTGGAAGTCCTTGAGGATGCGCAGCGGCAGTCCTGGGATCAGTTGTTCGGGGCCGGCTTGCTGGTAGCTCAACTGCCAGCGGCG
>JBFEWO010000190.1:0-3906 GCA_041546305.1 Thiohalomonadaceae bacterium | reverse complement strand
TGCCGGAGGGCATGGTGCGCTGCTGGGCCGCTGCAGCATGCTGCTGTTGTTTCAGCACCATGTCCTGTTGGGCGGTGACGGCCTCCGGCAGTGCCATCCCCTGTAGAAGTGCGAGCCCACTATCACTGCTACCTTTAATTACAAATCCCTCATCCAGCTCATCGAGGATGAGGTCAAAACCTTTATCAGTCGCGGGACCATCACCAGTTGAGGCACAGAAACAGGTGGCGGCAGGATGGCTGCAATTGACGGCCACGAGAAAGAGCTTCTGCCGCCGGGCCGCGTAATAACCGTCCTCATGGCCAGCGAGAAAGTGGCGGTCCTGAATCTCCAGTGCGGCGAGGTCGCAGGGGCGCACGCCGATGACCGCCCGCGGCTCAACCTGAGGTTGTGCCGTTGAAAATGCCAGAGTGCCGTTCGAATCGCGGCTGACCCGCCATAGGGTTTCACTGGGGGCGAACAGCAGGGGTTTTAAGGCCTGTGGGCCATTGGCCCAGGCGAAGGCGCGTTGTCTATCGCCGGGACCGAGCCTGTAATTGCCGGGTGATTGGCTGTCGATAATGCCCCAGGGCAGTTTTGCCGCATCGGTGCATTCGGCCAATTGCAGCGCACCGTCGCTGACCTGCGGAGCAAAGACGCGATAACCCGCCTGCGACAGAGCGTCGAACAGGGTTTGCAGAGCTTTGTGGGCCAGGAAACGGGGCTCAGCCATCATTCTTCCTTGGGGATGATTTTGTTTAAGACTGACCTAAGTCAGTTCAAAGATCAAAGTTGAAAGTTCAAAGTTCAAGGTTCAAAGTAGGAGCGGAGCCTCGACACGATGTAACAGAGACTCGCTGGGTGAATCGCGACCGGGTCGACGCTCCCACAGATGGGCATTCCCAAGCAGTGCGTGGGAATGATGTGAAGTCATCCTGCCTCCGATTTGTCGGATTACGCTGTGCAAATCCGACCTACTCGGTAAACTGGAGCATGAAAGGTAAGGCGCAAGTCAATTCAAGGTAGGGGCACTGCCCTGAATGGGTTCTTTGAACCTTTAACTTTAAACCGAATTACTTCTTCCTTTTCCTCGCCATCTCGACTTCGAACAGGCGCGCCTTAAGCGCTTCGCGCCCTTCGCGGATATCATCAGTGGGGGTGATCAACACCTCAGGAACGTAATTGACCTCGATGAATTCGGCAATGAGCTGCTCTTCATCATCCAGGTGGACTACCCACCAGACCCCTGGAATACCTGTCTGACGCACCCGGGTCAGGCCAAAGTCCCTGACCTCGGCAAACACACCTCCCTCCCCCAGAGTTTCAGTAAGCAGCGCCATGTCCTCCGAACTCAGCGGGAGTGAGCGCAAATCGATGTGGCCCGGCTCATCCTGAGTTAACAATTGCTGGAGCAGAGCTACCACCTCTTGCAGCAGGGCATAGCCGTTCCCGTCACGACCCCTCCCTATAACCGACTGATTTTTATCTAAATTCTTTATCATCAGGGATTAATCCTGGGTTGTTATGACAGTTTGCTGCCGATTCGCTGAAAAAGTAAAAAAAGTGGTCTATCTTTTAATTCACGTTCATTTGATTCAGTATAAGATAACACCAAGCATTCAACGTGCGACGGAATGAACGGCAACGAAAAACGAAGGAATGAACCGTGAACATTGCACTTGTAGAAGACGATCATGTCCAAAGCCGTCTCCTCGGCCATTGGCTGAATAGCGCCGGTTATGAGCACCACAGCTACAGCAGTGGTGAACATTTTGCCTCCAATCTCAATCGCGACCTGCCTCAAATGATCCTGCTCGACTGGGAGTTACCCGGCATCAGCGGCCTGGACCTCCTCAAACAGCTACGCCAGGAGATCGGCCACACGATACCGGTGATGTTCATCACCGGCAGGGATGAGGAAACAGACATTGTCCAGGCACTGAAAGCCGGGGCAGACGATTACCTGCTCAAACCCCTGCGGCGTCAGGAGCTACTGGCCCGGATCGAGGTACTCGCCCGCCGCAGTTCGAACTATCAACCGCCAGAGGGTCTCCGGCAGATAGGTCCCTTCAGCATTGACATGAGTAGCCGCCAGCTTCACCGCGACGGCGCCGCCATTGAACTCACCCAGAAGGAGTTCAGCCTGGCTACTCACCTCCTCGGCAATATCAGCAAACTTCACTCCCGGGAGGAGCTGCTGAGGAAGATTTGGGGCCACTCCACCAATCTGAATACCCGCACGGTGGATACCCACATCAGCCGCGTACGCAAGAAACTCTCGCTGGTGCCGGAACAGGGGTGGAATCTGAGCGCCGTGTACCAGCATGGATACCGGCTTGACCGATTGGGAGAGACCTAATCGGGAAATTTTCCTACCACCACAGAACAAGGAGAGGGATGATGTTCGGGCTATTCAAAAAAAATAACGAGAAAACCACCGCAAGCACGACTCAGACACCCCAGTACAGCACTGCTCCCGGTACGGAGATCCGTTATGCACCGGACCTCATCGACTCGCTCAAGGGAGACCATCAGGCTTTGTTAATTCTCTATGGCGAGATCCAGGAGGCCTTCGATCAAAAGGATTACCCTGCCGTTTCCGAAAAGCTGGAAACCTTTAAAAGCGGCCTGCAATCCCACCTGCTAACCGAGAATGTGCGGCTCTATATTTATCTGGACCGCTGCCTTGCCAGTGATGAGAGCAACAACGAGTTGATTCGGGACTTCCGCCGCGAGATGGACGAAATTGCCAAGGTGGCGATGAAATTTCTCAACAAATACTCAGCCATTGGCGTGGATGAAGAACTTGCCGCCCACTTTGCCCAGGACTTTGCCACCATTGGCACGGTGTTGGGGGAACGTATCGAGAAAGAAGAGACTGTCCTCTATCCGCTCTACCTGCCAAGTTACAACTGAACAAAACAAAACCGGATATTCCGGCCTTTTTTATTATCACTAATCTGCCTCGCCTTGTCCGCCAGTCACACCTGAAATCGCGGTCGGGACATTCGCTCCCACAATTAAAAGCTGCCTCACGCTTGCCTATGCACGCTCGTTGTTATGCACGAATTTTCGCCAGAAATATCCAGAAGCGTACTCTCTTCCCGTCTGCACATAACGCAAGGCATTCTGATTTTGCAGGCTCCATTTCATTCGCTCGTAGGCACCTATCCTGCCTGCAAATAACAGCTGATCGCCAGGCTGCAGGCTGACCTCATCCGACGGAAAGAGCATTGGGTCATGATCCTTTCGCTTCAGTAACAAGGGGAGGCAAGAGAGCCGGTTGTCGCGATCTCGGGCATCGCGCGTGAGCTCCTCGATGTGCACTTTCCCTCCCTCTTTCAACACCTCGAGGACTGCCGGGCATTGGGACTCCTCAATGGTGAAATACCAGATATCTGGCACCGATTCGCCAACTACGGCCGTAAGGCGGCTGATCTGCTCATTGGCCCAGTCGTTGCTCTGCTTCAGAATCAGCTGCAGGAAATCATCCAGCAGTGGGGTGGTGATCATGGCGAAAATATCCCGAGCGATAATCTCGCTGCGCTGCATCACCAGATCCAGCAACGCCGCCTGGAAGATTTCGTGATTGTCCCGCTTGTTCTGACGCGCCACCATGAACAGGTCCGGATTCAGTTCCGCCGCCGTCATGACGATAGAGAGATTATTGGCATCATCATCAGTGCCGGCAACGATACCGGCGGCATGCTCCACGCCGGCGGCGCGCAGAGTTTCGGCCTCGGTTCCGCGGCCGATCACACAAAATCCGGCGCAGCCAGTCCCTTCCGGATCAACCTCGACAATCACCGTTTTTACCCCTTCGCGATCCAGATTTTCCTTAACCGCCTTGCCGAAGCGCCCGTAACCGCACAGCAGCCAGGTGCCGTGAGGTGGATAGAGCGGCACCGGCAGCGGCGCCTCAGGCAC
>JBFEWO010000168.1:0-5289 GCA_041546305.1 Thiohalomonadaceae bacterium | reverse complement strand
TAGCGCTTGCGCAGTTCGTGATAGAGCTTGGCTGCCTTCTTGCCCATCTTCTTGGCGGCGGCCTCTGCCTTCTCCTCGAAGCCCGGCTCACGGCCATAAAGATGGTTGAAGCGGCGCGCCACCTCACGGGTCAGCTCTACGTGCACCACCTGGTCCTCACCCACCGGCACCTGGGTGGCGCGGTAGATGAGGATATCGGCGCTCTGCAGCAGCGGATAACCGAGAAAACCGTAGGTGGCGAGATCCTTCTCCTTGAGCTTCTCCTGCTGGTCCTTGTAGGTCGGCACCCGCTCGAGCCAACCCAATGGGGTGATCATGGAGAGCAGCAGATGCAGTTCGGCGTGCTCCGGTACCTGTGACTGAATGAACATCTTGGCCGAGCCCGGATTGATTCCCACGGCCAGCCAGTCGATCAGCATCTCCCACACACTTTCGGCGATAATGCCGCTGTTTTCGTATTCGGTGGTGAGTGCGTGCCAATCGGCTGCGAAGAAGAAGCACTCGTATTCGTGCTGCAGCTTGAGCCAGTTTTTTAGCACACCGTGATAGTGACCAAGATGCAGCTTTCCGGTAGGACGCATGCCGGAGAGCACGCGCTGGTTATGTGTTGCCAAGTTCAATCTCGCTTCCTGATTTTATAATTAATTGGGACACCAATACGGCCTGTCGCCATTGCGCTACAGGCCAACAATCCTCGTCACCGTCATCCACACCAGATTAATGATCGGAGACAATATGCCTCCCAGGATGCCGGTGATCAAAAGCAGCAATAATATGGGAAAGCCAAAATTTTCCAAACGGTTGTACTGCCATTCCAGGCGCGGCGGCAATAGGGAGGAAACCACCCGGCTGCCGTCCAGCGGTGGCAGCGGCAGAATATTCAGCGCCAGCAGGATCGCATTGATGTAAATCCCCACCTGACCGGAATAGATCAGAAACTCCCCTATCCCCTGACTGGTATCCACCAGTTCCATCCCCAGGCGCAGCATCAGCGCCCAAAACAGGGCCATCAGCAGATTCGATGTCGGGCCGGCCAGTGCGACAAAGGCCATATCCCGGCGCGGCTTTCGCAGGTTTTGTGCGGTTATCGGTACCGGTTTTGCCCAGCCTATCAGAAAAGGGGTTCCCCCTGCCAAGGCGCTCATGAGAAGGAGGCCCGCCGGGACCAGAATGGTGCCCACCGGGTCGATATGCGGTATCGGATTGAAGGTCAGGCGGCCGAGCATTTTAGCCGTAGGATCGCCCAGACGCAGCGCCACCCAGCCGTGTGCGGCCTCATGCATGGTGATAGCAAAGAGGACCGGAATAATGGCCACCACCACCAACTGCAGTGTACTCAACTCGTTCATCGGCTGATTATACCTGTAATAACCCTGCCTCTTATACCTCAAACGGCGCCGGGTCGCCCAGACCACGCCGCACCACCTGGGGCACATCCTCGGTGAGGTCCACGACCGTGGTCGGCTCGAAGCTACCATAGCCACCGTCGATGATGAGATCCACCGCATGCTCCAGGTTCTGGCGGATTTCATAAGGATCGCATTCGGGATTGCTCTCCCCGGGCAGGATCAGGGTGGTGCTCATCAGCGGCTCGCCCAGTGCATCCAGCAAGTCGCGGACAATGGCGTTGTCCGGAACGCGCAGGCCGATGGTCTTGCGCTTGCTCTGGATGCGCCGCGGCACCTCACGAGTGGCATTGAGGATGAAGGTGTAAGCCCCCGGGGTGACCGCCTTGAGCAGGCGAAACACCGTATTATCCACCTTGGCATAGGTGCTGATTTCGGAGAGGTCGCGGCAGACCAGGGTGAAGTTGTGCCGATCGTCGAGACGGCGTATGGCGCGGATGCGATCCAGCGCATGCTTGTCCTCGATTTGGCAACCCAGGGCGTAACCCGAATCGGTGGGGTAGACGATCACGGCGCCCTCGCGCACCATCTGCACCGCCTGTTCGATAAGGCGTTTTTGCGGGTTGTCCGGGTGGATCTGGAAAAACTGGCTCATAGGGAATGATTCATCGGCAAAAGGAAGATTATTCGACACCCCGGCGCTGACAGCTGCTCGGCAGCTCCCAGGTCGACCATATCGGTTGACAGGACTTCGGCAGTGGCGGCAGCCTGCCGAGTGCGATCCAGGGATTCTCAGGGCCGTGATAGTCGGAACCGCTGGAGGAAAGCAGTCCGAACTGCTTGGCGTACTGGGCCATGTTGTGGCAATCGCCCAGGCTGTGGCTGCCGGACACCACCTCCAGCGCTTCACCGCCGAGCTCGACAAACTCACCGAACAGCTTGCGCCGCTTGCTGGCGGTCATGGTATAGCGTGCCGGATGGGCGATCACAGCCTGTCCCCCGGCGCCGTGGAGCCAGCTGACCGCCTCCTCCAACGAGGCCCATTCGCCCGGCACGTAGCCCGGCTTGCGTGGTTTGAGAAAGTGTTTGAACACATCGCGTACACTCTTGGCATGCCCCTGCTCTGCCAGAAACTGGGCAAAATGGGTGCGACTGATGATGCGTCCCCGGGCCAGCTGAGTGGCCGCCGCATACGCCCCCTCGATGCCGTGCTTGGCCAGGCGCCGTCCCATCTCCTCGGCACGCCAGTTGCGAAATTCACGCAGGCGGGCCAGCCCCTGCTGCAACGGGGAACTCCTCGGGTCGATCCGCAGTCCTACCACATGCACCGTCTGGCTGTTCCAGGTCACGGAAACCTCGACACCGGGGATCAGGCACAAACCGGCCTTCTGCGCCGCCTGCTCGGCCTCGGCAACACCACCGGTTTCATCGTGATCGGTCAGGGCCAGTACGTCCACCCCCGCACGGGAGGCGGCGTGAACCAGTTCGGTAGGGCTCAGGGTTCCGTCCGAGGCAAGGGAGTGGCTGTGAAGGTCATAGTGCAAGCTCATAGGGTCGCCATTGTACCCGATTTATCCCCCGGACTGCGGGATTACTGCGCTGCCCTTGAACCGGTGGATATGGTAGATTGAACAACCTACTCAAGAGACAGAACATAACAACGGAACCTCCGGAATTTCATGAAATTTCTTTTTGATCTGCTTCCCATCATCCTGTTCGTTATCGCCTACAAGCTCTATGGCATCTACCCGGCCATCGTGGTCATCATGATTGCCACGGCACTGCAGGTCGGCTTTGTCTGGCTCACCCAGCGCAAGGTCGAGAAGATGCATATCATCACCCTGCTGCTGGTGCTGGTGCTGGGTGGTGCCACCCTGCTGCTACAGGACAAGGCGTTCTTCATGTGGAAACCGACAGCGGTGAACTGGCTCTTCGCCCTCGCCTTCCTCGGCAGTCACTTCATCGGGGAAAAGACCCTGGTCGAGCGCATGATGTCGCATGCCATCGAAGCCCCCCGGCAGGTATGGCAGCGTCTCAATGCCGGCTGGACGGTGTTTTTCATACTGATGGGTGTAGCCAACCTCTATGTCGCCAACTTCTTCTTCGAAGCCAATGCCGCACTCACTGCCGCGGCTGGCGGTGCCGTTGATCTGGAGACCTGCGGCACTGAAATGACCGGCCAGCTGCTGCAGCTCTGCGAGCAGGCCAAGGCGATGGAAGACCAATGGGTCGATTTCAAACTCTTCTGGATGATGGGCCTGACTTTCGCCTTCATTATCGCCCAGGCCTTCTACCTGGCCCGCCACATGCCCCAGGACGCCGAACAAGAAGCCAAAAGCGACTAAAGGAAACCAGACGATGTTCTATGCCGTTATCAGCGAAGACGTGCCTAACAGCCTGCCACTGCGCGCACAGGCTCGTCCCGCCCACATTGAGCGTCTGCAGGCGCTGAAAAACGAGGGCCGCCTGCTGCTGGCCGGTCCGCACCCGCACCTCGACACCGAGGAGCCGGGCGAGGCGGGCTTCAGCGGCAGTCTGGTGGTCGCCGAATTTCCCTCCCTCGAGGAGGCGCAAGCCTGGGCCGATGCCGATCCCTACGTCGCAGCCGGGGTCTATGCCAAGGTCACCGTTAAACCGTTCAAGAAGGTATTGCCATGAGCCAGAACAGCGATCGCATCGCGATGATTCGCGAGCGGCTGGAGGCGAGCTTTCAGCCGCTCCAGCTGGAGATCATTGATGAGAGTCATAAACACGCCGGTCATGCAGGCGCCCGCGGCGGTGGCCACTTTATCGTCCACATCGTTGCCGAACAGTTCGCCGGCAAAAGCCCAATCCAGTGTCATCGCATGGTCTATGATGCAATGGGTGATTTGATGCAAAGCGAAGTACACGCTTTGAGCATCAGGGCCGAAGCCCCGACAAAATAGACTGAGAAACGAAACCAACCGAAAGGATATCCCTATGTCATTATCACACCGCGTACTGCTCCCCCTGGTTACCGCGACCGCGCTTTGTTTCGCGCCGTTGAGCCAGGCGGCAGACGCCCAGGTCCTTGCCACCGTCAACGGCAAGAAAATCACCCAGCAGGACTACGATGCCTATACGCAGGAAAACCCGCAAAGCATGCAGCTCGGGAAGGAGCGCATCCTTAGCGAACTCATCTCCCGCGAACTGGTCTACCAGGATGCCCTGAAACAGGGCCTGGACAAGGACAAAGAGGTACTGGCAAAACTGGAAGCCATCCGTCAGAACCTGATCCTCGGTGCCGCGATGGAAAAAGCGATGAGCAAGCCGGAGATCACTGACAAGGAACTGAAAAAGATGTATGACGAACGCCTCTCCGACTTCAAGGTGCAGGAGTACAAGGCGCGTCATATTCTGGTCGCCAGTAAGGAAGAAGCCGAAAAGATCATCACCGAACTGGATATGGGTGGCGACTTTGCCGAACTGGCAAAGAAGAAATCCACCGGTCCCACCGGCAAGAACGGCGGCGATCTCGGCTGGTTTGCCCCGCAGCAGATGGTTCCCGAATTCGGCCAGGCTGTCAGCCAGCTGGAAAAGGGCAAGTACACCAAAAGCCCGGTACAGACCCAGTTCGGCTGGCATGTAATCAAGCTGGAGGATACCCGCAGCGCGACACCGCCCAAGTTTGAAGAGGTCAAACCTCAGCTCAAACGGATTGCCGAGCAGCGTCGCGCCGGGGAGTATATGGAATCTCTCCAGAAAAAGGCGAAAGTCGAAATTAAATAACTTCGCAAGCGCTTAATAAAAAAGCCCCCCAGGTAAACCCGGCGGGGCTTTTTTATTTAATTCTGTTTTCACTAATAACGATCAATTTCCACGGCACTGGCCAATAGCATCAAGCCAGTCGTCCCACCCCTCATCCTGCGGATAATCGCAGCCGGAACCTCCGCTCCCAAACGCTCTCCCCTATGAAAGATAC
>JBFEWO010000185.1:0-4243 GCA_041546305.1 Thiohalomonadaceae bacterium | reverse complement strand
GCTTGCTGGAGATTGGCCTGACCGCGGTGGCCTTCGAGACCGTGGCTGAAGGGCGAGCGTTGCCGCTGCTGGCGCCGATGTCCGATATTGCCGGCAAGGTGGCGGTACAGGTGGGCGCTCATCTGTTGCATCAACCACAGGGCGGGCGGGGCCTGCTACTGGGAGGGTTACCGGCGGCTGAACGCGGTCAGGTAGTGATCCTCGGGGCCGGGGTGGCCGGGGGTAATGCCGCCGCTTTAGCCGCCGCAGTTGGGGCGCAGGTCACTGTTTTTGATCCCAATCGTGACAAACTGGCAGCGATGCGGGCATTGGGAGCGAATGTCACCGGGTTATACCCTTACGCCCATGATATCGAGCGGGCGGTCAGAGAGGTCGATCTGCTCATCGGCGCGGTACTAATTCCCGGTGCAAAAGCCCCACATCTGGTCTTGGCTGAGCAGGTCAGCAAGATGAAGCCCGGGAGTGTGATTGTCGATATCTCGGTCGATCAGGGCGGCTGTATCGAGACCACCCGACCGACCACTTATGCCGAGCCGACTTTTGTCTGGGAGGGGGTAACTCATTTTGGGGTGACCAACATGCCCGGTGCGGTGCCGCGCAGCGCTTCGCAGGCCCTCTCTGCAGCACTGATCCCCTATGCGCTCAAATTGGCGGCAGGGGGCTGGGAAGGTGATCCGGCACTTGCCGCGGGCATCAATGTGCGGCAAGGTCAGATCGTCTACCCGGCGCTGAAGGTCGCGTAAAGAGGCTGCTCAGGGAAAATGCTCTATGTATAATCACAAGCTGTTGTTTAACCTTTTGACTTTGATGGATTAACTCTTGGTACAGGCATCGGAAAAGAAGGAGAAAAGCTTTGCCATTGGTGATCGTCTGCACCGGGGGCTGAGGGAGGGGGCGCTGATCCTGGTGGGGACCCTCGCGGTGTACCTGCTCATCGCTTTGCTCAGCTACAGCCCCAATGACCCGGGCTGGTCACATAGTGGCATGAGCGACAGGGTGGCAAACATGGGCGGGCGAGTGGGTGCCTGGTTCTCCGATATCTTTTTCTACCTCTTTGGCATGATGGCCTATTTGTTTCCGCCGATGGTGGCCTATGGGGCCTGGATGCTCTATCGCGAAAAAGGTGTCGAGGAGCTTGATGGGGCGCAGGCCCTTCACCACACCCTGCGGGGGTTGGGCTTCGTTGTCACCATGGCCACCGGGGCGGCACTGGCCTACCTACATTTCCGGCATTCGACCCCGCTGCCTTTTAGCAGTGGCGGCATCCTGGGCGACACGGTAGGACAGGGGCTGGTTAACAGCTTTAGTTTTCTCGGAGCTACGCTGTTCCTGCTGGCGCTGTTTCTCACCGGGGTGACCCTGTTTACGGGTCTATCCTGGTTCTGGTTGATGGACGCCACCGGCGCCCGCACGCTAGGCATCCTCGATTGGGGCTATGGCAAGCTGCTCGACCTGCGCGACCGCATCGCTGCCCGTAAGGCGCGTCTGGCAAGGGAGAAGTCCTTTGTCGAGATGACCAAAAAGGTGGAAAAACGCCCGCCGCCGCGGATTGAACCGGTGATCGCCAAACCCAAGCAGCCCAGCGTACGTGAACAGAAGGAAAAGCAGGTCCCCCTGTTTGAACCGAGCGGTGACGATACGCTGCCGGCGCTGTCGCTGCTGGATGAGCCGCAGGCGCCCAAGCATCCCATCTCCATGGAGTCGCTGGAGGCGATCTCCCGCTTGGTGGAGATGAAACTCAAGGACTTCGGCATCGAGGTGCAGGTTGAGGCGGTTCATCCCGGGCCGGTGATTACTCGTTTTGAGTTGCAGCCAGCGCCCGGTGTCAAGGTCAGTCAGATCTCCAATCTCTCCAAGGACCTGGCCCGTTCGCTCTCGACCACCAGCGTGCGTGTGGTCGAGGTGATCCCGGGCAAGACCACCGTCGGCCTGGAAATTCCCAACGAGCACCGGGAGATCGTCCATTTCTCCGAGACCATCCGCTCCAAGGAGTTTGCCGATGCCAAATCGCCTTTGACCCTGGCGCTGGGCAAGGATATTAGCGGTGAGCCGACCGTCGCTGACCTGGCCAAGATGCCCCACCTGCTGGTGGCCGGTACCACAGGCTCGGGTAAGTCGGTGGCGGTCAATGCGATGATCCTCAGCATCCTCTATAACGCTACGCCGAAAGAGGTGCGCTTCATCATGATCGATCCGAAGATGCTGGAACTCTCCATCTACGAGGGGATTCCGCATCTGTTGGCACCGGTGGTGACCGATATGAAGGATGCGGCCAATGCACTGCGCTGGTGTGTCGCAGAGATGGAACGTCGCTACAAGCTGATGGCGGCAATGGGGGTGCGCAACATCGGTGGCTTCAACAAGAAGGTGAGGGAGGCGATTGAAGCCAAGCAGCCACTCAAGGATCCAACCTGGCAGCCGCTGGTGCCGGATGCACCGGAACTGGAAGCAGACCGCCCAGATTTGGAACCGCTGCCCTATATCGTGGTCGTAGTCGATGAGCTCGCCGATATGATGATGGTGGTGGGCAAGAAGGTCGAGGAGCTGATTGCTCGTCTGGCCCAGAAGGCGCGTGCCGCCGGGATTCACCTGATCCTGGCCACCCAGCGCCCCTCGGTGGATGTGTTGACCGGTCTCATCAAGGCCAATATCCCGACCCGAATTGCCTTCCAGGTCTCCTCTCGGATCGACTCGCGCACCATCCTAGATCAGATGGGTGCTGAGGCACTGCTCGGCCACGGCGATATGCTCTATCTGCCGCCGGGGCACGGCGTGCCGATCCGCGTTCATGGGGCCTTTGTCGATGATCACGAAGTCCATAACGTAGTTGAGGACCTGAAAAAACGCGGTGAGCCGAATTACCTGGATGAGATCGTCAATGGCATGGAAGAGAGCAGCGGGCCGCTGTTCCCGGGCGACACCGACGGGGGTAGCAGGGATGAAGCCGATCCGCTGTACGATGAGGCGGTAAAGATCGTCACCGAAAGTCGTCGTGCCTCGGTCTCTGGTATCCAGCGTCGACTCAAGATTGGCTATAACCGCGCTGCCCGGATGGTAGAGGACATGGAGGCGGCTGGTGTGGTCAGCCCGTTACAACCCAATGGCTCGCGTGAGGTACTGGCACCTCCGCCACCGAAGGACTAATAAATGCGAAAAGCCCTGAAACACGTTCTGTTAGCCGTAATGCTGTTGCCCGTTGCGGTGTCTGCGGCCTCGATGGGAGAGGGTCAAGCGCGACTCGAGACATTCTTGTCGCAACTGAACACCATGGAAGCCCAATTTATCCAAACCCTGATCAGTCCGCGAGGGGAGCTGATTGAGGAGAGCCGCGGCACGATGTGGTTGGCGCGACCGGGGAAATTTCGTCTGCACTACACCAACCCCTATGAACAGCTTTATGTGGCCGATGGCAACAAGATGTGGATGTACGATCGCGACCTCGAGCAGGTGACGGTCAAGCCGCAGACCGAGGCGCTGGGCAGCACGCCGGCACTGCTGCTCAGTTCCAGCGAACCGCTGGAAAATAATTTTTCCATCAAGGAACTGGGAGCGCATGAGGGTTTCCAGTGGCTGGAGCTCAAACCTAAAGCGGCAGATAGCAACTTCGACTTCGTGAAACTCGCTATGGAAGGCGAGGTGCTTCGCGCGATGGAGATGGTGGATGGTTTTGGCCAGACCACTCGACTCTATTTTGAAACCATCGAGCGGAACAAGAACATTCCCGGTGACAGGTTCCAGTTCCAACCACCGCCCGGTGTGGACGTGATTGGCGAGTAGTTGTGGCGGACCTTTTTTCTTCGCCGCAGGAGGAGCCATCCTCCGCTCTGCGGCCACTGGCCGATCGCATGCGGCCGCGCTCCCTGGAAGAGTTTTTCGGCCAGCAGCATTTACTGGGCAGCGGTAAGCCGCTGCGCTTGGCTATCGAGAGCGGCCATCTCCATTCGATGGTTTTCTGGGGGCCCCCCGGAACAGGTAAAACCACTCTGGCACGGATGATCGCCCAGCATGGCGAGGCGCAGTTTCTTGCGCTTTCCGCGGTACTTTCCGGCGTGAAGGAGATACGCGCAGCGGTGGAGCAGGCACGGCAGGCACGCCAGATGGGACGAGGAACCGTCCTGTTCGTCGACGAGGTGCACCGCTTTAACAAGTCACAGCAGGACGCCTTTTTGCCGCACATCGAGGATGGCACCTTTACCTTCATTGGGGCGACCACGGAAAATCCTTCCTTCGAACTCAATAACGC
>JBFEWO010000023.1:0-26086 GCA_041546305.1 Thiohalomonadaceae bacterium | reverse complement strand
GCTCAAGCAGATCGACAGTACGCCGCTGTTCGATCCGCAGCTGATGGGACTGCTACGCTGGGCCTGCGACTACTACCATCATCCCCCCGGTGAAGTCTTTAATACCGCGCTGCCAGTCCTGTTACGCCAGGACCAGGAGGCCAAGGCACAGGGAATTCCTCTTTGGCGCCTGACCGAAGCGGGAAAAAACGAGGGTACCGGGCAGCTCACACGGGCACCGCGGCAGGCGGCGCTTGTCCAACGACTTGAGGCCTCAGGTGAGGGAGCGGATGCCGCCCAACTGGATGCCACCCTGGAGAATTGGCGCCCCATTATGAAGCGGCTGGTGGAAAAGGGCTGGGTTGAGGTCATCGAACGCCCCTGCCTTCCCGAGACGCCGAACGAGGCCAATGACCCACCGCCCGCGCTGAATGCGATGCAACATGAAGCAGTCAAAGCCATCGGCGAACACCTCAACGGCTTCCAGGCGCTGCTGCTCGAAGGGATCACCGGCAGCGGCAAGACCGAGGTCTATCTGCAGGCGATCGCCCGGGTACTGGCTGCCGGGCGCCAGGTGCTGGTACTGGTACCGGAGATCGGCCTCACCCCGCAACTGCTGGAGCGTTTTCGCCGCCGCTTCTCCGTGCCCATCGCCCTGCTCCACTCCGGGCTGAATGATACCCAGCGACTCTGCGCCTGGCTGATGGCTCGCGAAGGTCACGCCCCTATTGTGATCGGCACCCGCTCGGCAGTGTTCACGCCCCTGCCGCGGCTGGGGCTCATCATCGTCGATGAGGAACACGATCCTTCGTTCAAGCAGCAGGACGGCTTCCGCTACTCGGGGCGGGATGTGGCAATCGTGCGCGCCCAGCGCCAGCAGGTGCCAGTGGTGCTGGGTAGTGCCACCCCCTCGCTGGAGAGCCTGCACAATGCCCTGCAGGGACGCTATCGCCACCTGATATTGCCGGAGCGAGCCGGGACAGCAACCCACCCGTCGATACACCTGCTCGATGTGCGCCAGCAGGATATGGAGGAGGGGATCTCCGCGCCACTACAAAAGGCCATGCAGCGCCATCTTGACGCCGGTGGCCAGGTACTGCTGTTTCTCAACCGACGTGGTTATGCCCCGACCCTGCTGTGCCACGATTGCGGCTGGGTCAGCCATTGCCAGCGCTGTGATGCGCACATGACCTACTATGCCCGCTCCGGCCGGCAGCGTTGCCACCACTGCGGCGCCGAGCGGGCAGTGCCCCCCCAGTGCCCCGATTGCGGCAGCCTCGATCTACGCCCCATCGGCCAGGGAACCGAGCGCATCGAGCAGACATTAAAGCGGCTGTTCCCGAATGCCGGCGTGGTGCGCATCGACCGGGACAGTACCCGGCGCAAGGGGGCGATGGACAAATTGCTGGAGGAGGTCCGATCCGGTGAGGGGCGTATTCTCATCGGCACCCAGATGCTGGCCAAGGGCCATCACTTTCCCAACGTGACCCTGGTCGGCATCCTCGATGCGGACCAGGGGCTATTCAGTGTCGACTTTCGTGCCGGCGAACGGATGGCCCAGTTGATCGTCCAGGTGGCCGGGCGGGCCGGGCGGGCTGACAAACCGGGTACGGTGGTGATCCAGACCCACGTGCCGGATCACCCATTGCTGCGGCTGCTGGTCGAGCAGGACTATGCCCACTTTGCGCGGGCGGCACTGAAGGAACGGGAGGAGGCCCAGCTCCCTCCATTCAGCCACCTTGCCCTGCTGCGCGCCGAGGCGGTCGATACTCAGGCGCCGATGGCCTTTCTTACTGAAGCCCGGGAAGCGGCCAGTCAGTTACCCCATGAGGGGATCTGGCTGCTCGGACCGGTGCCTGCACCGATGGAGCGCCGTGCAGGGCGCACCCGTGCCCAGCTGCTATTGCAAGCCGACAACCGCCAGGCACTGCACCGGCTGTTACATCACTGGGCAACGATGCTCGAAGGCAGTAAATCGGGACGCAAGGTGCGCTGGTCTTTGGACGTGGACCCAGCCGAACTGTTTTGAAGGGAATTGTCTATGGATGATGGATTTCATCATTTTTTAAGAATTCGCTGATAGCATACCCCCCATACCAACAACCTGGAGTGTAGAAGTGGAAGCATCACACAGATCCTATCAAGTTTGGGACCGGAGCGTTCGATGGTTCCACTGGGTTAATGTCCTGGCAATACTGGGCCTGCTCGGTAGTGGCCTGGTAATTTACAACGGTAAGACCCTGGGTATCTCAGGCGACGCCAAGATATTGATGAAGGAACTCCATACATGGTTTGGTTACCTGATGGTGGTCAACCTGCTGTGGCGTATCCTCTGGGGCTTCACCGGAAACCGTTACTCACGCTGGTCGGAAACCCTGCCCTTCAGCCGCAGTTACCTGACCGAACTTCGTGCTTACCTCAAGAGCCTGCGCAGCGGTCAGCCTCGCTACTATCTTGGGCATAATCCGCTTGGACGACTGATGGTGACAGTGCTGCTGGCACTGCTGGTGATCCAGGGGGTCACCGGACTGGTCCTGGCCGGAACTGACCTCTACTACCCGCCGCTGGGCGCCTGGTTCGCCGAGTGGGTGGCTCCCGCCGGGGTCGATCCCTCCACTCTGCTGCCTGGCAACAAGGCGATGGCCGATGCCGCCGCCTGGAGCGAAATGCGCGCCTTCCGCAAGCCTTACATCGAGACCCATGAGACGGTGTTCTTCATCCTCTGTATTGCTGTCGTGATGCACGTGGCTGCGGTCGTCATGGGCGAGGTCCGCGAGCGCATCGGTCTGGTCTCCGCCATGTTCCATGGCAGCAAAGTCCTGCCGGGCCAGCCGGTCGACCTGAAAGACTCCTCCAACTAATCCCCACAGCGGGGGCAGGCACTTCCGCCGGCCCCCGTTCTCCTTCGCTTGAGGCATTCGTGCCTGCTTCGCGAAGAGCACCTCCCTCCCGGCAGAGAAAGCCGCTACCCTTGCACCATCCCTATCGGAACAACGATAATGATCCGCTTATTTAACAGGGAAAATCCCTCCCAGCCTCTTTGACAGCCGAGACGCGATGAAACATCACCTCCAGGAACTCCTCAAAGCCGCCCTGCACGACCTCACCAGCTCCGGCGTACTCGACTGCGAGCTACCCGAGAGCATTGTCATAGAGCGCACCCGCGACAAGAGCCACGGCGATTTCGCCACCAATGTCGCCATGGTGCTGGCCAAGGCTGCACGCAGCAAGCCTCGCGATCTGGCGGAGAAGCTGGTTGCTCATCTTCCCGCCTCCGAGCATGTGGCCAAGGTCGAGATCGCCGGACCCGGTTTTATCAATTTCACCATGACGGAGAGTGCCTACCACGCCGTCGTCGGCGAGATCCTGGAAGCGGGAGAAGCCTTCGGCCGCTCGACCATCGGCAACGGCAAACGGGTGCAGGTGGAATTTGTTTCGGCCAACCCAACCGGACCGCTGCATGTAGGCCATGGCCGCGGCGCCGCCTACGGCGCGACGGTCGCCGACCTGCTGGCCGCCGCCGGCTTCGAGGTACACCGCGAGTATTATGTCAACGATGCCGGCCGGCAGATGGACATCCTCGGCACCTCCATCTGGCTGCGCTACCTGGAACTGGCGGGCGAGAGCCTGACCTTTCCGATCAACGGCTACAAGGGCGACTATGTGTGGGACATCGCCGCCTCCCTGCATCGCGCACAGGGCGATGCCTACCGCCACCCGGCCGCGGATGTATTCACCAACATCCCCGCCGACGAGCCGGCAGGGGGGGACAAGGAGGCGCACATCGATGCCCTTATCGCCCGCGCCAAGCAACTGCTCGGTGCCGCAGACTACCGCAAGGTCTTCGACCTGGGGCTCGACACCATCCTGGCCGATATTCGCCAGGATCTGGAGGAGTTCGGTGTGGTCTACGAGGAGTGGTACTCCGAGCGCCAGCTGGTGGAAAGCGGCAAGGTCGATGCGGCTATCGAGGCACTGAAAAAGTCAGGCCACGTCTACGAAGAGAAAGGCGCCCTGTGGTTCCGTTCCACCGATTACGGCGACGAAAAGGACCGTGTAGTGGTGCGTGACAACGGCGTAAAAACCTACTTCGCTTCCGATATCGCCTACCACTGGCACAAGCTGGAGCGCGGTTTTGATCGCGTGATCGATGTCTGGGGCGCCGACCACCACGGCTACGTGCCGCGGGTCAAGGCGGCACTGACCGCCATGGGCGACAAACAGGACGCCGACAAGCTCGATGTGCTGCTGGTGCAGTTTGCCATTCTCTACCGCAGCGGCGAGCGGGTGCAGATGTCGACCCGCTCCGGCTCCTTCGTCACCCTGCGCGAGCTGCGCGACGAGGTGGGTAACGATGCCGCGCGTTTCTTCTATGTGATGCGCAAGTGCGAGCAGCACATGGACTTCGACCTGGATCTGGCCAAATCCCAGTCCAGTGACAACCCGCTCTATTACATCCAGTACGCCCACGCCCGCGTCTGCAGTGTGATGCGCCAGATGGCAGAAAAAGGGCTCTCCTACGATCAGGGAGCAGGGCTGAAGAATCTGGCGTCGCTGAGCGAACAACACGAACAGGATCTGCTGCGCAGCCTGTCTCGCTACCCCGAAGTGGTTGAGGGGGCGGCGCTCAATCACGAGCCGCATCAGCTCGCCCATTACCTGCGCGAACTGGCCAACGATTTTCACACCTACTACAACGCCCACCAGTTCCTGGTGGATGCCGCAGGACTGCGCGATGCGCGCCTGAGCCTGATCCAGGCCACCCGCCAGGTGCTCGCCAACGGCCTGGCGTTATTGGGCGTCTCGGCCCCTGAGAGCATGTAATCCATGCCGCGCGACTACGCCAAGCGCACCACCAGTCGTAAACCCAAATCCGCAGTCCCGGGATGGGCATGGATGGTGATCGGCTTGCTGGTCGGCCTGTTCATTGCCTTTCTGGTCTATCTGCAGCAGGGCGGTGGCAAGGAGACCGTGAGAAAACCGGTCAGCGCGACGGCCAAACCGCCGGCTAGCGACACTCGCGCGGTCACCAAGACCCCGCCGCCGGAGCCGCCAAAAAAGAAGGAAGGAATCAGCTTCGACTTCTACAACATCCTGCCCGAACTGGAGGTGGTCATTCCGGAGGAGGAGCTGAAACAGGATGGCGCGACCACGGATGAAAAGGCGACCTATTACCTGCAGGTCGGCTCGTTCAAGAACAGTACCGATGCCGAAGCCCGCAAGGCCGAGCTGCTCCTGCTCAACTTCGCTCCCTCGGTACAGACCGTCACCATTGACGGCAACCAGACCTGGCACCGGGTGCGTATCGGCCCCTTTACCGACCGGCGTAAGGTAGACCAGGCAAGACGCCGTCTGCAGGACAACGGCATCGATTTCATCATGCTCAAGGAGAAGGGCTAAATTAGTTCAAGGTTCAAGGTTCAAGGTTCAAGGTTCAAGGTTCAGCAGAATCTGCGAAGAGCCTCTTTGAACTTTCAACCTTGAACTTGTATCTTCCCATCCATGCCCTACCTCCTCCTGATCGTTCTCATCGTCGCCCTGGTCTTCGGCCCGCAACTCTGGGCACGCTGGACCTTTCGCCGCCACAGCAAGCCGCGCGAGGACTTCCCCGGCACCGGCGCCGAACTGGCGCGCCACCTGCTGAAGAAGATGAACATTACGGACGTGGGTGTGGAACTGACTGACAAGGGCGATCATTACGATCCGGAGGCGCGCATGGTTCGCCTCAGTGCCGCCAACCACGATGGGCGCTCGCTCACCGCCGTCTCTGTGGCGGCGCATGAGGTCGGCCATGCCATCCAGCATCACCGCCAGGAGAAGATGCTCGAACGGCGAACCCGGCTCATACGGGCCACTCAGGTAGCGCAACAACTCGGTGCCGGCCTGATGTTCGCCATCCCGGTCATCACTGCCTTGACCCGTGTTCCGCAGAGTGGCCTGCTGCTGTTTCTGGCGGGACTGGCTACCTTGGGTACTGCGACCCTGGTTCATCTGGTCACTCTCCCTGTGGAGTGGGATGCCAGCTTTCGCAAGGCCTTGCCGCTACTCACCCATGGCCGCTACATCAACGAGCGCGACGAGCGGGCGGTACGCCAGATCCTGCGCGCCGCCGCCTTGACCTATGTGGCCGCCTCCCTGGCCAGCCTGCTCAATCTTGCACGCTGGTTTGCCCTGCTGCGACGGGCGTGAGCAGCTCACACCAATCAGTGTAGGAGCAGCTATTGTGGGAGCGGCCTTCCCGGCCGCGATTAACACCAATCTGCCCCGACTATCGTGGCTAAACACTACTCCTACAAATACCTGGGCTGCCACGAATATCTTAGAACTTTAAACCTTGAACTTTGAACAAAAAAAAGCGTGCCATAAGCACGCTTTTTTGCCCTGCGCCAGACTGGCGCAATCGACTACCTTACTTCGGGTAGTAGACCAGGTTGGCCTGCAGCGAGTTGCTGTGCTGACGAATCACGTACTCGCCACGAATCGCGAACTGGCGATTGAGGGTGTAGTCGATACCCGCACCGAACATGATGCCGTCATCATCGCCGAAATCCAGACCCGCGCGGATAATGCCTTTCATCTCCGGAGAAAGGTCATAACTGCCAACGTAGTTTGCCCACAGGCCTGCTAATTCGGCGTTTTGACAGACAGTCTGAGCAGGAATGAAGCCAGGAATCCCAGGAATGGTAACACAAGTTTCGAACTCACCAGAGTTCATATAGCCCACCTCGACAGCGGACTTCAGGGCGCCGAGTCTGACATTCTTGAGCTTGTAACCGCCAAAGAATTGGTAACCGGTGGCACTGCCACTGAACCCATCTGCCTCATTGCTGCTGAGACCACCGCCCCAGTACATCTCTTTCGGATTGAATCCCTGAGCCTGTGCAATTCCCGCGGCGGCTACGAGCGCGATCCCAAGTGCGATTTTTTTCATTGTTACTCTCCCTCATTATAAATATGCATAAAACCGCCTAACATTCTCGGGTATAGCCCCCCCCATTGCTAGTGATTTATGTCACATTTCCGAAACAACTATTGCTCGAAATAGGTGTATCCCTCCAGCCCGCTGGCCAGCGTCTCCAGATAGTGCACTCGCTGCGCCTCCACCAGCCCGCTCTTGCCAACCTTCTCCCGATAGACCCGCATCAGGTCCTCCGGCTCGTAATGGACGTAGCGCAGTAGATCGCCAACGGTATCCCCACGCTCCGGCCCCTCCAGGTGGTAGTCGCCGTTTTCGTCCTGCACCACATTGACCGAGTCGGTGTCACCGAACAGGTTGTGCATGTCACCGAGGATCTCCTGATAGGCACCCACCAGAAAGAAGCCAAGCAAGTACTCCTCGCCCTCGCGCAGGTCATGCACGCGCAGGCTGCTCTCCACCCCGTCGTAGTCGACATAGTGCTCGATGCAGCCGTCCGAATCGCATGTAAGATCCTGAATTAGGGCCCGGCGGGTCGGCGGCTCGTCCAGCCGCTGCAGTGGCACAATCGGGAAGATCTGCTCGATACCCCACACATCGGGCATCGACTGGAACATCGAGAAATTGCAGAAAACCTTGTCGGCCAGTTTCTCATGCAGCTCGTCGATTGCCTCGCGATGTGCGCGGCGCTCCGGTTGCAGGTGGCCGAGCACCCGGCGGCAAATGGCGTAATAAAGCTCTTCGGCGCGAGCGCGCTGCGCCAGGGTCAGGACCCCATGGGTATACATCGCCTGCGCTTCGGCCAGCCAGTGCACCGCATCGTGGTAGACCTCCAGCGCCGAGCGCTGCGAGACCTGCGCCAAACCCTGCCACAGGTCGTGCAGGATCAGCGGCTCCTCCTCACCAGGTGGGACGCCCGCCTCCCCTGCCGGAGCGCGCTCGATATCCATCACATTGGTGATCAGCACCGCATGGTGGGCGGTCATGGCCCGCCCCGACTCGGAAATAATATCCGGGTGGGGAAGCTCATGTTCACAGCAAACCTCCCACAGGGTGTGCACGATGTTGTGGGCGTACTCGCGCACGCTGTAGTTCATCGAGCAATCACTGCGTGAGCGGGTGCCTTCATAGTCAATGGCCAGGCCGCCACCGACATCGATAATGGAAAGCGGTACGCCCAGCTGATAGAGCTCGGCATAGAAACGCGCCACCTCGCGGGCACCGCGCTGGATATCACGAATGTTGGCCACCTGTGAGCCGAGATGAAAATGAAGCAGCTTGAGATGCTCCAGCAGCCCGTTGTTGCGCAACCAGTCCACCGCGTGGAGTACCTGTGCCGCGGAAAGACCAAATTTGGATTTCTCGCCGCCACTGTTCTGCCACTTACCGCTACCCAGTGAGGCGAGGCGCACCCGCAGGCCCAGCAGCGGTTCCACCCCGAGTTCCCGGGACTCTTCCAGAATAAGCTGCAGCTCGGAGAGCTTCTCCACCACAATGCAGACCCGATGCCCGATGGCCTTGCCGATCAGAGCCATGCGGATGTACTCACGGTCCTTATAGCCGTTGCACACCACCAGACCACCCTGGGGGATCATCCCCAGCACCGCCATCAGCTCCGGCTTGCTCCCAGCCTCGAGGCCCACGCTCTCATCACCCCGGTGCAAGATTTCCTGAACCACGCGGCGCTGCTGATTGACCTTGATCGGATAGACCGCCGTGTAATGCCCCTGATAATCGTCCTTGGCCATTTCAGCGGTAAAGGCATCGACCAGTGTATTGACCCGGTCATGCAGAATGCCGTTAAAGCGCAAAAGGATCGGCAGGGTCAGGCCTTCGGCGTGAACCCGATCCACTAGCTCCTGCAGATCGATGCTGCGGGCCGGGTCACGCTCCGGGTAGACGCAGAGCCGCCCCTCGGCATTGATGTCGTAGTAGCCGTTGCCCCAATAGGGGATGTTGTAACTGGCCCGTGCCTGCTCGATGCTCCAGTCGCTCATGTCGCTGCCTGTGCTAAAGGTTAAGTGGAAATTATCGGGCATTCGCCGACGCATTGGAATGTCCAGTTGTTGCAGCGCCCGGTTGTGGGGAGTATCTTTCCGCTTTTTATCAGCGCTGACGGAGAACCATCATGCTGCCGACGGACAAGAACTGGTATAGCGAAGCCTCCACCGAGACCGGCTCCGCCTTCTCCCTGACCCTCACGGCGAAAGGTAAGCTGCACGAGGAGCAGACCCCGTTCCAGAAGATTGAGGTGTTCGAGACTGAAACCTTCGGCAACCTGATGACTATCGACGGCCTGGTGATGCTCACCACCCGCGACAACCACCTCTATCACGAGATGATGTCGCACCCGGTGTTGTTCACCCACCCCGAGCCAAAACGCGTGCTGATCATCGGCGGCGGTGACTGCGGTACCCTGCGCGAGGTGCTCAAACACCCAGGCGTGGAAAAGGCCCAGCAGGTGGATATCGACGAGGGGGTGACCCGTGCGGCGCTCAAGTATTTCCCGGAGCTGTGCGAATCCAATGACGACCCGCGCGCCGAACTGCACTTCGATGACGGTCTGAAGTGGATCAAGGAAGCAGCGCCCGGCAGCTATGACATCATCATCGTCGACTCCACCGATCCCATCGGACCCGCAGAGGGCCTGTTCGGCGAGGCATTTTTCCGCG
Source organism: Thiohalomonadaceae bacterium (assembly GCA_041546305.1). Classification (GTDB taxonomy): domain Bacteria; phylum Pseudomonadota; class Gammaproteobacteria; order Thiohalomonadales; family Thiohalomonadaceae; genus JBFEYJ01. The sequence goes on along the minus strand of JBFEWO010000023.1, from coordinate 16,519 downwards.
ACTGCATCCAGGCGCTGGGCGATGATGGTATCCTGGTGCAGCAAAGCGAATCGCCGCTGCTGCATATGGAGCTGCTTAAGGACATCCACCGTTATATGCGCCGCGCCGGCTTCGGCGCCACCCAGACCCTGCACTTCCCGCAACCGGTCTACCCTTCAGGCTGGTGGAGCTGCACTATGGCAACGAAAACCGCCTTTAACGGTTTCCGCGAGAGCGATAGCGCCAATCGCCCGTTCAAGACCCTCTACTACTCTCCGGACGTGCACAAGGGGGCATTGGCGTTGCCACCGTTTATGCTCGAGGCGTTCGCCGAACTCTAAAATCAAGTTCAAGGTTTAAAGTTGAAGGCTAAAAGATGCGCGTTCGGGATTTTTCTTGTTACACGCCTAATCTGCACGCAGACACCGAGCCACTCTTTGCCCCCCATTTCAAGCTAAAGCTCGAAATGCTCACTCCTCAAGGCGTATCCCGATTGCGCCTGTGAGAGGAAACCCTCGTCAACCTATAACGACCTGCGGTCAGGTTGGGACTATTACCGGAACCGGACATGTCTGGTCTTCGAAAATACGGTATCGGATTACGCTTCACTAACCAGACCTACAGCCTTTCAACTTTCAACTTTCAACTTTCAACCTTGAACCTTGAACGTTATACTTTCGTCTCCAGCGAGGCCAACGCCTCGTTCAGATGCTCGAGGCGAAGCGGTTTGGTGATCACCGCTTGCATCCCACTTGCCAGACAACGTTCCACCGTCTCCCTGGTGACATCGGCAGTCAGGGCAAGCACCGTGACCTCAGCCCCCCCTTCCATACTTCGCAGCCGCCGGGTGGTTTCAAAACCGTCCATCCCTGGCATGCGCACATCCATCAGGACCACATCAAAATCACCATCACGGAAGCGCTCCAGTGCTTCATAGCCATCGGCGGCAGCGACCACCTCGGCCCCCTGCCGGCGCAATAGCAAGCTCCCAGCGCGGCGATTGATCATCTCATCCTCGACCAACAACACCTTTAGCGTCGACAGGCTCTGCACTGGACCATCGGCGGAGCTCAGCGCACGCCCCCCCTCTCCGCCGGCCAGATCCAGTTCCAGCCGGAACCAGAACTCACTTCCCTTGCCCTCTTCACTGAGCACCCCGATCTGTCCACCCATGATCTCGACCATGCGCCGACAGATGGCCAGCCCAAGACCCGTGCCGCCATAACGCCGAGCCACCGAAGAATCCGCCTGGGTGAAACTATCGAACAGGTTCTGTTGTGCTTGCTGCGGAATACCGATACCGGTATCACGAACGCTGAACTCCACACTGACACGCCCTTGGTTTTCCTGCAGATAGGTCGCCTTCAGTTCAACCTCGCCCACTTCGGTAAACTTGATGGCATTACCCAGTAGATTGAACAGCACCTGACGAAGGCGTGTCGGATCGCCTCGCAGCAACCTCGGAATACGTTGATCAAAAGTGATAAAAAGATGCAGCCGCTGCCGATCCGTCCGGGGTTTCATCAGCTGCACCATATCATCGAGCAAACGATGCACATCAAAGTCGGTTTCTTCCAGCTCGACTCTGCCGGCTTCAAGCTTGGACAGATCCAGCACATCATTGAGAATCGTCAGCAGTGCTTCCCCCGAATAGTCGATGGCTGCGACATATTCCTGCTGTTCCGGGGTCAGCTCGGTACGAGAGAGCAGCTGCAACATGGTCAACATCCCATTAAGCGGCGTACGTATCTCATGACTCATGGTGGCAAGGAACTCGTTCTTGCTGCGTATCGCCAGTTCCGCATCCTGGTTTGCCTTCTGTAGTGCCTGTTCCACACTCTTGCGTTCAGTGATGTCGGTGTAACTCGAGAGAATGCACTGCTCTCCCTCGTAGTCGATATAGGTGGCGGAAACCAGAATGGTGGCCTGTTCCCCGCCGAGATTCCGCATACAGACTTCCATCTCATGTACAAAGCCATCGCGATCCAGCTGTTGCAATATCTTCTCCCGCTCATTCACATCACAGTAGACATCAGAGGCCTTGAGTTTTCCCAAATCCTCATCAGCAATGCCTACACGCCGAGTACACGCAGCATTGACCCGCAACACGACACCATCTGCATGTCGAATGATCGCCATCGGCGTCTGTACCGAATCGAAGATAGTGCGCAATTTCCGCTCACTGTCTGCCAGCGCCAGCTCAATTTTCTTGCGCTCACTGATTTCTGTAATTGCTACAAGTAGTGCCTGTATGCCGTCGTAGACCATGGGCACGGCCGAGAGCAACGCCCAGAAGCGCTTTCCCTTACGGCTTTTCATGGCGACTTCGAATCCTTGCACTCGGCCATCGCGCTGTAACAGCTCCAACACCTGCTGGCGTTGCGCCGGGGTTTCGTAATAATCCAGTGCGTTCTGCCCCTGATCCTCCAGTGTTTCATCAAACAATTCTGCGGTAGGTTCATTGGCGTAGAGATACTTACCGCCATCAATTGCTGTAACCACCACAGGAAACGGTAGCGCGTCGATGAGATGACGCATTCGCTGCTCGCTCTCGCGAAGCTCTGCTGTGCGTTCCTCGACGCGGCGCTCAAGCACCTGCCTGCTATAGTCCAACTCGCGTGTTGCGCGCCGGATCTTTTCACGCAGAGTTGCCGGATAGAGGGTCAAAAACCAGGTCGTCAGCAGAATCAATAGGATGAGCAGCGCTGCGGCAGCACGCTGCACTCCCTGATAGGGTACGGCTGTGACCCACCCTTCACTAGGAACTGCCGCCAGAATCCAGTCGCCGCCAGGTACGGAAACCGGCACCATCACCGGCATCGAATGGAAAATCGTGTTGCTTCCAAAAAAGACCGAACCACTTACTCCGAGTGCATCCTTGCCTCTCAGGGCAATCTGAAGTTCTGAAGGGGCGGTAATTCCGGACTCGCGTAGTAAGGTCGCCCAGTCAATGACAACCGTTGCCAAACCCCAATATGTGCGGTTTTCACCCTCTCCAAGAAAGATCGGCTTGCGCGCGACAACGGCCTTGCCACCCTGTACCAGATCCAAAGGGCCTGCCAGCACCATCCTCTTTTCGGCAATAGCACGACGCAACGCCTCTGCCTGACTGGGAATGGTCAGCAGATCCAGGCCCAGTACTGCTTCATTACCTTGCAGCGGGTAGACATACTCAATGATGGTGCCACGCGCGATTTGCAGGCTACGCAGTTCCTTATTGTCAAGGTTGCGCACGAGGCTCTCAGCAAAATTCCTGAACTCCTCGGCGGTGATGTTCTCTCGGGCGAAAACGTAACTTTCGATGCTATGGGTAAGGAAAAGGCGTTGATTGAGTGCAGCCTCCAGACGCTCTGCAAGGGTGAAAAGCGATCCGGTCACCATTTCCCGCTGATCATACCGTTCAAATTCAAGGCTACGCTGCTCAAATTCCAGATAAAAAGCGGACAACAACACCCCGACAATGCTGACAATAATGATCCCTCGCCACCTAGCCACTCGCCTGCTCAAACTACCAACTCCAGTTATTTACAATTATTAAAATGTTTTTAGTTCTGCGCACGCAGGCGATCCAGGCGCAAACGTTCGCGCTCGTCAAATAGCCGCCGTGAACCAAGCCACACGGCAACAAGTGTTCCAAAACCGGTGCCGCTGGCAATGAGGAACATGATCAGGATCTGATATTTCACCGCTTCCAGCGGTGGCGCTCCAGCAAGTATTTGACCGGTCATCATTCCCGGCAGGCTGATCACCCCAGCGGCCGCCATGGCATTGACGATCGGCACCAACCCCACCCGCATACTTTCACGGCGGATATCCTCGATCGCCCTGCCCGCAGTAAAGCCCAGCATCAAGCGCGACTCAATCACCTGCCGTTGCTGCCAGGCCGATGAGGTCAGGCGGTCCAGACCCAGCGCAATGCCATTCATGGTGTTGCCGAGTAACATCCCCAGCAGCGGGATAGCATATTGCGGCAAATACCAGGGCTGCGGCTGGATGAGCAAATTCAGCGCCAGCACTGTAACAGCAAAGGAGGAGATAAACATGGAGAGGGTGCCGACACCATAGCCCCAGCCACCGGTAAAGCGATGCTGTTGTCGGGCTACCACCTCACGGCCGGCAATGAGTAACATCAACAATGACAGTAAGGCAACCCATACCAGGGTCGCATTTTCAAACAGCGCCTTGAGCACGAATCCGATCAATATCAATTGCAGCGTGGTGCGCAGCGCCGCGATGAACAACGGCTTCTCGATACCGAAACGCATCCGCCAGCTGATCCATGCCAACAGCAACACCAAGGCCGCCGCCAGAACAAGATCCAGGGGAGAAAGTGCGATAACGCCCATCACACCCTCTCCTGCAGGCTTCCGCTGACGATGCGCATATGTCGTGTTGCCATGCGTTCTGCCTGCGCCTGATCGTGACTGACCCAGAGCACCACCACACCTTGCTCCCGCTGCCACTGTGCGATCAGCGCCTCTACCCTCGCGACATTCTCCGAATCCAGACTGGCAGTCGGCTCATCCAGCAACAACACCTTCGGACTATTTTGCAGCAGACGCGCCAGGGCCAGGCGCTGTCGCTCTCCGGTGGAACAGCGCGCCACCTCCCAGCCCATCACCTCAGGGCCGAAACCCAGTTGAGTCAATACGGCATCATTCGCCTGCTGAAAATGGTCACCGATCCGTTCACTCCACCACTGGCTCTCTGCCGTCAGCAATCCGACCCGTAAGCGCCACTCGTGGGCACGCATGGCGCTGCTGGCCACCCCATTTAGCAATACCTCGCCCTCATGAGCATCCAGATCGGCAATAGCACGTAGCAGCAATGTCTTGCCTGATCCGCTGGGCCCGCTGATAACCAGACACTCCCCCGGAGCCACCTGCAGGTCGATCGGCCCGAGATGAAGTGTCTTCAACTGCTTGATTGTTAACCCAGACGCCACCAGATCTCTCCTGCCTAATCACCGTATTTTCCATGAAAAATCACGGTTATTCATCAACTGCAACGGGAAGATTACATCATGTCAGAACCGACCATAGCGCAAAAGAAGCCTTACATCGTTGAACTGGAGGCTGGCGACTACTGGTTTTGCACCTGTGGCAAGAGTGCCAGTCAGCCGCTATGCGATGGCAGCCACAAGGGAACCGGCTTTGCACCACAGAAATTCACTATCGAGGAAAAGCGTAAGGCGGGGCTTTGCGGCTGTAAACACAGCAAGAACTCCCCGTTCTGCGACGGGAGCCACAAAGAGCTGTAAGTTCAACGTTCAAGGTTAATAGTTCAAAGGTGTTGTCCGAGCTCAAGACACTAATGAGGTTTATTTTACCCGACCGCCAGAGAACGCTCCTTAAACCTTTACACTTTGAACCTTAAACAAAAAAGGGCACCCAGAGGGTGCCCCATATAATGCGCTAAGGGGGTTGGCGCAAAATCTTAGATACCGGAACCTTTGGAACCGGTAAATTCCGGGTAGGCTTCCAGGCCACACTCGGCCAGGTCCACACCTTCGTATTCTTCTTCTTCGCTAACGCGCAGGCCCATCACCACCTTGATCACCATCCAGACAACAAAGCTGGCAGCGAATACCCAGGCGAAGATGCTCACGATGCCGATCAGCTGAGAGGTCAGGCTGGCGTCTGAGTTGGTGAATACCACAGCCAACAGACCCCAGATACCGACGACACCGTGTACAGAGATGGCACCGACCGGATCATCGATTTTCATCTTGTCCATGGTCACGATAGAGAAGACCACAAGGATGCCACCCACACCACCGATGATGGTAGCAGCCAGGGCACTCGGGGTGAGCGGCTCGGCAGTGATAGCCACCAGGCCGGCCAGCGCACCGTTCAACGCCATGGTCAGGTCAGCCTTACCGAACAGCAGACGTGCGGTGATCAATGCGGCAATGACACCGCCGGCAGCCGCCATGTTGGTGTTAACGAAAACCATGGACACGGCATTGGCTTCAGCCACGTTGGAAATGACCAGCTCGGAACCACCATTGAAGCCGAACCATCCCAGCCACAGGATGAAGGTACCCAGGGTCGCCAGCGGCAGGTTTGCGCCGGGGATGGCATTGATTTCGCCATTCTTGCCGTATTTACCCTTACGTGCACCCAGCAGTATCACACCCGCCAGAGCAGCAGTAGCACCGGTCAGGTGAACCACACCGGAACCGGCAAAATCAAGGAAGCCGAGGCCGTCAAGGAAACCGCCGCCCCACTTCCAGAACCCCTGTACCGGATAGATGAAACCGGTCATGACTACCGCAAAGGCGAGGAACGCCCACAACTTCATTCGCTCAGCCACAGCACCGGAAACGATGGACATGGCGGTAGCGACGAAGACGACCTGGAAGAAGAAGTCGGACATATTGGAGTAGTACACATCACCATTGCTGGCGAGGACTTCCTCCAGTGTATTGTCAGCGCCAAGCAAGAAGCTCATGCTCGGAATTACTGAGCTAACCCCGTCGCCGTACATGATGTTATAACCTACCAGCATGTACATGACAGAGGCGATCGCATACAGCGCGATGTTCTTGGTAAGAATTTCGGCGGTGTTTTTCGCACGCACCAGGCCGGACTCGAGCATCGCAAAGCCCGCGGCCATCCACATTACAAGCGCACCGGTTACCAGAAAGTAAAAGGTATCGAGTGCATATTTTACTTCAGTTATTGCTTCCATCTCGTTTGCCCTCCCTCAGGGTACTAGAGAGCGTCCGGACCGGACTCACCGGTACGGATCCGCACTACCTGTTCGAGACTGGTGACGAAGATTTTCCCATCGCCGATCTTGCCGGTATTGGCCGCCTTGGATACCGCTTCGATGACCTGGTCCACCAGGTCCGAGCCTACGGCTGCCTCTACCTTGACCTTCGGCAGAAAATCCACCACATATTCCGCACCGCGATACAACTCGGTGTGACCTTTTTGCCGACCGAAGCCTTTTACTTCGGTGACGGTGATCCCTTGCACGCCGATGTCGGAAAGGGCTTCACGCACGTCATCGAGCTTAAAGGGCTTGATGATTGCCGTTACCATTTTCATGTTCTGTCCTCCGTTTGAATGGGCCCGTCTGAAGGGACGGGCCGGCTCTTTATGCGATGACGTATCGCTTAGAAGCTCTTGCTCCAGCTGACGCTGATACGACCGGAATCTTCCTTATAGTCAGTGGTCGGATCGTCATCCATGTCATTCTGGTCATAAGCCAGAGTGACATCGCCGAAATCGCCGGCTGACTTGGTAACGGCCAGCTGATAGTGGCTGTAGTTCAGGTCGGTGTTAGCCACCCCATCATCCTCAAACTGATAGGAGCCGTAGGTCACGCCTACGCTGTAATCGTTCTCCAGCGGGAACTCAGCGGAGAGGTAGTAATACATGTCGCCTTCGATGAAGGTCTCAGCACCAGCGGTGGTATCCACAACGCTACTGGAAACTGTGCTATTCAGACCCACGGTGAAGAAGGAGTAGCTACCGGAGAGACCGACCTCAGTGAAATCCCAATCCTTCAACTGTGGATAGGTGATAGCCGCGACATTAACGTCGTAGCCAAAATCACCGAAGGCGCCACCGAACCCGAGGTAGTAATCGAACTCGGAACCGGCAGCAACAGGTCCCTGACCAGCATCTGCATTACCAAGGGAGGAGGTCCAGACACCGGCATAAAAACCGGAGTCGTGGGCATAATCAACACCACCGGAGATCGCTGCTTCGTCATTCGTCTGGCTTACGCCGCGCCAGATGTAGTTACTGGTTGCACCAATGTTCATGGAAACTTCAGCAATCGCAGCACCACTTGCCATGGTAGTTGCAGCCAGGACGGCAGCGGCTACAAGGGATTTCGTCATCTTGCTCATCTTCATAACTCCTAGAGTTGTGTCGCGTTGTTAGTAAACTTTTTTGTATCGGCTACTTGCCCTCACAATAGCGATTGCATCACTCGTGCCAACAATAAATTAACTATAAATAACAACAAGATAGAGTTAGCTTTGTGACAAACGCAAAACCAAACCGCACCAAATTAGCCAAGCCTCATAACGCTAGCACCACAATGGTGCATAGCAATCCGGCAAATGAATACAAAATCACGTAAACTTTATGCAACGTGATAACCACCACTGGAAACCAAGATGAATACGAACTTTATCGATGAATTAGCCAAGCGCCTCAGCGCCGCATTCCCGCCCGGCGTCAATGTGATCAAGGAAGATGTGCAAAACAATATGCGTAGCGTCTTGCACTCGGCCTTCAGCAAAATGGATTTGGTAACACGTGAGGAATTCGAGGTGCAGACCCAGGTACTGGCTCGCACCCGTGCCAAACTGGAGGCACTAGAAGCAAAGATCGCCGAACTGGAGCACGGCAAGCAGGGTAGCTGAGATTTTTTTGAGTGCGGTTAACAACCCACCATCAAATGGTGTAACGCGTTATGAAACGGACGGGTATTTAACAGGCAGATATTATTAGGTATGTGGGGCAGTAAGCTATTGCCCCACATTAAGCGCAACCATTCAGGTTGCTGAATCCATACAGGAAGGACAGTAGATCGAACCCAGACGCAGATGGTAACGCACCTTCACACCCGCTTCCACCTCCTCGCCACAACCGTCGCACAGAGAGCCTATCTCCAGCGCTGTTTCGCCATATCCCTCGACAGGCAATTCGACGTCGCCCATCATCCGGTTCCACGGCTTGTCCTTGACGATATCGGCACGGAAACTGTTTTCCACCTCGCGCCAGCGCTCGACCAGATGCTCTGGCAGGCCATGACGACGCAGACAATCGACCATCAGGTCCTCACGATAATCAAACAGCTCGTCGGAAATCACCATCCAGTGATGGGCATTACGGGGACGATCCCCGAAGTAGACCTTCTCGCCGCTAAACAGCTGGCGCAGAAACAACACCTGTTTCTCCATCGCACGCTGCTGCGTGACTCCATGGAAAAAAGGCGCCAACCGCTCATCCTGGAACACGCGGCTGTAAAAATCCTCAAAGATGGGATTCAGCAACCGCCCTTCATCAAGCGCCGCCCACATTTCAGGATCGGGTAATTGAACACGGGTTTCGCGGGTTTTACTCACCGCAGCTACCGGCCCTGTCGCCGGCGTGATGTGCATGTCCGCCTGAGGTATGCATTTGCACGGCAGGAAACGATTATCCTCCCGCTGCGCCTCGCTCAGCCCTTTTTGCGCTTCCTCTGGAATGGGACCACTCTCGGCCCGGTGCATGCAAACGTGGCATATGCCATTTCGGCAGGAAAAAGGAAACGCAACCCCCTGCCGCAGCATGGCATCGAGCAGGGTTTCATCCTCCCGGCATTGATATTCCTTTCCCTGGTAGAAAATAATCGCCATAAGCGAATGACTCCCTTAAGTTCAGGAGGTCAAAACCGTTTTGATCTTCGCAGCCGCCTTGCGCGCCTCGATAAAGACCATGCCGAGATTGACCGTCGGTTTTGAGGCCACCGCCAGCACTGCATCAGCGCCGGCATGTACCAGCAGCATCAGGCCCAGCGAGCCCTCGATCATCACCTGCTTCATCTCGCCACGAGAGATCTCCTCTGCGGCGCGATCCGCCAGCGCCAACAATGACGCACACATGGCGGCAAAACGATCCTGATCGACGCCCTGGTCCAGAACAGAGCCTATGATAAAGCCGTCCGTGGAGATCGCCGCCGAAGCCTCGATGTCGCTGGATATTGCATTGAGTTCGCGCAGCACCGAGCGGACAGCGCTGGCACGGGGGTGTGACTGACTGCTATCGATCTGAACCATGTTGTTTATTCTCCTTGGGGAAAAAGGGGCCACTGACATCCGGTTCAGTGGCCACCCATATTACAGTGCGGCTTCCACCTGCGGCAACGCGGAGCGTGCCTTGGTCAACACCATACCAAGGTTTGCGGATTTGCGGCAAACAAAGGTGGCAACATGGTCCTGGTTAGACTTGCCACGCATGAAGATGTGGATCAGGTTGTCGCTGTTGACAATCATCTCCTGGAAGTAGTGGTAGTTGTCCATCGGTACGCCACGGGCCTTTTTGAACATGTTCTCGATGGTTACCACATTGGAACCCTGGAACAGGTCGGCAGTAGCCGCCGCCAGCAGTTCGAGAACCTCCTGGGGGTGAGAGTCAACGGTCTTGATACCAAGCAGCATACCGCTGCTCAAGTCGACGTAACCGCCGGCAACACACTCGGGGATGCTGGTAACGGCTTGTTGCAGTGCACTTTCTAAGCTCATGATACTTCCTCTTGTTTCGTTACAGTGATGGGTGGATAAAGGATTAACTTGCGTTAATTAATTGGCCTCTGGGTGACGTGGCCAAACTGCTCAGTGCGGTAGCGAACTGTTCGAGGAAAGCGACCTGCTCCTCGGACTGAACCCAGCGTGGCTCTACCCGCCGCACCGTTTCTAGGGCATCAAGGGCCTCGCGGCCTTCCCAGATGAGGTAGGCTGCCAGGATGGTGCCCGTACGTCCCAGACCGGCGCGGCAATGGACCGCCACCACCTTGTCTGCCCGCATTGCTTGTTCAATTTTTCGGCAAATGTCGACGGCCTGGGTCATCGAGGGTGCCGCCATATCCGGGATCGCTGACCAGATATTCTCGATACCGTACTCACGCATCTCCTCCACCTCCGGCGCCCGCTCGGTCAGGGTGACCAGGCAGGTCACGCCGACCCGTTGCAAGGCCTTGAGGTCGTAATGGATATCGTGAAACACGCCAGGGCGCGGAGTGCCGGCCAGCATCCCCTTCTTCAGCCAGAGAAAACCGCGAGGGCCAAAGCTGTCGCTGACATACTCTCTTGCGGCCACCGGTAAGGGTGGCGGCGGCGGGCTCTGCGGGTCGAGCGATTCGGGATCGGCATCTGGCGCCGGCACACTGCACGAACCGGTGCGGACAAAACTCCTGGCCACCTCGTTGACCGGCTCGCCAAAGAAGGTATCAATGCTGCCAGAGGCCTGTACAATGCCACCGGCCAGCAACGCCACCTCCCCCTGCAGACGGCGGGCGTGCGCCTGGTTGTGCAGCACCACCAGTACCGCGCGCCGGCGACTCTCTTCGTCGATGTACTTAAGCAGCCGCTCGGCTTCCTCGTCACTCAAACCGGCAGTCGGTTCATCCATACACAGCAGGCGGGGACTGGTCGCCGCCAGTCGCATGATTGCCAGGTGACGTTGCTGGGCCAGTGTCAGGTGGATCACCTCGTCATCCAACCGATCCACCAGTTCATCGAGCCCGGCACCATGCAACAGCCGCAGGGCAAGCTCACGCTGTTGCATCGGCGTGAGACTGCGGCGCTCCGGTAGCTCGTGAACGATATTTTCGAACACGCTGGCCATCATCAGCCGGGCACTCTGGGATACCAGGGCCGGATGTTCCGTCTCCGTGACAGGCTGACCAAGATATTGGGCGATGCCCCAGGTCCGCAGATTTGGATTGGCATCATTAAAGCCTGCCAGGGTTCGTAACAGGGTCGACTTGCCGGTACCGCTCGGCCCAAGCAACACCGTTGCCTGGCGCTCGCGCACCGTCATATCGACGCTGGAGAGCACCACCTTCTCACCGAAGGCGACGCCGAACCCCTGCAAAGACAGAACTACATCATTCATCGTATCGGCTCCGGCCTCTAGCGTCTGGCGCCCGGATCGAGCATGGCCAACAGCCCGACAAGCATGGTCTTGACGTCATCCTTGGCACGCGCATCGACCTCGAATACCGGAGCCTTGACCCCCAGCTCCTGCAATTTGGTGTGGAAGGTGTAAAGCCCGGGACGCGGCTTTTCATCCATGCGGGTCACGCCGATCACCACGGCGCTTTTGTCGATAAAGCGCTTGAAGGCATTGATGTAAAACTCCAGGTCAGCCAGTGGATCCTCGCGGCCATTGTCGATGAGCAACACCAGGCCGAGTCCGCCAATGGTGAGGATGTCCCACATGAAACTGAAACGCTCCTGCCCAGGCGTGCCATAGAGATGGATCTTGGCATTGCCATCCAGATTCAGGATGCCGTAGTCCATCGCCACTGTGGTATTGGCCTTGCGTAGCGCAACATCGTCGCTCGCCTTGGCCTCGGTTTGTACCACCTCGATATCACTGATACTGCTGATGGCCGTGGTTTTGCCCGCACCCACCGGACCGGTAAAAATAATCTTGTGCTCCATGTTCTGATCTCCTCCTACAGCTTTGCCACTTTTGACAGTAACGCAGACAGCAGGGTCTGATTCCGGTGGGGTTCAAGCCGGGGCTCTTCAGGCTTCCGGTTGAGCGCGCGAGCCAAGCCAGCGCAGCGGGCCGCGCTGTAAAACTGGTACATCTCGTCCATCGGCACCTTGAGCAAACGCGCAGCAAAGGTCACCGAGGTGGGGTGACGGTTAAGCAGCGCGGCAATACGGGGAGTGTTTTCGGTCAGCGGCACACGGGTCAGGTTGGGCCAATAGGTCAACTCCACCACATCGTCACGGAAGCAGCCTTCCATTAACCGGCCATTGGAAGCATAAAAGGCGGTCTGCCACATCAGCTCATCGATATTGCGGCCGATCGCCTCCGGCGAGGGGAGCCGCAAATGACCGGGCTTAAGGATGGTTAATTTGTACTCACTCACCGGAGCGGTGCAGAACGCTGCCATGTCGGTCGCAAAGCCATAATATTCGCCACGGCTGCTGAGCAGGATCACCTCGCCGACACCATCAAGTTCAACCAACAAGTCCTGTTGATTGGCGGTCGCCCGCCGCAGGACGTTGATCAGATAATTCTGTGGATCAAAGTAATCGACCCCCGCCGTTCTGGCGTCCGACTCAACGTTCGTTATTGCATTCATAAAAACCCCCCGACCATTTGATGGATTTTCGGTTTTATTGGACACGCCGTTGTACGCTGGACGATACGCTGCCATCCAAGGTCATCGGCGATCCGGACAATTTGCCAGACCCGTACTAAGGTCCTATCAGGAGGGAGGCGAAACGAGCCACCCGGCAATCCCGGGCAGCAGAGAGGGCCGGCATTAGACTGCATGCTCGGCTGTCATAGCTTCGTCAGAAGGCTGACTCTCTTGTGGCATCACATTCAAACGGCCACTCGTTTTGGCGGTCCCGCCGTCATAGGGCCTTGCCCCTTAGACCGGTGACTTTGCGAACCTAGGTTTTCACCCAAGCGTGCCCTTGTCAAAACGCACTCAACAATACCTGAGTGTCTTCCACGGTTATTAATGTATGGGCAGTATTGTAGCAAAACTGTGAACTTGGTCACATATTTTGATCTGGGATGTGAAAAAGTTTTGGTTGTGAAGAGAAGATTCCACCGCCCCATCTCCCTACTAATAATGTACCCCTCCGTGGGTAGAGCAGTACTCTAGCAGCGAACTCAGAACGTAACCGTGCTGCTGACCACACTCCCATTGGACGTGAGCTGCAGAAAACACCGAAATACCGCCGAAGAACCTGGAACGAACATCACAATTGAGCTTGATTCACGAACGTCGCATAATCATTCCCGCAGTCGGACAAAGGATTTAGTCACACCGCCATGGAAAGGATGCCATGTCACTAGCTACCGTCTTTACCCGTGCCGCCATCGGCATTGACGCCCCGGAAGTCACCGTCGAGGTCCACCTGGCGAATGGCCTGCCCGGCCTCTCCATCGTCGGCCTTCCTGAAGCCGCGGTGAAAGAGAGCAAGGATCGGGTACGTGCCGCCCTGCTCAATGCCCGCTTCGAATTTCCAGCGCGACGGATTACCATCAGCCTGGCACCTGCCGATCTGCCAAAGGAAGGGGGCCGCTTCGACCTGCCCATCGCCCTCGGTATTCTCGCCGCCTCGGGCCAAATCCCCTCAGAGGCACTGTCCCGCTACGAATTTATTGGTGAGCTGGCACTTAGCGGCCAACTTCGGCCGGTGCGCGGCTGCCTGCCGGTGTCACTCGCAGCCTACCTTGCCAAACGCCAGCTGATAGTCCCGGCGGAAAATGCGGACGAAGCGTCTCTGGTCAGTCACGCCTCCGTTCTCCCCGCCACTCACCTGCTACAGGTGATCGCTCACCTCCATGGCGAAACACTCATCTTGCCGCACACCATGGACCACACGCGGCTGTCCAAGCAGGCGACGCCGGATCTTTCCGAGGTCTACGGCCAGCCCTATGCCCGCCGTGCATTGGAGATCGCCGCCGCCGGAGGTCACAGCCTGCTGATGTATGGCCCCCCCGGTACCGGCAAGACCATGCTCGCCAGCCGCCTTCCGGGGATCCTTCCGGCGATGAAAGAAAGCGAGGCGGTGGAAAGCGCGGCCATCGCTTCCATCAGTGAACAGGGTTTTCATTTTGAACAGTGGGGTCGACGCCCATTTCGCGCACCGCACCATACCGCTTCTGCGGTGGCCCTGGTCGGTGGAGGCAGCCACCCACGCCCCGGCGAGATCTCGCTGGCGCATCACGGCGTGCTGTTCCTGGATGAACTGCCGGAGTTTGACCGCAAGGTACTGGAGGTGTTGCGCGAACCGCTCGAATCGGGGCACATCACCATCTCCCGTGCGGCGCGCCAGGCGCAATTCCCTGCCCGCTTCCAATTGGTCGCAGCAATGAATCCTTGCCCCTGCGGCTACCTGGGGCATCCTTCGGGTCGTTGCAGCTGCACCCTCGAACAGGTGGCCCGTTACCGCGCACGCATCTCCGGCCCCCTGCTCGACCGCATCGATCTGCACATCGAGGTGCCTCCCTTGCCACGGGGCACCCTTGCCAAAGGGAGCCAACAGGCCGAGCACAGCACTGCCGTCAGAGAGCGGGTCGAGCAGTGTCGCAACATGCAACTGCAGCGCTGCGGCAAAGCCAACGCCTATCTGGACAACCGGGAGATCGCTCGTGACTGCTCACTGCAACCCACCGAAGCCCTTCTGCTGGAGCAGGCCACCGAGCGACTGGGCCTTTCCGCCAGAGCGCACCACCGTATATTAAAGGTGGCACGCACCATTGCAGACCTGGCTGGTAGTGCTCGAATTGAACAACCGCACCTTAGCGAAGCCATCAACTACCGCAAACTCGACCGCCAATAATGCTCATTTGCTGTCATACCCTCCTTGTCTGGCACTCCTTTTCTTCGGCTACCGATGTCCGGCTTTGTGATCTGAATAAAATCACTTTCCGACTTTCTGTGGACTCAAGTGCCGCCGCCCACGCTTGTACTACTCTGTTTATTACGCATTGATTACGACATTTGAGGCATCTACCTGGTGTCTTTCGCCTCTCACGCTATCTCGAACACAGCCCCTTTGGCGAAAATGGCCCCTCTGCCGATGCCCTGGCGTTTCAGATCCCAAGAACCGAGTTCATCGCCGAGCATGAAGGGCCGGTGGTAATGGAGATGAACGGCATGTTCATGTACCGCCATACGGATGGCGAATAGACCACCCTCACGGCAAGGCAGTTAGAATAATTTTTCCTTTGCTGCCAAACGCACACCGTGAGCTGAAATCATCTCGGCCATTCCGCCGCGTGCCGGAGTATTTCCGGTCAGCCTTCAGTCAACGGACAAATACCGTTACACTCGAGGTTCCGTTGATGGACAAAATTCAGACAGGGAGGGCACCATGCCACGGGGACTCAAGCTGGCACACTTTGGCGGGCTGGTCATTTTTCTGGGCAGCATACTCACCTTTATAGTCATTTCGGCACAGATCGAAAACGCCAGCCTGGAAAACATCGCCTTTGGCCGAGAGATTATCAGTACTGGTACCAGCGTACTCACCCTTCCCGGCATGTGGCTGCTCGCCGTCACCGGACTCTGGCTGGGTTACACACGTTACGGTCTGAAGCAGCGCTTTTTCCAACTCAAGCTAGTTATCATCAGCCTCGTCATTCTCAATGCCCACTTTTTCGTTGTACCGGCGGTCACCGATGCGACCGAGCTGGCAGCTCAATCCCTGGCACAGGGCCAACTCCTTCCAGAGTACCGCAGTGCCTACATCCGCGAGTCGCTCTTCGGAGCACTCAATGTGCTTCTGACTCTCTCCGCCGCCGCGATAGGCGTCTGGCGAATTGGCGCGTCCCCCGGCCAGGCGGACTTTCGCTGAAAGGCCGAGGCACTTTATGGTGATCACGCATAGCTCGCCGGCCAAGGGCAGAGACGCACAGTCCGGCAACCTTCTGAACATGCTTCGTCGAGTTGTTCTTATCCCGGCCATCGTGTTTACGCTGCCGTGCAGCGCACTGGAAGTTGTGGTGCCCGATGATTTCGCCTCGATTGCCACGGCGCTCAACGCCGTAACCGGCACGCTCAATGCCACGGTCACGGTGAGACCCGGCACCTATCAGGAACCGGTCTCGCTCCCCGACAACGTGTTGCTTCGGGGAGAAGAGACCGCCCGCACCTTCCTGACAACCACCGTGACCGCCCCCGCGATCACGGCCACCGGGACACAGAATTCTCGTATCAGTAACTTCACCTTTATCGGCAGCGGCGGCCACCCTGCGATCTGGATCACTGCCGGGTCCAATCTCAGCATCAGCAACAATGTCTTTTCTTTGGGTAACAGCGATACGGCCAT
>JBFEWO010000038.1:0-20615 GCA_041546305.1 Thiohalomonadaceae bacterium | reverse complement strand
GGCAGACAGTGTCTGCCCCTGGCGCCCCCAATGCACCCACCACCGACAGGGTTGAATCGCAAAACGGGCAACACCATTGAGGGGGGATGAAAACCCTCGAGCAGCTCCAGTTCAGCAACAGCTTTGCCCAACTGCCGGAAGATTTTTACCAGCGCCTCGCTCCTACCCCGCTGGAGCAGAGCCACCTCATTGCCTTCAATCCCCAGGCCGCCGATCTGCTCGACCTGCCCTCGAAACAGGCGCAGCGCCCTGAGTTCGTACGCTATTTCGCCGGACATCAGCCGTTACCCGGCAGTGCACCGCTGGCGATGCTCTACGCCGGCCATCAATTCGGCCATTTCGTCCCCCAACTCGGCGATGGCCGTGCCATCCTGCTTGGCGAGGTGACCAACCGAAAGGGGGAACGCTGGGAACTGCAGTTGAAAGGCGCCGGCATCACCCCCTACTCACGCCGCGGTGACGGCCGGGCGGTACTGCGCTCGACCGTGCGCGAGTACCTTTGCAGCGAAGCGATGCACGGTTTAGGGATCCCGACCACCCGAGCCCTCTGCATGACCGGCAGCGAAGAGGAGGTCTACCGCGAGCGCATAGAAAAAGGTGCGATGCTGGTGCGCCTGGCACCCAGCCATGTGCGTTTCGGCTCGTTCGAGGTGTTCTATTACCGCAATCAGTTCGAACCGATCCGGACACTTGCCGATTATGTGATCACGCACCACTACCCGCACCTGCAGGGGCAAATGGATCGCTATCTGGAATTGTTTCGTGAGGTGACCCTGCGTACTGCCGAACTCATCAGCCATTGGCAGCAGGTCGGTTTTGCCCACGGGGTGATGAATACCGACAACATGTCGATCCTGGGGCTCACTCTGGATTACGGCCCCTTCGGCTTTCTTGACGATTATGACCCGGGCTTTATCTGCAACCACTCCGACTACAGCGGCCGTTATGCCTTCGATCGCCAGCCGCGTATCGGCCACTGGAATCTCAGCTGTCTCGGCCAGGCAATGCTGCCGCTGCTAGAAGGTGAGCCGGAAGCGGCCGCCGCCCAGGCCAATGCCGTGCTGGATGAATACGAACCGCACTTCAATCGCCACTATGCCAGGGGAATGCGCCGTAAACTCGGCCTAATGAGCCGAGAGGAACAGGATATGGCGCTGGTGGTGGACTTGCTCGGCCTGCTGCAGGGCAGTGCAGTCGACTACACCCGTTTCTTCCGTGCTCTTTCCGGGTTTGACTCGACCGCGGGCGCAAAAACGACCGCATTACGCGACCAGTTTATCGACCGTGAAGCCTTCGATTCGTGGGCCGAACGCTATGGCACGCGGCTGCGTCGTGAAGGCAGCAATGACAGTGAGCGACGACAGGCGATGAATCGGGTCAACCCAAAATACATCCTGCGTAACTACCTGGCGCAGCAGGCCATCGACAAGGCCGAGGTGGGCGACTACAGCGAGATCGGCACCCTTCACCAACTGCTGCAGAACCCGTTCGACGAGCAGCCCGAATTTGAACACTACGCCGACGCCCCGCCCGACTGGGGCAAGACACTGGAAATCAGCTGCTCGTCATAGGAGACAAAAATCTAACGCAAAGGACGCGAAGAAAATACAAGGTCTACAGCAACATACCCTTCAGCGAAAGCAGTGTGCCAGAATCGGTTAAAGGCTTTTTCCTAAAACAGCCTCGAGCGCACTTTCGTTGATGGGGTAACTCATGGCGATGAAGCCGGGGAAACGCTCGGCAACCTGGTTGAGCTGCGGCTGCTCGGCTTTGTCGTAGAACACCACAGCCTTCACCTTGGGCTGCTGCTGCAACACCGCCAGGATCGATTCGAGGTTACTGGTGCGATCGCGAAAATCGAACTGGTAGTTGAACTCGGTCACCACCACCTCGGGACGAAGCTTTTTCAGGGTACCGATCGCCTTGCGGCCGGTGTTGACCGTCTCCACCCGGTAACCAAGACGCTGATACAGCGGAATGAAATTGGGGTAGCCCCCGAGCTCGACCACCTGCACCAAAAGCGGGGCGTCACTGCTCACGCCGCCCCGGCTCCCATGATGAACTCGGTCTCCTGAATCTCGCCGCTGGTGTCGATGCGCACGCCCTTCACCCCGGGCATGCGGGAAAGAATATAGCCGCCCATCAGGCTGACCATCTGCGGATTTTCGGCATCAAGCGCCATCATCAGCTTATCGGCAACAATCTGGCAGCGCTCAAGAGCACTGGGATGCTCAACCCATTGGCGGCTCATCTGCCAGCCCTTGTCCATGTCGCGGTCCATTTTGGCAAAAAACGCCTCGGCATCGGCGATCACCGCCTCGGGGACATCCAGTGGATAGTGACGATCTTCAATATAAATGTTCAGCAGCAAAACCTTCCTCCGGCTCGGCAATGAATAACAAACCAACATGATATGGGGCGCACCAGCCCGATAACAACCAGCGGAGCCCTTCTAACGTCCGTTCGGTTACAGAAGCAGCCGGAGATAATGCTAGAATAGGGTGTGGCAATTTTTGAATCCTGGTCAGAATACCCAAGCCAGCCACCCTCCGGATGCCGTAATGGAATCCCACCCATTGAAGCTTACACATAGAAGAAAGGTGACTTTTAGATGAAATTTCCATCTCTTCCGCAGTTCCTGAAAGCCGTGTTACTCACGGTGATTCTCGCACTCATCGGCTACTTTCTTTTCCCCGCCCTCGGCCTCGGCGAGACCGCTGCACAGTCCGTGTTTACCCTGGCCCTTGCGATTGGTGTCTTTCTTGGCGCTTTTCTCACCCATCTGCAATTTGGCGTTCATGCCATCCCACCCGAAAGCGGTGAGAAGGTTACCGTTTTTGTTGGCAACCTTGCCTTCAAGGCCAGCCAGGAGGAATTGCAACGACTGTTTGCCAAATACGGTACCGTGCACTCGGTGCGCATCATGAAAGACCGCGCTACCCGCCGCCCACGCGGCTTTGCCTTTGTCGAGATGGATGCCAACCATGCACCCAAGGCGATCAAGGCGCTGGACGGCAAAGAATTTCTCGGCCGTAAACTGCGCGTCAATGAAGGTGCCGAACGCCAGGAACGCAACGACTAGCTGCTTCTCTGTCGCCTGCCATTATGGCAGGCGACCCCGACAGACATACCTTATCACCCATGCAAGCAATTAAGACCCTCAGTGATTTTTTTCGCCAAAGCCATACCCGTTATCGGATCTACGACATGGGGCGCGGCATCCGCAAACTTAGCCAGGAAGCGTTCGAGCAGTTCGAGGCTGGCAACCTTCCCTACCCATACCCACTGCAGCAACATGCCTGGCTGGGCATCCTCGGCTGGAACGAACAAGACAAGGATGATCAGTTCATCTGGTTTCTCAAGTTTCCGCTGGATGAGACCGCGCGGCTGATCCAGGCCACCCGAGATGATTTCATGGCCGGCCTGCTGCAAACTGTCGGCCAGAATATCCAGGCAATGCGCGAAGGTAGCGAGCTGCAGGATGGTCTGAACGAGAGCCCTTACGGCTTCAAGCCCAAAGAGAGCACCATGGCCGCCTTTCACACCAAGGCCATCCACTCTCTCGACCAGCCTCCCAGCCGCTTCTACGACCATGCCCGCAACTACTTTGCCGGTGAACCCGGCTATGATCAGTGGGCCTTTGTCGGCGTGCAGGGCATTGCCGATGTCGCCGCGCGTTTGGCAGAGGACAACAACCTGGAGCTGGTGCTCAAGGCATTGCCCGAACTGCCGCCCCCGGCACTGATCGCCCTGTGCGGTTTCCTCGAAAATGAGGCGATCCCCACCGTCCTCGCCGAAGCACTGCAAATCAGACTGGAACAGGCACTCACCAGTGAAACACCCGATGTAAATGTTGTCGCCGCACTGCTGCGTGCCTTCTCGCAAAGCAAGGGAAAGGGGCTACGCGAGGCGGCGGTTCAACGAGCACTGGGCAGTCCCCACCGCCATGACATCAATCTCCTGGCGGCCATTGCAGCACGCCTCTGGGAGGCTCTCACCGACGAGCAACTGGCGCATGACTATGTCGAGGCGCTCGCCGTCAACAACCTCGGGCAGGAGGCCTTCACCCAGATCATGGCCGACCTCCTCTACATCCCCGGCATGCGCCCGTCACTGCTGGCCCAGCTACGTAACCCTGAACGCTCTGCCGCCCTGAGCCAGGCAGTCGGTGCCATGTTCAAAACCCAGCTATAGAGCCAGCTCCTTCCGACGCACAAGGACGTGTCCCCGGGAGATAACCTCACTTCCTCAGGGGTGGATCATCCCTGGCGGAATTGTTATCGTACGCGGCCAATTTATATACAGGTTTTATTTCACTAAGCGTTAGCCAGCCGCAAAGCGGTGCCTGACACCTGTTTGTGCCATCTCCGGCAAAAACAGATCTTTCGTGTATCCCTGCATACACGTTTCACTAACTGGGGCTTGTGTCGTTATCTCAACGGCCACCCAGGCGATGTATTTGGCCCAAAGCCTTGTCGTCTATTCATGCATTAAGCCGCAGTTACTACGCCAACCAGCGGGAGTAACCTTATGAGCAAGATATTACAGTTCTATCGCAAGCGCGAAGAATACGCGGACCTTTTCAGCGAAACCCAGCGTTTCAAGGTCTATACCGAACGCCATCTGGATCAGATTGCGCAGATCCAGCGCCTGCCGGAAGAGCAGCGCTTCGCCATGCACGTCGTGGCCAATGTGCTGCCGTTTAGGGTCAACCAGTATGTCATCGATGAGCTGATCGACTGGACCAACATTCCGGGCGATCCCATCTTTCAGCTGACATTCCCCCAACCCGGCATGCTGGAAAGTGCCGATTTCGAGCGTATGGCCGCGGTAATGAAATCCGGTGCCGATCAGGCTGAGATAAAACAAGTCGCCAAGGAGATCCGTGACAAACTCAACCCACACCCTGCCGGACAGAAAAACCTCAATGTCCCAACCCTGAACAATGAAGAATTGCCGGGAATGCAGCACAAATATCGGGAAACCGTGCTGTTCTTCCCCAGCCAGGGACAGACCTGTCACAGCTATTGCAGCTTCTGTTTCCGCTGGGCGCAATTTATCGGCGACAAGGAACTGCGCATCGCCAGCAACGAGACCGATCACCTGCATCAGTACCTGCGCACGCACAAGCACGTCACCGATCTGCTGATGACCGGCGGCGATCCGATGGTAATGAAGACCAAATACCTCGAGGATTATCTCGAGCCGCTACTGGAGAAAGAGTTCGAGCACATCCAGAACATCCGCATCGGCACCAAGGCGGTTTCGTTCTGGCCACAACGCTTTGTCAGCGACGAGGATGCCGATGCCCTGCTGGCCCTGCTGACCCGCCTGGTAAAAGCAGGCAAGCACGTCGCCATCATGACCCACTTCAACCATTGGCGCGAAATGGAAACGCCAATGGCGGTAGAGGCGATCCAACGCCTGCGAGCTACCGGAGCCGTGCTACGCAGCCAGTCGCCGCTGATCAAAAATATCAACGACGATCCGGATGTGTGGGGCAAGATGTGGCGCACGCAGACCCGCCTCGGCATCGTGCCCTATTACATGTTTGTCGAACGCGATACCGGCGCCAAACACTATTTTGAAGTCCCCCTTGCCCGTGCCTGGGAGATCTACCGCGAAGCGATCAAGCAGGTCTCCGGCCTGTCGCGCACCGTGCGTGGTCCCTCCATGTCCGCCACTCCGGGTAAGGTTGAGATCCAGGGCATCACCGAGGTGGCCGGAGAAAAGGTGTTCGTCTGCCGTTTCATCCAGGGACGCAACCCCGACTGGGTACAGCGACCCTTCTTTGCCCGCTACGATGAAACCGCCACCTGGCTCCCTGACCTGAAACCGGCCTTTGGGGAGGAGAAGTTCTTCTTTGAGGAATAATGGAAGAGCATTGCTTGTTGGATGATTCTACTCAGGCCCCGCTGTTATTCAGCGGGTTTTTTTATGGATTTTTCATGATCTAACCATACTTCCCCACTACCGCACCTCCCCCTGGATGATGGCTGCCACGGCACACAGGCTACCCCTGAAGCCCAGCGCACGGCTTTAGGGATCCCGGCCAACTTCGGCGCTGACAGCCTCGGTGCGACGTGGCTCCGGACGGGTCAGTAAAAAGGTAGCGATTGAGGCCAACAACACTGCCAGTGCTGCCAGCAACCAGGGGTAGTCAATACGCCAGGCCATGATCCCCCAACTGAACACAAGCAGCGCCAGCGCTATCCGTTTGCTTCGCCGGGAAATGGCGCGTTGCTGCTCCCAGTCGATCAACAGGGTGCCAAACCGGGGATGGGTATACAGCCATCGGTGCAGTTGCTCTGAACCCCTGGAGGCAAACCAGGCGGCCAATAGCAGAAACGGCACAGTGGGAATGCCAGGCAAGGCAATGCCGATGATCGCCAGGACGAGAAACAGGTAGGCCAGCAGCAGCGAAGGCCAACGAATCAAATGGGACATACTCCCTCCGCAGCACAGTCTACAGAGCGGTTATCCTCGCCCAATCCATCTCAAATTGATAGTCGTCACCGGCCTTCGACTCGCTTTTAAGCCAATAGCCTTCACACCAAACAACATAACTGTGCTCTCTGAGCGCTGAGCCGCCGGCGGCTATTGCATTACCATGCAAAACGAATGATAATCATTATCATTCGCATCATATCCACTCTCCCCCGACACATAACCAGCACAGGAGCTCACTATGTTGAAACACCTCAGCCGCCCACTACTCATTGCCGCCGCCCTCAGCTTTACCCTGCCCGGTTTCGCCTCTGAGGACAAACGCCCCGGCCATTTCAAGGGCAAGCCGTCACCAACGCTGGAGGAGGCCTTCGATAACCTGGCATCCTATAACCGCAAACTGGAAACCCTGCTTGCCGGCGAACTGACTCCCCAGGTGATGGCGGAGATCCACCAAACCACCTACACCCTGGAAAACGCCCTGAAAAAAATCGAAAGCGAGGTGGATGATCTAGCTGAAACCCTCGAGGAGGTCCACCTGGCGTCAGAAAGTAACGACACCGCCACTACCAGCAACAAGGGTCGGGTTTACCTCGGTGTGGCACAAAAGCTTGCTCGCCAATAACTGTCTCTCTCGTCACCCGTACCAGAACGGGTGACGTTTCCTCCCGAGTGGCATCACCCTGCCGAGTAACGCTGATGCGATTAAAGGGAACTCCCCCTTTAATTTCCCATCGACGACCAGCATATCAGTTACAGACACAAGCAAGTGATCCGCTGGAGTCGGCCGGAACCTGGGCCATTGCGGAGGGCGCCTGCGAAAATAACCGCCCCCTTTCATTCTATTCATGGAGAATCACATGTTTTTCGGAGTCAGCCATATCGTGGTACCGGTAACGGATCTGGAGCGAAGCACCAGGATCTGGCGAGACGTGATAGGTTTTGCCGAATCCCGCCGCGGCGAGGAGTATGTCGATATGGACTCTGGCAATGTGGCCATACGCCTGATCAAAGTACCGACCATCGAAACCAGGGTTTCATTGCGCCTGAATGTGTACGATGTGCCGGAAGCCTATCAGCGCCTGTTGGCTGGTGGCACTACCTCACGTTATGCCCCGATGCACACACCTGATCTGGAGGAGATGGCCTGTGTCACCGACGCCGACGGTCACTCGATTGTCCTCTGGCGCCCCCTCACTGAAGACGAGTGGAATTTCGTGCCGGAGCTTCCCAAACAGGGCGAATGGTATCCCGATGCCGAGGACTTGGTGCAACGTCTGCTTGGCCACGTACCGGCACTGTTCAGGATGCTCGCCCGTCGCAAGGTGGTTCGCGTGGTCGAAGAGCTGGCCCGGGAAGACAACAGCCCGGTCACCCGCGAACATGTGATCAAGGGTTATATCACCTCCTCCGCCAAGGTCACCCGTTCCCGCCTGATCGAGCCCTTGCGCGCCGAAGGTATCAATCCGGACGATTATCAGAAAGAGTTTGACTACGAATAGCCACAATACCTGTGCGCTTAATGCAGGTACAGGTGAAATGCAGTAGCTGTTCCCTGATAGAAACAGGGGCAGAACATCATTTTCAGCATCCCTTTGCTTTATCGGTGTTCTGCCCCAGCCCCCAGTAAATCCCAGCAAAAATCCGCCCACTCCATCACAAGTCCAGACACGCCTGCTTGAAACACAGGTAGCGTGCACAAATTGTCATGCCTGGCAGTTCTGTCAGCAGAATTGACATTTATTTTTTATGGAAATCCCCCCAAGGATAAAAAGATGAAGAAATTTTCCACATATATTTTATTGCTATTGTCACTCATGGCTCAGTCCGTCGTGGCAAATGAGTTCCCGGGCAGATCACAGTTTCCCGAGCAAGCGGTCATCGAACTGGAGGACCTCTATAAATCCCGGGAAAACATGATCATCATCGATACGCGTACTGACTTTGAATACGACGTCATACACATCAAGGATTCATTCCACGTCAATTTCGAAGCTGATGCCTATATCGACAGGCTGAAGGAGATAAGAAAGAATGACCGCCGAAAAATGGTCTTCTACTGTAATGGCCTAACCTGCATCAAGGCGTTTCGTGCCCATGATGCCGCGACCAAGGCCGGGATCAGGAATACCGTCACCTTCGACGCCGGCGTCTTCACCTGGGCCAGGTCCTACCCGGACGAAGCGATCTTGATGGGCAAATCCCCCGTGGATCCCAATAAACTGCTGTCTCGTGAAGCGCTCATGAGTCGCTTGCTCGACGCAGACAGTTTTGCCGAAAAGGTTGGCTCCAACAGTCTCGTGCTTGATGTGCGGGATGAGTCACAACGGGAAGCAACCCAGCTCTACCCGCTCCATCAACGCAACATCACCCTGGACGATCCCAAGCTGTCCGACTCGATTAAAACCGCTGCCACGCAAGGTAAGACTGTGCTGATTTATGACTATACCGGTCAGCAGGTACGCTGGGTCCAATACCTCATGGAGTCACTGGAAGTCCGTGATTATTACTTCCTAAAAGGTGGCTTCAGAGGTTTCATGAATATCTAGAAGCTCACCATTTCAGTTATCGGGGTTAGTACAGGCTTTCTCTCATGAAAGCTCTGTTCTAACCCTCGCTTTCCACCGTACCCAGGCAAATCCACGTGCTGTCAGTAGGTGTCTTCTTTACTGATAATTGGATAATTTTCATCCAAACCCAGTGCCCCCCTGCTGTTTACCTAAGGGACCTCAATGAGCTCAACAAGGCATTGAGCATCCCTTTCCCGCGTTTGAAGATGTATGTAACTCGCGTATTTCTGTATGACTTCTGGTGATGACACAGATACTGACACCTTATAATGCTATTCATTTTATAGGCTTCGAAAGCCCATGTGCTTTTCGCAAATCAAGTGTCACTGCATCGCAAATTCAGGGGCGTTACGCGCAGTAAAAAAGTTGGAGCCCTGTTGCCAGGACCCCGTAGGCGCAGCTGAAGTGAGGTCTGCTCAGTAGTAGAACGAGTAGCGCGTTTCGGTCGAAATTACGTCGTCCTCATCGAACCATGTAAGGTTGAGGCCAGCACTGGTGTAGCGCTTGATGGATCTTAGAAACCCGCTGGCGAATGTGGAGTCCTCGTAGGCAGCGATCTCATCATCCTCATCAAACCAAATGCCGTTAAGGCCTGCTCCCACATACTCGATGCGCTGCAATTGGCTTCCATTTCTATGGTAGGTGATGACCGCATATCCGGAAACGATATCATCGGCAGTCAAATACAGGTTATCCGCTCCGGCGCTGCTGTAGGTGGTCAGCTTGATGAGGCGTCCGTTTTCGTCAAATTCGGATTTTTCAGGGATCTGAAGCCATACGTCATCAACGGTGCCCAGGATCATATCAGCACCCGCTTGCAACGAAGCCGTAAATACAAGCTGGGGGCTGTGCAGGATAGCGGTTGAGACAAAGGCATAATCATCCGTGGTGTATGCGATGGCATCCGTACCTATGGTAAACCACCTCATATAATTCACCCCGGTAGTGCTGTCTGTCGTAGAGGTCACATAGGTGTCAACCCAATCGTCAGCAGTGAACCACACCCCATCCGCTCCTTCATTGAAGTAGCCCTTTAGTCCGTCAAAGTAAGATCCCATAACGTCGTCACCGGTAAACCACTGTTGGTCCAGGCCGGGACTGCTGTAATAGCGGTGAGAAGACATGACGTTTCCAGCGTGGGCATCAAAAACCATGTAATAACTCACCAAGTCATCTGCGCTGAGCCACTGCATGTCATCGCCGGGTGAATTATAAACCACGGTTTGTGCAGGTGTTCCATCGGGGTAGTATTCCCAGCTACCGTATGAGGCAACACTGTTAGGGTTGTTATATGCCACATCATCATCGGTGAACCAAACGGTATCAGCCCCAGGGCCGGTATATCGGAAGCCGTGAACGGGCAAACTGAAACTGCGATCTTGACTAAGCTCATAGTGAAAAAGAACTTGCCGCCCTTCGGCATCATAACGGAACAACGAGTACTCCGTTAACGTGTCATCGCTGGTGAAGGGAAGATTGTCTGGGCCCACACTCATCGATTCGGCCTTGCTCGGGTTGTGGTTGGCGTCATTGGTGTATTTGACGTATCCCGTGGCAATCCCTACGGCATCATAGGTGATGTGACTCGTTTTCATGCTGCCTCTCGGGACGCTGGGGACATCATCGCCACCGTCGCAGCCGTAAAGCAAGCCAAGGAGGCCAGAAATTAAAATGAGTTTTGCTATGTGTTGTGCTTCCTTTCTCATTATCATTACTCCATATAGATAAGTAGGATCAGATCAGACTTTGTGACTGTTCTTTATTAAAGTTTCATCTGACCCCAATCATTGTCCACTAAAGTGGCGCTAAATCACAACGCAGATTTTGATCGAGTTGAGCGACGCGTTAGGCGATGGATTGTTATCCATTTTTAAATTTCAATCTGATCGTATTAATTAACGCCAGTACATTTCTATTGGCTGACTCATTGCTATATCCAATAAACTCAGCATGGACACGAATAGCCATAGCCGCCAACTGTGATTCTGATTTTGGCATATACCCCTCGGGAAACTTCATGGCGTTTTCGGTTAAAAACCTCATGGCCGCTATGACAGCTTTTTGCGCTTCTTCACTCGCTTTTGTGGAATATCCAAATTCCCACGTGCTTATTTGTTTATTGATATCTGGGCTTTCTTGGTTTGTTAACCCACCAGTAGCTGCGAATACTCTACAATCGTACTGTTTGCATGTTTCTGGCCGTGACTCATAGATTGAGCACTTACCTTCTTGAAACATTGGGCAACATCCATTTTCATTGTAGCCAAGCAAATAATGACCTTTTGGCAGTCCAGGTGCAGGAAACATTATTTCTCTTGGTATTACGTTAAGGGAATCAGTATCCGTAGGCCTTATATGAATAAACTTTGAAGAGGTGCAACATGCAACGCAGTCCCCGCAGGGGACGGTTCCGCTCCCTATCCCTCTCATAGTCTGCGTAAATTCATCTAACCATATAGAGAACTCACCTGCATCATTCTTGGCTTCCATAGACATCAATTACTTCCTACTCGACTTTCGCCAAACTATGTTCTGTCATATTTGATGTGATGTTTTACGCCATTTTTGACGTACACTCCCACCCACATTCGCAACAGTGTTTGTGCTTCTTTTTTTAAATTGCAGTGCATATTACCTCCTAATGAAAAACGGGTAATGTATATATACGCTATCGCGCAGCAACACCCCATTCTTGAACAAATGCGCCAGCACATGTTTCTCAATTGTGGTGAGGTCCGAACTTGAAACGCTTTGTTGTTTATTGTTCATTTCTTACTAAGCATCCTGCCATTATCCGCGAATCGTGAACGACCTCACGTCCGTTACGCTTTTCTTGCACCAAGAGTGTTACAGCCTCCACATAAAAGCAACCCGTGAAGCGTTACGTTGATAACAGGCAAGCAATTCTTGCCTCTCGCACCATGGGCGAGTCTTCCCAGAGGGCTAAGGGAATAAAAGGTTTTACCTATCTGTTTGATATAAACAATCAATTTCAATAATCACACTTCTGCCCATAGAGTGTACTTAAAGGCAAGGGTCAGCGGAGAAGGAATATGGAAAACCGTCGTACAGAAACAGAGGTCGTGTTTATTCGCCACACTCAAAGTCAGTGGGATCTGGAAAACCGCTTTACCGGCTGGGCAGACCCGGGACTGACCGAGGCCGGGATGGCACAAGCTTTCCAGGCGGGACAGTTGTTGCGTGAGGCGGATTACCAGTTTGATTACAGCTACAGCTCACGGCTGCAGCGAGCTGCGCATACTCTGGCGATCCTGCGAAGCGCGCTCGGCCAGGAGTGGCTGGCGGCAGAGCCGGACTGGCGTCTTAATGCGCGCCACTACGGTACCCTGCAAGGTGTGAACAAAGCCACCATCGGTGCAGAACAGCTTCACCGCCTGAGCCGCGGTTTCCTGGAGCTGCCACCGCCACAGCCCCTGACCGATCCGCAACACCCGCACAACGATGCTCGCTATGCGGACGTACCGGCCCAAGTGCTGCCATCGATGGAGAACCTCGACATGACTCGCCAGCGGGTAATGCAGTTCTGGCAGGAGCAGGTCGTACCCCGACTACAGGAGGGTCAGCGGTTACTGATCAGTAGTCACGGCGACACCTTGCGCGCCCTGATTATGGCGCTCGATAAGCTGCGCGTAGCCGAGGTCGAGGCCTTGGAGATCCCCAGTGCCGTGCCTATCGTGTATCGCTTCGATGAGCGTGGTGTCCCGCTGGGGTGGCACTACCTTGAGAGCAAACCGTGCTACCACTGTGCTGCATAGCGTTGGCATTGGATTTCCAAGCATCCACCAAGTGCATCAGCGCTAGTGTGTTTGTAGTATGGAAAAGGCCTGCTCGATCAATAGTGCAGTGGAATCTGCACGGAACCACCCGCTTCACCCAAGTCAAACTGTGCGTCCTTGAAGGCGGGCGGGCCGCTGACTTCCGGATCGTTACTTAGACCATAGCCTTCCGTGGGGATCATCCCGAGAAAACGGTTCATTTTCCCGTTGCCGTCAGCATCGTGATAGGCGATCAATGCATAACGTCCTGGTGCCAGTCCCTCAAAGGAAAAACGCACGATGCTCTCCGCTGCCGGTAGGGATAGCACCTGCAGGCATTTCTCCTCCTTGCGGAAGGTCTTGGGATCATTGTAAATGGCAAGGCGCACATTCCCCTCACGACTTTCGACACCTTCAACCACCACCTGCAGATCCGCCGCCACGGCACGGCCAGCGGCCATCGCGATAACTGCTGCACTCAGCCATTTCATTATTTTTTCCCTCGATAGATTCACGCGATAAGTGTGCGAAAGCATACCTCAGGGTTTTGATTAGAGCCATGGGGCGACCGCCCGTACAACTCTCCGCTTTAGCTTCCTTCGCACGGGTTTTCACAAATTCACACCCAACTACCGATTCAAGTACTACTCTTCTGGCAATACGCCAATGGTATGTCTGTTACCGTGTGTACGGGAGAATTCCTGATGAGTATTCAACACACTCTTTCTGTCGCCGTTCCCCTGGCCCTGGCACTCACTGTAGATAGCGTGCAGAGTGCCAGCGTATTCAACCCGGATATCAGCCTGATCCTTGATGGGCGTTACGTCAGCTACGACAACGATAGTGAGTACGGGATTCCCGGTTATATGCTCGGTAGCGAAGCGGGCCGTAGCGAGAAAGGTTTCCAGCTTGGTCATAACGAGCTGGTCCTCAGTGCCAATATCGACGACCTGTTCTTCGGCAAGATGACTACGGTACTGGCAGACCATGAAGGGGCGACGGAGGTCACCCTGGAAGAGGCCTATATCGAGACCCTGGGCCTCGGTGCGGGAGCCACCCTCCGAGCCGGGCGTTTTTTCTCCGGCATCGGTTATCTCAACGAACAGCATCCCCACAGCTGGGATTTTGCCGATGCGCCGCTCATCTACCGTGGCCTGTTCGGCGATCAGCTACGTGACGATGGCGTGCAAGTGAGTTGGGTCGCCCCCACCGAGCTCTTCTTCAAGCTCGGTGCCGAACTGACCCGCGGGGCACAATTCCCTGCCGGCGGCGCCACGAATAACGGCAGCGGCACCTACGCCCTGTTTGCCAAGTTCGGTGGCGATGTGGGAACCAGTCACGCCTGGCAGCTCGGACTCTCGCACTGGAGTGCTGATGTCGAGGGACGAACCTCCAGCGTCCACACCCATGGCGTCACCATAACCGCGGTTCCCACTTTCAGCGGCGACTCTGCGGTCAGCGGCATCGATTTCGTTTGGAAGTGGGCTCCCCATGGCAACGCCAGTGAGCGCAATCTGAAATTTCAGTTCGAGTACCTCATGCGAGACGAGGAGGGAACCATCATCATGGACGACGGCACCGCCACACCGCAAAGCAGCAGCTATGATGGCCGACAAAACGGCTGGTACAGCCAGTTGGTTTATCAGTTCATGCCACGCTGGCGTGGGGGCCTGCGCTATGACCAGCTCAATTCCGACAATATCCTCTCGAATCCCATTGTGCTCACAGAGGCGGGGTTGGACGATGAGGGCCAACACCCACGACGGATGTCACTGATGATTGACTACTCCTATAGCGAATACAGCCGCCTACGTTTGCAGTATGACCATGATCAATCCTACCGGGACAACGACAGAATCATCATGCTGCAGTATGTCATGAGCATGGGAGCCCACGGCGCCCACACGTTCTAGGTAGCGACAGTGAAAAAACGAGGCTTTACTTTTCTTGCCATCACCTTCTGGCTGACGAGCCTCCCGGCGGCGGCTCAGCTGAATATCTTCGCCTGCGAACCGGAGTGGGCAGCACTGGTCACGAAACTCGGTGGTATGGAGGTCGAAATCTACACCGCGACCACGGCGTCCCAGGACCCACACCACATTCAGGCGCGACCCAGCCTGATCGCCAAGATGCGCCGCGCCGATCTGGTTGTCTGTAGCGGTGCCGAACTGGAGATCGGCTGGCTACCAATGCTGCTGCGCCAGGCGGCCAACCCGATAGTGCTGCCCGGCAAACCGGGTTACTTCGAGGCATCCACATTTGTGGCACGGCTAGAGGTACCGGCCAGAGTGGATCGAAGCATGGGCGATGTGCATGCCTCCGGTAATCCCCATGTGCATCTGGACCCGCGGCGCCTGGCACAAATCGCCGAAGCACTGTCTGGTCGAATGGCGACATTGGATGCGAAAAACGCTGACCACTACCGCCAGCGCTACGAAGACTTTGCACAGCGCTGGCAAAAGGCCATAGGGCGCTGGGAACAGCAGGCCATACCGCTTAAAGGGATACGTGCTGTGGTGCACCACAAGGACTGGGTCTATCTGTTCAACTGGTTGGGCATGGTTGAAGTCGGTGCTCTGGAACCCAAGCCGGGGCTACCGACCAGCGTCGGCCATCTGGTGGATCTCAAACGAAAGCTGGAAAACGAACCGGCGAAAATGATTCTGCTCACCGCCTATCAGAGTGATCGGGCGGCAAAGCGGTTGTCCGCGATGAGCGGCTTGCCGGTGGTTGTACTGCCCTACACAGTGGGAGGCAGTGAGCGGGCCAATGATCTGTTTGGGCTGTTCGATGATACCCTGCAGCAATTGCTAGATGTGGTCAAATGAACTGGGAGGCACTGGACCCTGGCCTCCTCGGTCCGCCGTTCCTGGCCGGGCTGCTGGTGGTGGCTACCCACGTGCCACTCGGCCGCCGGGTGCTGGCTCGGGGCATCATCTTTCTCGATCTGGCTCTGGCCCAGGTCGCCGCTCTGGGATTAATTGCCGCCCACAGTTTCGATTGGGAGCCCGGCGAATGGCAGGTACAGGCAGTTGCGCTCGGCTCGGCGCTTGCCGGTGCCTTTCTCCTCCACTTTACGGAAAGACGCTGGCCGCAAATCCAGGAAGCGCTGATCGGCTCGTTGTTCGTACTCGCCTCCAGCGGCGGGATCCTCCTGCTGGCCGGCACTCCCCATGGTGGAGAACATCTGCGCGAGCTGCTTATCGGGCAGATCCTTTGGGTGGGTTACGAACAACTGTGGCCGGTGGCCTTGCTCTATGCGCTGGTACTCGCCGCAGGCTTTGCCCTGCGGCATGTCTCCTCCTCGCTCCCCTTCTACCTGCTGTTTGCCCTCAGCATTACTGCCTCGGTGCAACTGGTCGGGGTCTACCTGGTGTTCGCCACCCTGATTATTCCAGCACTCGCCATCCGGAAATACGGGGAAAAGGGATTAGTGTGGGGCTACCTCATTGGTGCCAGCGGCTACGCCTTGGGATTGCTGCTGGCCGCGCTGTTGGATATGCCCGCTGGAGCGATGATTGTCTACGCGCTGGCAGGATGTGCAGGAATCTTCATTACGCTAAAGCGTTAGTAAGCATTTAAAGTTCATCGTCCAAAGCTTGAAGAGACGTAATCCCGCCCCTTCGTTCCTGACACCTGTTCCCGCTCTGAACGATTCATTGAACTTCGAATCGGTAGGAGCGGCCTCATCCTACCGCTCCTACACAACTCATCAGAGATGGTAACCAAACGCCTCGTGGAAACGCGCCCGGAAATCCTCCATGGAGAAATGGTGATTCTGCGTACCGTGATGGGCGATCTTGATCGCCCCCATCAGCGAAGCGATGCGCCCGGTGGTATCCCAGTCGAGTCCGTTCATCAGGCCGTAAAGCAGGCCAGCACGGTAAGCATCGCCACAGCCGGTTGGGTCAATCACCTCGCGCGCCTCGGCGGCAGGGATTTCATAACGGTGTTTGCTGGTATAGATGTACGAACCCTTAGCCCCGCGAGTAATGATCAGCGCCTCACACATCTCGGCGATCTCATGCGGTGACTTGCCGGTGCGCTCCTCCAGCAACTCGGCCTCGTAATCATTCACCGCCACCCAAGTAGCCTGTTCGATGAAACGCATCAGATCATCACCGTCGAACATCGGTAAACCCTGGCCCGGATCGAAGATGAAGGGAATACCGGCCTCGGCAAACTGGTTGGCGTGTTCGAGCATGCCGTCGCGACCGTCGGGGGCCACGATGCCGATGGTCACACCCTCGGCCTCCTCCACCCGGTTCTCATGGGCAAAGCTCATCGCGCCGGGATGGAAGGCCGTGATCTGGTTGTCGTCCATGTCGGTGGTAATGAACGCCTGCGCGGTATAGGTGTTGTCGATCACCTTGATGTGGGTCAGATCGATGCCGCACTTTTCCATCCACTCGGCATAGGGCTCGAAGTCGCGACCCACGGTGGCCATGATCTTCGGCTCGCCACTGAGCAACTTGAGGTTGTAGGCGATATTGCCGGCGCAGCCACCGGTCTCGCGACGCATGTCAGGCACCAGGAACGACACGTTCAACATGTGCACCTTGTCGGGCAGGATATGGTTCTTAAAACGGTCGTGGAACACCATGATGGTGTCGTAGGCAATGGAGCCGCAAATCAGTGCAGACATTGTTCTTTTCCTTTTCTTCTTTCATGCCAAGGCTTCAGCTCACAAAGTCAGCTCAGCCCTCAGTGGGGAGGATAGTACAGTATTAAGCACGCTTTTCCGAAATCAGCAAAAGCGCGCGTACAGGATAAAACCCCAGACAACCGCAACATTCAGTAACGCCACGAACACCCCTGCCGAACCGATGTCCTTGGCACGTCCGGAGAGTTCATGGTGTTCCACCCCGATGCGGTCGACCACCGCCTCGAGCGCGGAGTTCACCAGCTCGGCGAACAATACCAGCAGCAGGCTGCCGATGAGCAAGGCCCATTCGACGGCACTATGGCCGAGCCAGATCGCCAGCGGCACCATCACCACCATCGCCATTAACTCGAGTCGGAAAGCCTCCTCATGAATGAAGGCGGCCTTCAGGCCCTTGATCGAATAGCCGGTGGCCTGAATGACATGCTTCAGGCCACGGGTCCCGGGTTTGTTGGTTGCAGCGCCGCTCATGCCTCTTCCTGTTGTGGCTTCCAAATCAGATCGAGTTCGCGCGCCGCCTTCACATCATCTAGCCGTTTCACCGGCAGGGTATGGGGCGCGCCCTTGACCACCTCGGGGCTCTGCGCCGCTTCCTGGCGAATGGTGATCATCGCCGCGATAAATTCATCCAGGGTGGCGCGGTCCTCGGTCTCGGTCGGTTCGATAAGAAAGCATTCGGGGACCAGCAACGGGAAATAGGTGGTAGGTGCATGCTGGCCGTAGTCGAGCAGACGCTTGGCAAAATCCATAGCGGTGACGCCGAACTCCTTCGCCTCTTTCTTCAGGGTAAGGATAAACTCATGGGTGGCGCGGCGGTCCTCGAAGGCCATGGCAAAGCCCTGTTTCTTCAGCTCAGCCATCATGTAGTTGGCGTTCAGCGTCGCAAATTCAGCCACCCGCTCCATGCCCTCACGGCCAAGCATCCGGGCATAGATGTAGGCACGCAGCAGGATACCGACATTACCCATGTGGGCCGAAAGCCGACCGATGGACTGCGGCAGATCCGCTTCCTCCAGCCAACGGTAGATACCGTTCTCCTCGCCCACCACTGGCAGCGGCAGGAAGGGAAGCAAGCGCTCACCGACCACGACCGGACCGGCACCCGGACCACCACCACCGTGCGGGGTGGAGAAGGTCTTGTGCAGGTTCAGGTGCACCACGTCGAAGCCCATATCTCCCGGCTTGACCTTGCCGAGGATGGCGTTGAGGTTGGCGCCATCATAATAGAGCAGGCCACCGGCCTGATGGACAATCGTCGCGATCTCCTTGATTCGCCGCTCGAACACCCCGAGGGTCGAGGGGTTGGTCAGCATGATGCCTGCGGTTTGTGGCCCGACCGCTGCCTTGAGCTGCTCCAGATCCACATCGCCGTTATCATCGGTGGGGATCTCCTTGACCTTATAGCCGCACATCACCGCGGTGGCAGGGTTGGTGCCGTGCGCCGCATCAGGTACCAGGATCTCATTGCGTGCGCTGTCACCGCGGGCATCGTGATAGGCACGAATCATCGCCACCCCGGCGAACTCCCCCTGCGCGCCGGCCATCGGCGTCAGCGAGCAGCCCTTCATCCCGGTCACATCCTTGAGGATCTCCTGCAAGTCGAACAGGCAGGCCAGGATCCCCTGACCGTGGGTCTCGGTCGGCGCCTTGGGATGGCGACCGAGAAAGCCCGGCAGCATCGCCAGCGAGTTCGCCCCTCGCGGGTTGTACTTCATGGTGCAGGATCCGAGCGGATAGAAATGGGTATCGATGGAGAAATTCTTCTGCGATAGGCGGGTGTAATGACGCACCACCTGCAACTCGGAGACCTCCGGCAGGTTCGACCGTGACTTGCGGCGGAACTGCTCCGGAATATCCGAAATATCTGCGACAGAAGGACTTTGTGCCGCATTGAGGCGGCCGGGTTTGGATTGTTCGAAAATTAGCATCTCATCGATACCTTTTGGTTGATGCTCAGTGTTTAGTTATTTTCGCGCTGGGCGCGGGTCCACAATTCTTTGTGTCGCTATCGCGACGATTAATCTGGTGCGGGGGGCTGCCCCGCGCGCAGGTCACTTTCTCTTGCGCGGCCAAGAGAAAGTAACCAAAGAGAAGGCCGCCCTCTGCATCGCCCTTCGGGTTCCCTGTGCTTCTCGCTCCGGGAGGGCTTTGCAGACAGGCCTTCCCTGGCCTGACTGCAAAGTTGCGCACGTCCTGTGCGCAACCCTTCGGGCTAATCCTCCCTTCGCTACGATGCTCGGCGATACAGAAAGGGAGTATGTTCGTGCCAGCACCTAACTATGAAAAAAGAAAAAACCATAGTGAAACGGAGCGGTTTTCTTCCCGTTAGGCGCAGCCGAGCATCGCAGTCATTTCAGGGATAAGTGAAGGCATGTCTGAGCGAGGCGGCTTTTTTTTGCCTCGCGAGTTGCCTGAACGACCTGAAATGACGAGAAGCGCAGGGTACCGCGTAGCGGCAAGCCTTCGAGAGCGTTTCTTTGGGTACTTTCTTGTCGCCACAAGAAAGTACCTCGCCTTGAGGTGCGAGAACCGCTTTCAAATCACCCGTCGCGACAGCGACACAAACACAGACACTGGACAAACACCCAGTGACAAAACCTCCCTTAAAACATCGCCTCCTCAACCTGCAAATACACATGCGACACCGACTCTCCCAGTCGGTCATACAACCCGGTGTATTCGGCCTCGAAGCCTTTCATCTGCTCCTTCACCTCCGGGGCGATCTCGTAGTCCATCTTGCCGGCATCAAAGCCCTCGGCGACCAGGTTCCACAGGGTATCGAAGTAGTCATGCAGCCGGGCAATGGATTCGGCACCACCAACCGGGCCGTGACCGGGGATCACTACTTGCGGCTGCAGGTCACGCATCTCGTCGAGGAAGGCGATCCACTGCTGAATGTTGGCATCGAAGGTCGCCGGCGGGCGGCCGGTATACATGGTGTCGCCGGTGATCATCACCTTCTTCTGTGGCAACCAGAAGACGATATCACCCGGTGAGTGGCTGTGGTCGGAAAAGAGGACCTGTACCTGCAGGTCGCCGAACTTGCGCTCCATGGCCTCGGTCACTGCATCCTTAGCTGGGACCGGGGTAAAGCTGCCGGTCGCACCACCACTCATGTTGTCGAAACGGCTTACCCAGTCGAAACCATTCTTTTTCATT
>JBFEWO010000012.1:0-34186 GCA_041546305.1 Thiohalomonadaceae bacterium | reverse complement strand
TACGATGACTCTCTGTCGCGATATTTGAGGATCCATCTTTCCCCTATCAAACATGTTATCGAGACACCAGGCCTTGAAGGCCGCCACTCCGTGTTCGTGGCAGAAGATGTGAGTTGCCGTGTCGGACTGGACCGCAAGGCTTCCGCTAGCGAGGAGAAGCTGCAATTGCTGGTCGAATCGGTCTCAGACCTTATCGTGCAGCACGGCATCGATGGCACCATCTATTATCTGTCCCCGGCGTGTGAGACTTTTTTTGGGCGTAAGCCTGCGGACTTGCTTGGGACCAATTTGTTCGATCAGATACACCCGGCGGATCGTGCGCTTGTGGCCGAGAGAATTCGCAAACTCG
Source organism: Thiohalomonadaceae bacterium (assembly GCA_041546305.1). GTDB lineage: Bacteria > Pseudomonadota > Gammaproteobacteria > Thiohalomonadales > Thiohalomonadaceae > JBFEYJ01. Next base: position 33,837 of record JBFEWO010000012.1, on the reverse strand, counting down.
CGGCGGATGAATGGATTGAGAGCACCATCTTTCGTATGGATGACGGATACAACCGTTGGATATGGGTTGAGTCAAGGACCCATGCCATGACGAATGCCGTTGACAAGGGGAAGTTCGTGTCGATCGTGCGGGATGTCAGCGAACGCCGCCGAGAGGAAGAAATGGCACTCGAATACAACAGAAAGCTTGAGCGCGAGGTGGAAAGGAAAACTGCTCAGTTGATGATGGTCGTGGATATGCTCAAGCAGCAAATCGAGGACAATGAGCAGGATCGTCTCTCCCTCGAGGCGCTAGGCCGGCGTTACACCTCCTTGGTAGAAAATACACTGACCGGAATTTACCTGCAGCAGGAAAGCCACGTGGTTTTCTGCAACGAACGCTTTGCTGAAATCTTCGGCTATACACATGCGGAGATTTGTGGTCTGGAACTGGATCAACTGATGGCGCACATCGAAACGCCGCAATCACTGCCAGATGTGGACGAAGGGGCCAAGGCCGCGACCATGAGTCAGGCGAACGTGGTTGAGGGGAGAAGGCACGACGGCTCTACCATCTGGATAAAAATGAGCCAGGCAAGGTTGGAGAATGAGGATGGAGTGTTTGTCCTTGGTAATGTCATTGACGTCACGGAACAGGTGCGAACCCAGGAGGAGTTGCGTCGTTCAGAGCAAGCCTTGCATCAACTCTCTTCGCTGCTGATTGCTGCTCAGGAAAGCGAGCGTAAGCGGATCGCCAACGAATTGCACGATGGCATTGGACAGAGGCTTAGTGCCATCAAGTTTTCGGTAGAGGATGTGTTACGCAGCGCAGAAGGTTATGAAAGCTCGTCGGCAATTGAACGTCTGCACGATGTGGTGGGGAAGATTCGGGATACGATTGAAGAGGTTCGCCGCACCTCGATGGACCTGCGTCCTTCCATCCTCGATGACCTTGGACTCGTTGCGACTATCAATTGGTTTTGCCGCGAATTTGTAACCATGTTCCCAGGGATTGAAGTCATCAAGGAGGTGAACATTGAAGAAAGACTGCTGCGTGAAGAGTTCAAGGTCGTCATTTTTCGCATCATGCAGGAAGCCTTCCACAATATTACCAAGCACGCCGCCGCCAAACGGGTCGAGATATCACTGGAAATGGTGGATGAACTGCTGGTGTTGAAAATTGCAGACGATGGCAAAGGCTGTGTGCTTGATGTCAATGTGGTCAATGGACCCAGCTTGGGGTTGAAAAGCATGCGCGAGCGAGCCGAACTGACCGGTGGAAGTTTCGATATTCACTCGCGCTGCGGTGAAGGAACACACATTGAGGTGGTATGGCCCGTCGCCGTTGTGACTTTACAGCTCGATTAGTCGGTGTTCTATGGCATAGGCCGTAATCTTTGAGGCACTGTGCAGGCCCAGTTTCTTCATCAGATTTCCGCGATGTTTCTCCACGGTCTTTACGCTTATGGAGAGCATGCGTGCGATCATCTTATTGGTGTTGCCTTCAGCGATTAGTTTGATTACCTCGCGTTCACGAAGCGTGAGCGCATCCCAGGAAGTGCTGGGACTGTTGGGGTTGTGCGGTTCCAGATAGCCATTGACCAACTGGGCACAGATCGACGGACTAAGATAGGTCTTGCCATGCATTACGGCATTAATCGAAGAGATTAGCTCATTGCGGGTATCGTCCTTGAGAACGTATCCATTGGCACCAGCATCCAGAGTGGCGCGGACATATTCTTCGGTGCGATGTACGGTGAGGGCGATTATCTTGATGCTTGGGTTGCGCTTTCTAATCAGTTCAATGGCCTCCGTGCCATTCATCCTTGGCATCGACAGGTCAATGAGGACCACATCCGGCAACAGCTGATTGGTCATCTGTACGGCTTCGTGTCCATCGGCGGCCTCTCCTATGACCATGATTTCCGGGGCAGCATCCAGTAGTGCCCGCAAACCTTCGCGAAGTATAGTATGGTCGTCTGCCAGGAGGACACGGTAGACCTGTTTTGCCATGCTTTTTTCCCCTTTGTATAAATCCTGTCAGAGGCATGCGTGTATTCTTTTTTGTATGAAGAAAAAAGAATGTAAGTCGATGCCGATTTATGAACTTCCAATACCCAATGGTGCGTTAGGGCGTTGTTGCCGTGCATCAGAATACCTGTTGTCTCAGCAGTATAGATGAACTTTGTTAGATTGCCGCAAGCGAGAAAGTGAATAATAGGGTGATGAATGCTATGAAGTGGGGTGTGCACCCGGGATACTTTGTTGGTGCTATTCGCTACGCTGCTTGCGTAAGATAGATAACTCTAATTCGTGTTATTCAGGTTGTCGCGAAATTTGGGCGCGGAGGGAATTAAAGTGGAATGCAGCGTTGCTGAAATTACAATGGAGACGAGAAGAAATGTTTCGCACCTTGCTGGTAGAAGACAGCCCGGGATATCGCGCGACTTTGCATGCCTTGCTTCAAGAGCATTTTCCAACCATCGAAATACGTGAGGCAGGCTCTGGTGAGGAGGCCCTCACTGTGACTTCCAGCTATCGTCCTGACCTGGTGTTGATGGATATCAAACTGCCCGGAGAAAATGGCTTGGTGCTGACTCGAAAGCTTAAGCAGGGCGATGCGGGAATCAAGGTGTTTATCCTCACCAGTCATGATCTGCCCGAATATCGTGAGGCAGCCTATGCCAGCGGTGCCAGTGGCTTTTTATCCAAGGAAACCACCTCTCCGGGTGACATTCTTTGCTTGGTAAAAACTGCACTCGCAGATCATGTTTCTCAGTAATTCGCTGGTGCTACCAAGTAAACCATTTTGGATATAGGGCATATCTGGTATTAGCTCAATTTTTACCCTCATTATTTTTATTTCCCGAAACATTCGTTTTATTTCTCCAGCTGCAACACACCGTTGCGAGACACGAATATAAAGTATTCCCGCCTCATTTTTTCTAAATAACCACAGTCGTGCGTGCCAGACTCAGCAATTTCCAGGCGGCACATCTCAGGTGTACTACTACCTCGGACATGGGGTAGTCCCTCCAGTTAAATAGGTACAGCACCGACCGGTAATTGCGTCACAAAAAACTAGGCTGTTTCACGATGGTCGTTTGATCTGAGCGACAGAAGGACATTGGTGAGTAAACGGAATTCCGGCAGTACTTCGCTGCGGCGTGTGAGTCGTGGTATTTCCGTTTAATTGAATCGTTTACCGGAGAGCAAAAAAATGAATATGCAGAGTCGAAAGGTTGCCTGGGATGGGGGAGGGTGGTCGGCCATCCCTGTCTGGCTGGTGGCCGCCTTGATCTTTTGTCTCCTGATCACATCACCGGCATTTGCTGTACCAGGCACCATCACACTGCAGGTCCAGGATGGGAGTGCCAATCCGGTTACTGGTTTTCGCTGGTTACTGGAAGAGGACCATACCACTGCCGTAAATCCGGGTGTCCATACACTTGATACTATCTCACTGAAATTTCATACCAGTCATTCCCCCGTGTTGCAGCAGGGTGAAACGTCGGGAACAACCGCGACCATCACTGGGGTTGATACGGCTAAACGTTATTTCATCTCTGTGCTGCCATTTGCCGGTTATAGCAATGGCGGGGGCGAAGTTGCATTTGATCCAACCACGGCGACGGCAGACATGACTCTGGTGGTTGCGCCGCAGCCAATACCGACCGCACAAATTGCGATTTTCGCCTTCGAGGACAAGTATCCCATTAACAACGCCCCTGATCTGCCGCAGGAAGTCGGGTTGCCCGGCTTTAGCGTGTTGCTCTTCGATGCGGCTGGACAGTATGGCGCCGCCGGCGGCCAGGTGATACAGGATGCCTTCGGTAATCCGCTCGGCACCACCTATAACCCTGATGGTACGGTAGCCGTCATGGGGGACGGGATCATCCTCACCGATGTTGATGGTATGGCTTACGTCAAAAACCTGGCACCGGGTAAGTACGGGGTTCAGTTGGTACCGCCTGCGGGAGAAGACTGGCACCAGACCCATACCATCGAGGGAAGTAAGACCATCGATGCCTGGGTCAAGGCCAACGAGCCACCCTTCTTTACCGAGTTCGGGCCACCGGGACAACACGTCTTTATCGGCTTCGTCAAATCCTTCGATTGTTACAATGCAGCGGCCACCAATCCGGTGGGTTATTGCGAGACAGCAGCGCCTCCTGGGAGTACATCGATTAGTGGCACTGTCACCAATCTGCACAACTCACGTCCACCGAATTTTACCTTCTACAGCGGTCATCCAGTCCCTGGCTGCTGGGTTGGGCTGAATGACGCCCCTGCGGGTCTTGGGCGTGGTGTCTATGCCCAGCCCTGCAATCCCGACAGCAGCTTTCAGATCAACAATGTGCCACCTGGCGATTACGAGCTGGTGATCTGGGACAGTGCACTCGACGTCATTATCTCGACGTTGCCAGTTACGGTGCCTGTTAATAGCAAACAGGTTGCGCTGGGAAATGTCCCAGTTTTCAACTGGTTCCACCGGGTTGAAAATACGGTATTTTTCGACCGCAATCAAAACGGATTCCGTGATTGTGCAACCGCTGAGTGCAATGACCCTACTGTGGACGATGCGCCGTTGGGGGCTGACCAAGCGGCGATCAATCTGCGTTTTCGCGATGGACGCATCTATCAGGCCATGCCTGTCGATGCTGAAGGCGCAGCCCCTTTTGACGAGGTATTCCCGTTCTTCCACTGGCTGGTGGCCGAGGTCGATTTTGCCCGGCTGAAGGCGACCGGTGTGACGGTAACGGTGGATGATGGCGGACCGGTAGCACCGGGTGAGGTACTGACCCCGCAGCCGCAAAACTGCACCCAGGGAGATGTGGATGCGGGATTCTGTACCGTTGCCGAGCTGGGCATGCCCCTGAACAATCCGAACACCGGGGATAACCTCTCTCGGACCGAAACCGGTCCGGTGCTGACACAGGCCTTCCAGGGCTTTCTTGGTCAGACCAACCGTTTAGAGTGGGGTAAGTCGAACTACGGCACCGGCGAGAATGGCGGTATTTCCGGCATGGTCTTCTATGCCATCACCCGTGCCGAGAACGATCCCCGTTACGGGGTCGGCGAGGAGTGGGAGCCTGGGATTCCCCGAGTACAGGTCAACCTGTATCAGGCCGACATCGATGGCAACATCCTCGACCAGACAGGCGATGGCATCATTACTCCTTCCGATGTCGATAACTATCCCCTGGGCAATTTCCCCGGGCCTGAGGATACCGATCATAACGGCAACGGTGTTTTCGACCAGGGCGATGCGTTGCGTGTCACCCACACCGACAGCTGGGACGACAGCGTGCCCACCGGTTGCCAGGGCGATGTCTTTACCGTTGATGGCGTTCCGAAGGACTGTTTTGATGGTCTGCGCAACTTCAATCAGGCGCGTCCCGGTGTATTCGATGGCGGCTATGCCTTTGGCCCGGGTGACCCGGCTGACCCTGCCGATCCGCCGCTAGCGGCGGGAGATTATGTCGTTGAGGTCAAGGTTCCACCAGGCTATGAGCTGGTGAAGGAAGAGGACAAGAACGTCGATTTCGGCGATGCCTACACGCCTTCACAGCTGCTGTTGCCCAATATTTGTGTCGGTGACCTGCATACCGTCCCGGCGTATCTGAGCATGCAGACCGACGCCGCTGGCACTCCTTACTCGGGGATTGCTCCAGCCGACCTCATCGCCGCGCCTTATGCCGGTACCGATCGTCCGCTATGCGATCGCAAACTGGTTCGCCTGGCACAAGGGCAGAACGCCGCGGCTGACTTCTTCCTCTTTACGGAAACCCCGAAGGCAGCCCTGGTGGTCGGCGGCATCCTTAACGATCTCGCCAACGAGTTTGACCCCAATGCGCCGACCTTCGGCGAGAAATACGCGCCGCCCTGGTTGCCGGTCTCATTCCGCGACTGGACGGGTCGTGAAATCGTTCGTACCTACTCGGATGAGTGGGGCAAGTTCAATGCCATGCTGCCGTCCACCTATACGGTGAACCTGCCGATGGCCTCAGGCGTGTCGCCGAACATGATCACTGCCTGTATGAACGATGCCGGGCCGATCCCCAATCCGGCCTACGATCCGGTGACCAATCCTACTGTGCCGACGATGATCATCGATCCGCACTACGATCGCCGCTTCAGCCAGTTCTGTTACAACTTCCAGTACATGCCTGGCGGTACCACCTACCTGGATACGCCGGTGTTGCCCATTGCCGCCTTCGCCGGCCCGGGTAGCCCGCTGGATTGTGAGCAACCGGATGCTACGCCGCTGATCTACACCGTCTCCGGTCCGGCCGGTAGCGGTCCCTATGCAGAGCCCGGCCAACAGCTGACCATTGTGGCGGTCGGTGACATGGATGTGCCCAATCCGGCATACGATGGCACTGCCGCGACCGCACCGATGATCCCGCGTCACTATGGTTTCGGTAATACGCTGGGCCAGGTGACCATTGGCGGCATGCCGTTGACCAATGTGAGCTGGAGCGATGGCATAATCACCGGCACCGTGCCGGCAGGGGCCTCCACCGGGCAACTGATGGTGACCAATGCCGCCGGCGTGGAATCCCCCGTCGGTGTCACGGTAACAGTTGGTCCGCTGCCGACCCGTATGTCGGTGATCCATGTCCTTCCCAGTGCCGATCCTGCGGCGACACCGATCCAGGATGCCATCGATATGGCTCGGCCGCAGGACATCATCATGCTGGCACCCGGGACTTACAACGAAGTGGTGCTGATGTACAAGCCGGTCCGTCTGCAGGGCTGGGGTCCATACGCCACGATACTCAATGCCCGTAAGGTGCCGGCAGAGAAGATCGTCAATTGGCGCAACAAGGTTGCCACACTGCTGGCCGCCGGCGCCTTTGAGCTCCTCCCTGGGCAGACTGGCACCAATCCAGCAGTGGACTTCGGTGGCGAAGGGGCCGGCATCACGGTCCTGGGGAGCACCACGGTGCGCACCCGCTTGCAGTTCCGCGGAGGTGAGCATCATGCCCGGATCGATGGCTTGAGCATCACCGGTGGCGATAGTGGCGGAGCGATCCTGGTGAACGGCCATGCCAGCCACCTGGAGATCAGCAATAATCGCCTGGTTGCCAACATGGGAGTTTACGGTGGCGGTATCCGTATCGGCCACGCCGTGCTGACCCACCAGGATCCAACGCTCGGTCAGGTCTACACCGATGCGAATAACGATCGCGTGGATATCCACCACAACCAGGTGGTGCAGAATGGAAGTATCGACGGTGCCGGTGGCGGTATTGCCCTCTACACGGGTTCTAACCAGTACAGCGTGACCTCCAACTACATCTGCGGCAACTTTACAACGGGTAATGGTGGTGGTGTCGGCCATCTGGGCCTGAGCTGGCTCGGTCGCATCAGCGACAACAAGATCCTGTTCAACCACTCCTTTAATCAGGGACTCTCGGTCTCCGGTGGCGGGGTCTATATCGGTGGCCAGGTGGGACTGAACGGTTCAGCCATCAGCCCCGGCACCGGCAAGGTCACCATTGACGGTAACCTGATTCAGGGCAACCTGGCTGGCGCTGGTGACGGCGGCGGTATCCGTACCGAGCGGGTCAATGGTGAGGATGTCCAGCGTAGCCCTGCCGGTATCGACCGTTGGTATGCCGTCGATGTGCTGAACAACATCGTGACCAACAATGTTGCCGGACTCGCTGGCGGTGGGATCGCGATGCAGGATTCATTGATGGTGAATATCATCAACAACACCATCGCCCACAATGACAGCACCGCGACCGCTGGCAAGGCGTTCATGCCAGGTAGCCCCAATCAGAGTACGGCACAGCCTGCCGGCATTGTCTCACGGGCCAATAGCCTTGCTCTCAGCGGACTGATCTACCCCTCCTGGAAGCTGGATCAGTATCGGGAGTTCTCCAACCCGACGATGGTGAACAACATCGTCTGGCAGAACCGGTCCTTCTACTGGGCCATTCAGCCTGACCCTGCGGATCCAGCGAAGTCCATCTTCGGTCTCGTGCCCAATATCGGAGCGGGTGAGATGGCCGTCTACGATGACCTGGCCGTGCTTGGGGTGACCGGTAGTCTGAAGCCGATGAACAGCATTCTGACCGATGTGACGGGCTACGACGCAAGCAATATCGCAGCCAATCCGTTCTTCCTGGCAGGTTACTTCAATGGGGAACGTGGTCAGACCATCCTGATTCCCGAGTTAAACACTTCCGCAGCGGCAATGCCGGCCTTCGATGAAGGCGGAAACATGATCGATGTCAGCTTTGGTCCGCTTGTTCCGAGTGGTGATTATCACCTGTTACCGGGCTCGCCTGCCATGGATACAGGCGATAGCTCGGTGCTGATGAACTTCACTGACCTGGCTGTTGATTATGACACTGAGTTACGCCCCAGCGGGGCAGGCACGGATATTGGCGCTGACGAAGTGCCGCAACCGTAACCGACGAAAACCACACCCCGACCACAAGCCATGGTCGGGGCCTGAAAGGAGGAGTTCGTTCATGAACAAGTTCAAGCTAAGAGCTCTCTCGGCTGCCACAGCGCTGGTTTTGGCGGGCATCGGAGTGCCGGCACAAGCTGCAGTGTATGTGCAGTGCCCGGGGGACAATAACGGGGATGCCATCCCGGATGTGCCCTATGACCCGAACCAGCTCAAGTGCATGCACCTGGGGGCCGGTGACGGTTTCATCAATATGGGCGACGGTCGCCTGCAATACATGTTCGGATATTCCGATCTGACCGGAGTGACCGAGGCGCAGGCGATGGACGCCGGCACTCTGGCGGCAGCCTTTCCAGCGCCGACCATAACCCTGAAAGAGGGGCAGGAGTTTTATCTGACACTGACCAATATCGGTATGGCAATGCGACCGGATCTGTTCGATGCGCATACGGTGCATTTTCATGGTTTTCCCAATGCCTCGACGGTATTCGATGGGGTGCCCGATGCCTCCATTTCCATCAACATGGGGGGCAGCTTGTCCTACTACTACAACCTGGTCGAGCCCGGTACCTACATGTATCACTGTCATGTGGAAGCCACAGAGCATATGCAGATGGGTATGCTCGGCAATCTTTATGTGCAGCCGAAACAGAACGACCTTCCTGCCGGAGCTGATCTGAACGGCTTCACCCACCAGACTGGCTACAAGTATGTGTACAACGACGGTGATGGTTCGACCTATTACGATGTCGAGGTGCCATTGCAGATTGGTTCGTTCGACCCGGAGTTCCACGATGCGAGCATGAACGTGCAACCTCTGCCGTTCGCCAATATGAGGGATACATACGCCATGCTCAATGGCCGCGGTTATCCGGATACGGTCGACCCGAATCCATTGACACCGCCTGCCGAGAACGGCGGCAAGGTATCGCAACCGGTCAGTTCACTGGTTACAGCAACCAGCGGCCAGAAAATCCTGCTGCGCATTTCCAATCTGAACGTCACCCGGTTCTACACGTTAGAGAGCATGGGACTGAAGATGCGCGTGGTAGGGACCGGGGCGAGATTGCTTCGTGGCCCCGATCCTGACGGTACAGGACCGGCAAAGGGAACCGATATCTTCTACGAGACCAATTCGGTGACGCTGGGTGGTGGCGAATCGGTAGACGTGATCATCGATACCGCATCGGTAGCACCCGGTACCTATTTTCTCTATACCACGAATCTCAATTACCTCAGCAACAACACCGAGGATTTCGGCGGCATGATGACCGAGATCCGTATCAACTGATGGTGCATCTGACTCGTGCTCAGGAGACAAAAACTCATGAAAATTGTTAAAACAACTAGAGGATGGATCGCGGCAGTGTTGCTGGGTGTCATGCTCTTCGGCATGCAGGCCGAGGCTGCCATTGACGGTGTCACCGGGCCTACCTTCAATCTGACGGCCTCCTCTGGCTATATCAGCACCCCTGATGGGGACAGCCTGCTTATCTGGGGTTATGGGGTAAATGGCGGACAAATGCAGTACCCGGGACCGACCCTGATCGTCAATCAGGGGGATACGGTCACGATCAACCTTACCAATAATCTGCCACAGCCTGTTTCGATGGTTTTTCCAGGGCAGTATGGCGTGGTTGCGACGGGGGGCGCGGCAGGAATGCTAACCCAGGAAAGTACCGGGCCAGCCGATCCAGTCAGTTACACCTTTACCGCAAGCCGTCCTGGCACCTTTTACTATCACAGTGGAAGCCGTCCCGATCTGCAGATCGAGATGGGACTGGTTGGTGCCTTGATTGTCCGCCCGACTGGCGCACCGAAACAGGCATACAATCACCCTGATACAGCCTTTGATTACGAGTATCTGTTTCTGCTGACAGAGATGGATCCAAATATCCACTACCAGGTGGATCGCGGACTCTATGAGACGATAGATACCACGACCTATCATCCGGTGCTGTGGTTCATCAATGGCCGAAACGGTCCAGATACCCTGGCGCCTGCCAATAGTCCGCTGTTGCCACATCAGCCCTATAACATCGTGCCACGCATGCATCCTGGCGACAAAATCCTGGCAAGGCTGATCGGCGCAAGTCGCGATCTGCACCCCTTCCATACTCACGGTAACCACATCTTGCAGATCGCGCGAGACGGGTATCCGTTGGAAAGCAGTCCTGGCGTCGGTCCGGATCTGGGTAGAACGGACTTTACCGTCAAGGTTGTCCCTGGCGCCACCTACGATGCGCTCTTTACCTGGACCGGTGAAGGTATGGGCTGGGATATCTATGGCCATGCGCCTGGTGATCCTTTGGCACCGTTCGAGGACCCCGCTGATCACGGGAAGCCGATCCCGGTCGTGTTGCCCGAAAATCAGGACCTCGCTTTTGGCGGATTCTGGAGCGGCAGTCCCTTCATGGGGGCGTTCGGCAGCTTGCCACCGGGTGAGGGTGGGCTGAATGCCAATGGTGGCATGTTCTTCATGTGGCACTCGCACACCGAACGAGAACTCGTGAATAACGACATTTTTCCCGGCGGTATGATGACCATGTTGATCATCGAACCGCACGGTGTAGTCATCGAGTGATGCCCTTACTGTGGAGGAGACGATAGTGAACAATTCTGTGAGAAAGACAAGCCTGCTCTCCGCACTGGCATTGGGGCTGGGGCTGGCGGGGGGAGCGACGCAAGCGGCAGAGATATTTCTTTGTGCCGGAAGCACGACGGTGACCATGCCCGATGGCAACGTGATCCCAATGTGGGGCTATGCGGAAGACGATAATGCCAATCTGGCCGATGGCTGCGCCAATCCGGTGCAGGTACCGGGGCCGTCGATCAGTGTCACCAGTGGGGATGCGCTACTGACAGTGCACCTTCGCAATGACCTGACGGTGCCCACCTCGCTGGTGATCAGCGGCCAATCGGCGACCATGACACCGGTGTTCTTTACGGATGCACAGGGACGCTCTCGTGTGCGTTCGTTCACCCACGAGACCGCGCCAGGGGCTATCGGGAGCTACACCTGGAACAATTTCCAGCCCGGCACCTATGCCTATCAAAGCGGCAGCCATGTGGCGGTGCAGGTGCAGATGGGACTCTATGGCATGGCCAAGAAAGATGCGGCAGTAGGGGAGGCCTACCCAGGCGTTCCCTATGACCAGGAGGTAACCCTGTTCTTCAGTGAGATCGATCCGGCAATGCATGCGGCGATTACTGACGGTACCTATGGCACAACAGGACCGACCAGTACCATCGATTACATCCCCAGGTATTTCCTCGTCAATGGTGCGCCATACAGCGTGGCAAGCACACCGCTTGCCGCAGGGCCGGCCGGCACGCGTACCTTGCTGCGTATGGCCAGTATGTCGTTGCGCACCATGGTGCCGAGTGTACTCGGTGAGGCTGTGCAGCTCGTGGCTGAGGATGGCAGTGCCTATCCCTTCCCGCGCAAGCAGTATTCGGTGATGATGGCGGCGGGGACGACACGCGATGCAATCCTGACGGCCAATGCCGAGGGGAATTATCCGGTGTTTGATCATCGCCTCAGCCTCACTAATGCAGGTGTTGGTCCCGGCGGGATTTACACATATCTGGCAGTAGGACCGGGTGGCGTTAATCGCCCGCTTGCCGTGAATGATCTCTACAGCACGGCAGAAGATACACCGCTGACCATCGCAGCTCCGGGTGTTCTGCAGAATGATACTGGTACCGGTTTGACCGCAACATTGCAGGCAAACGCCAATCAGGGCTCAGTGCTGCTAAATGGCGACGGTTCCGTCACGTATACGCCGTCGGCGAACTTTAACGGAACAGCAAGTTTTGCCTACACCGCTAGTGACGGTTCGATGACCAGCAATATCGCCACCGTCAGTGTGAATGTCACGCCGGTGAATGATGCCCCCGTATCCGTGGCGGACACCTATCTGACGAGTGCTGATACCACACTGAATGTTCCGCCTCCCGGTGTATTGGCCAACGATACCGATGTGGATGGGGATACTATAACTGCACTCCTGGATACCCCCACCACCAACGGTACCGTGACCCTGTGGAAAGGTGGTTCGTTCCGGTATATCCCGAACCCGGGATTCAGCGGGGTTGACAGCTTCACCTACCACACCTTTGATGGCACGACCAATGGTAATACCGTGCAGGTGACCTTTGATGTAGCGCCGCCCCCCAACCAGCCGCCGGTTGCTGTGGACGATGCCTTTGCCACACCGTTGAATACCTTCATCAAGCTCAATGTGATGGCGAACGACTCCGATCCTGATGGCACCCTCGACTGGACGTCACTGACCATAGTCAACGGTCCCACCAATGCAGGGAATATCGCAACGGTGAATGCCAAAGGAAATGCCATCTTCTTCACCCCGGCTCGTGGCTTCACAGGCGTAGAGACACTGACCTACACGATGCGGGACAACTTGGGGGCACTCTCCAATGTGGGGACAGTCACCATAACGGTTGGCCCATAACAGAGGAATAAGGTTGCAAACCCCTGCCAGCAATCATGGCAGGGGTGCACCGGCAACTGAGGGACAAGGTATGAAGAATTATCAGGAAAACCGCTTGGCGCATGTGTGTGCAACAGGCCTCTTGCTAACCGCTGTTGCATGGTCCGCAGGATGCACCAATAACACCAGTAAGCCCGTGGAGGAGAAGGAGCCTGCCTATGGTGGTGGTGCTGAGGTATCCGATCCCAGGCATGTGGGCTCGCTGCGGGACAAATGGGGTGTCGAGCTGCTGGGCATTCAGACCACGGCCACCGGTTACATGCTGGATTTCCGTTATCGGGTCGTCGATGCGGAAAAGGCCGCCCCGCTGCTAGACCGTCGCATCAAACCCTACATTGTCGTCGAGAAGGATGAGGCACGGCTGCACGTCCCGGTTACCAACAAACTCGGCGCCCTGCGTCAGACAACCAAGGACGTGAAGGTGAATCGCAACTATTTTGTGCTGTTCAGTAACCCGTCGCGGCACGTCAAGTCAGGGGACAAGGTCACGGTTGTTATCGGTGATTTTGTGGCGAAGAACCTGAGCGTTTTGTGAAAGTTGTTCCGCATGTGTACTAACGCTTTAAGCCAGGGAGAAACTGTATACAGGAGTTAAGTATCATGGAGCGTGCGTTGTTCCTGTTCGCATTGCTGTTGGTCACTGCATCGGCTGGTGCGGTCAATGCGCCAGCTCAAGCCAGGATTTCTGCAGGACTAGAGCAGCACCTGCAGAATCTGGGCCCCGACCAGGAGGTCGCTGTCATCGTCCGCTTCGTCGGGAAGACGGATTTCAGTCTTTTCAATAATCCGGTGATCGCCGAGAGACGCTCCCAAATCATCCAAACGTTGCAACAGAAGGCTGCCCATGCAGAAAAGCCTCTGTTGAACTTTCTCAATGGGAGAGCTGCGCGGCAGATCAAATCCCTGTGGTTAATCAATGGTGTTGCACTCAAGGTACCAGCTCGTGTGGTGGATGAGTTACGACGAGTACCTCGAGTAGAAAGCATTTCTCTGGATGCGACACTTGCAGCGCCCGCGCCTTTGGCCGCGGGTAGCGCTCCTCCCGAGTGGAATCTTTCCATGATCGGCGCGCCACAGTTGTGGCAGCAGGGATATTTCGGACAGGGTGTCGTGGTGGCTAACCTCGATACCGGGGTCGACCCCCTGCACCAGGACATCGGTCCGAAATGGCGTGGTGGCAGCAATAGCTGGTTCGATCCCAGTGGTGAGTATTCCTCGCCGCACGATTCCAATGGTCACGGTACGCAGACCATGGGCCTGATGGTTGGCGGCGATGCGGGTGGGAGTGCGATCGGAGTGGCTCCGGGAGCGCAGTGGATCGCGGCGAGGATTTTCAACAATAGCGGAACAGCGAGTTACAGCAATATTCATCTGGCATTTCAGTGGCTGCTCGACCCGGACGGCAATCCGGCGGTGGACGATGCCCCCGATGTTGTGAGTAATTCCTGGGGCCTGGGGGATGCGATTGGTCTTTGTCAGCTGGAATTCCAGGCCGATGTCGATGTGCTGCGCGCCGCAGGAATAGCCGTAGTGATTTCTGCCGGTAATTCAGGCCCTGGTCCTGCTACCAGTTTGAGCCCGGCCAATTACGCTCAGGTTCTTTCTGTCGGTGCCATCGATGAGTTAAGTGCCGTCGCCAATTTCAGCAGCCGCGGGCCATCGTCCTGTGACGGCACGATTTTCCCCGCCGTCACGGCCCCAGGCGTCAATGTCCGTACCGCGGATCTGACCTTTGGCGGACTGATACCCAATTCCTATGCCTATGTTTCCGGCACCTCCTTTGCCGCACCTCAGGTGGCAGGCGGGATCGCCTTGCTCAAGAGCGCCCAAGGACAGGCGACCGCATCGGAAATTGAGGCCGTACTGGGCACCACTGCGGTGGATATCGACGCCCTGGGGGACGACAACAATGCCGGACATGGCCTGGTCGACCTGGTGACGGCAAATGAACGTCTCAAGCAGTTGCTGTTGCCCGGTAGTCTGCAATTCAGCGCTGAAGTGTACAGTGTGCATGAAAATACCGGCCAGATAACCATTACCGTAACTCGACACAACGGTAGTGCCGGCCCGGTGAGTATCGATTACTTTACCCAGGACGGTACGGCACTCGCCGGTGTTGATTATCTGGCGGCAATGGGAACACTCGATTTTGCCGATGGTGTAATGAGCCGAAGCTTTACGATAACGCTGATCGATGATCTCCTGGTTGAAGGGGATGAAACAATCAGTGTTCACCTGACCATGGCAAGTGGCGGGGCGACACTGGGCTGGCCGGATACCGCGGTAGTAACGCTTGTCGATGACGAATCGCTTATTCCAGTAGATGGTGATGGCGACGGTTATGCCGCCAATATTGACTGCAACGATGCCGATCCCACCGTTTATCCGGCGGCCACCGAGATCAAGCATGATGCGATCGATCAGGACTGTAACGGCTACGATCTGACCATCGACTTCATTCGTTCCGAATACAAAACCTGGGGCGACAAACTCATCGCGGAAGCCACCAGTACCCTGGCAGGGGATGCCCAGCTTCGTATTCAGGGGTATGGTCCGATGTTCTGGGATGCCACCCGTGGTACCTGGTTGCTCACGGTAAAAGGCGTTGGCGGCAATCCGGGGGTATTGACTGTCAGCGGCATTGAAGGCGCGGTGCAATCGGGTACGTGCACGGACCCTGGACCAGGAGTCTATCCCGGAGCCCTGGAGATCAAGCATGACGGTATCGACCAGGACTGCAACGGTTACGACCTGACCATCGATATCGTTCGTGCCGAGTACAAACCCTGGGGAGATAAACTGATTGTTGAGGCCACTAGCAGTTTGGGCTACAACGCCCAGCTTTCCCTCGATGGGCATGGACTGATGTACTGGAGCGCCACCCGTGGTACCTGGCTGCTCACCGTCAGTGCGGTGGGGGGGAATCCCGGAACCGTCAATGTCAGCGGGATTGAGGGCTCTGAGCAAGCTCCAGTGAATTAACGTTTTCGTCCAGACAAAGGGGCGTGAACACGGCTTATAAAAGCTGCGGATCGTATCTGTTCTGGCGGTAAAGGTATTCGGGCAGGTGTGTGATATGCCGCACCTGCTGCGTTATTTGCCCGGATTCTCTCTCCCTGATGATTTTCCTGCCAATAAAAACAAGACGTTATGGCTGGCATGCAACCTGCTATTGCATGTCGATTGAAAAATAATACGAATTACTTGTAGGCCGAGTGATTCGCTTATACGGGCTTTGCACGGGTTGGACCATGATGGTGACGGACATATTCGATAAGGGCGGCATCGTCGTCTGGATTTTACTGGGCTATTCCATACTCGCTTTGGCGATCGTATTCGAGCGGCTGCTGCAGTTTCTGCTGATGGGCAAGTTACCGGCGGATTTTGAACAGCGCATTCCCAAGGTATTACGCAGCGGTGAACTGAACCAGTGGCTGGAGCCGCTGCGAGGCCCGGAGGCGACAATACTTCAGGGGCTTCTCGGTGCAGCCGGTTCAGGCATCCGCGATTTGAACAGGGTGGCCACCCGCATCGGTTCGGTGGAGCTTCAGTGCATGGAACGAGGCTTTCGTACCCTGGGTTTTCTCGGCAATACCGCACCGCTACTGGGCCTGCTTGGTACGATTATCGGCATGATCAAGGCCTTCATGGTGATCGAGCAGGCTGGTGGCCGGGTAGATGCCCAGGCCCTGGCAGGCGGGATCTGGGAAGCGATGTTGACCACCGGCGTTGGCCTCATCGTGGCGATCCCGGTGCTGCTCATGTTGCATATGCTCGAGGGGATGGCGGACCGCCGAGCCCAGAACATGCGCAGCTGTGCCTCACTACTGCTGGAGCAATTGCCGCACACTGAAAATAGCGAAGAGGGTGAGGCCGTCCACCACCGTGAGGGGGTGGTGCATGCAGTTTGAGGGCCGCCGGCGCAGCAGTCAGGTGCCCAATCTGACCCCATTGATCGATATCGTCTTCCTGCTGCTGGTGTTCTTTATGCTGACATCGCACTTTGTGCAGGAGCAGGCGCTGAATATTGACCTGCCGGTGGCCGATAGTGGTGAGGTCATGACGGAGGATAACCAGCTGGAGGTGGTGCTCAATGCTGAAGGCCATTTTCTCATCGATGACCATTTCGTTGAGCCCGATAGCCTTGAGGGTGTGCTTACCCAGCAGCTGAGCCAGCGTGAGGACCGATTGGTGAGGGTGCGAGGTGATCGCGGTGCTCCGCTGGGACTGGCAGTAATCGTACTGGATGCTGCACGCAAGGCCGGTGCCAGCGGTGTGGACATCGTAACAGAACAGCGATGAGAGGATCTGACGGGCTGCTTTGGTTCGGTGCTGTAGCGCTTTCACTAATGGTGCACGGCCTGCTGTTTCTCAACAGCGGTTCTCTGGAGGGTAATCAGGACAAGCCGCAGCAGGAACGCCAGGTGACACGGGTAAGTTTCCGCTCGGTAACGTCGCCGGCGACGGTTCCGCAGGAGGTGGTTGTGGAGATACCGTCAATGGAACCAGAGCCCGAGGTCACTGAGGCCCCGGAGCCGCCGCCAAAACCGCAACAGCTGAAATCTGAAAAGCGAGCAGAACGGGCCTGGCAGCCAGAATCCGAACCTGTGTCCGAAACACTGCAACAGGTTCCTCCCAGGGAGCCGACCAGTACAGCGGCAGATAAGGTGCCTGAACAGGCGGCTGCGGTGAATGGATCAGTAGTGGATCCTGCGATGATCGAAAAGGCCAGGCAGGAATACCTGCGCCATCTGTTGGGATACATTGAGTCCAACAAATTCTATCCTGCTGCGGCGCGCAGGCGGGGGCTGGAGGCGATGGTGACGATTTCGTTTGAACTCCTGGCAGACGGCCGAATAAGGAGTCTGAACGTCTCCGGGGGACACAAGATACTGCGAAGTGCGGCGGAGGAGGCGGTGAAGCACTCACTGCCGCTACCCAAACCGCCGGCCGTGCTGGTGACTCCGTTCACGGTCAATTTTTCAATGGCCTACCAGTTGCTGTGAATTTGTCTTTTTTAATTACACCGGGGAATGATGAATGAACGATAAAAAAGGATGGTTACTGACAGGGGTTGTTGCACTGGTGCCATTTTGCCCGGTAGTTGCGGCCGAAGTGGACATGGGGGATATCACCGTCACTGGGACCCGAGAAGAGTCGCCCAAGGCGGAGACTCCCGCCACCGTCGATATCATTTCAACAAAAGAGATCGAGGTAACGCGCCCGTCGCACCCTTCGGAGATTATGGATCAGGTTTCCGGCGTCCACGTCAATGTGACAGGCGGCGAGGGGCACAAGACCTCAATTCGCCACCCGATTACTACCAGCCCCGTGTACCTTTTCCTGGAAGACGGTATTCCCACCCGTTCGACCGGTTTCTTCAACCACAATGCCCTCTATGAGGTGAACATTCCGCAGGCTGCGGGGATTGAAGTGACCAAAGGGCCCGGTACCGCCCTCTACGGTAGTGATGCCATCGGCGGTATCGTCAATGTCACCACACGCCCGGCACCGGAGGAATTTGAAGTCACGGCTAATGCCGAAGCGGGAAGTCATGGCTGGCAACGTTTGCTGCTATCGGGGGGCGACAGCTGGGAGAGCGACGGGGTACGTGCCGACCTCAACCTCACCCACACCGATGGCTGGCGTGATGCTACCGAGTACGACCGCCGCAGTGCGACTGTGCGCTGGGACCGCTTCCTCGACAGCGGGGCCGCTCTGAAAACGGTGCTTGCCGGCTCCGATATCGATCAGCAAACCGCCGGAACCTCGCGCCTGTCGGAAGCTGACTATGAGAACGACCCGACCAAGAACAAAACCCCGATCTCTTATCGGGAGGTCGGCGCATTGCGACTCTCGAGTGCTTATGAGAAGGAGTCGTCGGATAGTTTGCTGAGCATCACTCCCTTTTTGCGTCAGAACTCGATGGACTTCATGCCCAATTGGTCACTCGGCTACGACCCTTCGGTACAGGAGACAAGCAGCAATTCAGTGGGATTTCTGGCGAAATACCGCAGGGATTTTGCACCGATGCGTACACGGTTGATCATCGGAGCCGATATCGATTACACCCCGGGTAGCCGGGAAGAATTCAGTATCGAGGCGGTGCGCACGGGAGATATCTACACCTCCTACACCGTGGATGAAAAGATTTACGACTATGATGTCACCTTTCAGGGGATTTCCCCCTACATCCACCTGGAGACCTCGCCGACGGAGAAGCTGCGCCTCAGTGCCGGTCTGCGTTATGACTCGATAAGTTATGACTACGACAACAAAATGGCCGATGGTCCATTGCCTGTTACCGTGACTGAACTCGGCCGCACGATCGTTTACAATCATCCTGCTGATACCAAGGTAGATTTCTCCCATCTCAGCCCGAAACTGGGTGCCACCTATCAGTTCTCCCCATCGTTCAACGGCTTCGTTTCCTATCGTCATGCCTTCCGGGCACCTTCGGAGGGGCAGTTGTTTCGCCCTGGTACCAGCGCCGAATCTCTCGACCTCGATCCGGTCAAGGTGGACAGTTATGAGATCGGGGTACGCGGGAGGGGCGGCGAGTGGCTCAACTACGAGATCTCCGTCTATCAGATGACCAAGACCGATGACCTGTTGACCTTCCAGGATCCGGTCACCGGCGACCGCTCTACCGTCAATGCCGGGGAGACACTGCACAAGGGGATCGAGATCGGGCTAAACGCGAAACTGACCGAAGCGTTGCTGTTGGCGGTCAGCTATGCCAGGAACAGGCATACCTATGAGGAGTGGGTGGTTAACAGCACTACTGATTATAGTAGCAACGAGATTGAGACGGCCCCCGCCGATGTGGCTAACACACGGCTTATCTATAAGCCCGCACTGCTCAATGGCGGGCAGTTCGGTGCGGAGTGGGTGCACCTGGGGCGTTACTGGATGGATCCCGCCAATACCGAGCGTTACGACGGCCATGACTTGTACAACCTTCGCGTGAACTATTCGGTGGCGAAAAATCTGGGACTATATGTACGCGTGATGAACCTGACCGATGTTCGTTATGCCACTGAGGCGTCGGTTTCCAGGGGGGCGCGTGAATTTGCACCGGGTCTGCCGCGTAGCTATTACGCTGGTATTAATTACACCTTCTAGGGGGAGGGGCTATGCGCAACATTGTCTCCCGTTTCTGCGTTGTGGCTGGGTTGTTATTGAGTTCGGCGGTGACGGCCGCTGCGCAGGGGCACGATCATGGTGGGAGTACCACTCTCGCTACCTGTGGTGATGTGGCTGCTATGCCCAGCCTGCGTTGTGCCGAGGCGCCGGGCACCACTATCGACGACAACGGGCGCTTGTGGATCGTCTGGTCCTATGCCGGACACCTCTATGTGCAGTATTCGGACAACAAGGGTGATACCTTCTCCCGACCGGCAACAGTGAACCGCCGACCCGAAGCGATATCGGCACGGGGTGAGAACCGTCCCAAGATTGTGGTCGACAGGAAAGGCCGTATTTTCATCTCATGGACCACCCCGCTGGAGAAGCGATTTACAGGTCATATCCGTTTTAGTCGTTCACTCGACGGGGGGGAACATTTCGAAGAGCCGATCACCGTTAACGATAACCTGGACATTACCGGGCATCGTTTCGATGCGCTGGGTGTCAACGGTGAGGGAGATATCTATCTTGCCTGGCTCGACAAGCGTGACCGGTTCAAGGCAGAGCAGGCCGGTGGAGAGTATCGTGGCGCTGCACTTTATATGGCTCGATCCGAGAACGGTGGCGAGAGTTTTCTGCCGAATCAGAAGGTGCTTGACCACAGTTGCGAGTGTTGCCGTGTTGCTATCAACTTCGATCCGAATAATCTCCCCGTGGTAATGTGGCGCCACATCTATGGCGACAACATCCGCGACCATGCTTTGGTCACCTTTCGTGACAGGGGAACACCTGGCAAGCCTCGGCGAGTCAGCTTCGACCAATGGCATGTCGATGCCTGTCCCCACCATGGTCCGGCGCTTGCTATCGGTGGCGATGGCACTTACCACATGACCTGGTTCAATAACGCACCGCAAAGCCATGGCCTCTTTTACGCCAATTCGACGAATAAAGGGAAAACTCTCTCAAAACCGATGAACTTTGGCGACTATGATCGTGGGGCCGCTCATCCTGACCTTCTCGTTATGAAAGAGAATGTCTATCTCGTTTGGCAGGAGTTTGATGGCAGCGTGATGGTCATCCGTGTGCTGCACTCATCCGATCGGGGGCTTAGCTGGTCTGAACCGCAAACAGTGGCGAAAACCTCGGGAAAGAGCGATTATCCGTTCCTTTTGAGCGACGGCCTGGAGCCATTTCTCTCCTGGCATACCCAGGAGGAAGGCTATCGGCTGATTTCTCTTGGTACCGTTCATGCCGGGCAGTAATTGGATCATAAACAGATGTTGTCAGGCCCTGCTGCTGATGATGATCAGCGGGGCTGGCGCCATCGCGGCAACGCCAAGGGATTTTGTTCCCGGCAGTTATCAGGCGATTCTCGATACCCGACAGGGGGAAGCCTTTATTCTCCTGTTCTGGTCACTTGATTGTCCTCCCTGCCACCGGGAACTGGCCACATTGGGCACGTTTGTTTCGCAGCAAGCAGGCTTGCCATTGGTGCTGGTATCGACCGATGAAAAGGCCATGGCACACGAGGCCGCCATTGTGCTGCAGGGTAAGGGTCTGGCAATGGTGGAATCGTGGATCTTTGCCGACGATTTTCATCAGCGGCTGCGATTTGAGGTGGATCGCAACTGGTACGGAGAACTGCCTCGAAGCTACCTCTTCGATACCGATCATCAACGGTCTGCTTACTCGGGGGTGCTGGATCGAGCCGTACTGCGTACCTGGCTAGAACAACAGGGTTTCAACGAATAACGTTAAAATGATTTTATTGTGTAAGGAGAGTAAGTATGCAGAAATTTGTCAAGATAATGCTGGTGGGTTGGTTTTCACTCAGCGCCGCACTGGCGATGGCGCAGGATGTGATGGTAGACAATGCCTGGATTCGCGATGCGCCTCCGGGAGCCGCCGCACTGGCCGGTTACATGACCCTGATGAACAAGAGCGATAAGCCCAAGACCCTGGTCAGTGCCAGCAGTCCGGCATTTAGCAAAGTGATGCTGCACCGGACAGTGATGGATGAGGGCATGGCTAAGATGTTACACCAGCAACAGATCGAAATTCCGGCCCACGGCAGTATTAACTTCGAACCGAATGGTTACCATCTCATGCTGATGAAGCCCAAGCACCAGTTTAAAGCCGGTGACAAGGTCGAGATTACCCTGGAATTCAAGGATGGCTCGACGCTCATGGTGACCTACGAGGTGCGCGCCGGAATGGAGGGAATGAACCACAGCGGCATGAATCATAGTGCAATGGATCATGGCGCGATGCACCATTGATTCTGGATTCAAAACAAATAAGGCGCCGTGAGGCGTCTTATTTGTTCGCGGGAAAAAGAATAGTGCTCAGGCCAGCGCGTACTTCTTGATGCGATAGAGCAGGGTGTCTCTGGAGAGCCCCAAGAGCCGGGCAGCACGACTGCGATTGCCGCGGGTTCGCTCCAGTGCCTGGCGGATCATTTCCTGTTCCAGGTCATCAAGGCTGATGCCGTTGTCGGGCAGGGTGAAGGGGCCATTACTTGTGGCATTCTGCTGACTACGGATCTCCTGTGGCAGGTTTTCCACTTCCACCGTACGGCCGCTGAGCAGAACCACCATGCGTTCGCAGAAGTTACGCAGTTCTCGGATGTTGCCTGGCCAGTTGTAAGCCTCCAGGCGGGTGAGAGCCTTGTGGCTGTAGCGTGGAGTCTCCAGACCGTACTGGAGCGCCAGTTGTGCGGTGAACTGCTTCAAGAGGAGTGCCATGTCGCCATGGCGTTGGCGCAATGGCGGCAGTTCCAGTGGGACCACATTCAGGCGGTAGTAGAGGTCTTCGCGGAATAGGCCCTGACGAACCAGGCTGTAGAGGTCGCGATTGGTCGCAGCAATGATGCGCACATCTACCTTGCGAGGGGTATTCTCGCCGACGGCTTGGCACTCCCCTGACTCCAGAAAACGCAGCAGTTTGGCCTGGATGGTAAGCGGGAGTTCCCCGATTTCGTCAAGAAATACCGTCCCACCCTCCGCGGCGCGGATTCGTCCGGACTGGTTCTCTGTCGCGCCGGTAAAGGCCCCCTTGCGATGGCCAAAAAGCTCGGATTCCACCAGGGACTCGGGTAGGGCCGCACAATTGATGGCTACAAAGGGCGCATCGTTACGCGGGCTGGCGCTGTGCAGTGCCTGCGCCAGAAGTTCCTTGCCAGTTCCGCTCTCGCCCAAGATGAGTACGGTAACGTCGGTGGCTGCGATGATGCGCGCGGAACGGATAACACTGCTGAATTCAGGGGAGTCGCCGAGTAAGGTGTTGTCGAAATCGCTCATCGTCAATTCGTTCTCTGATCTTTTTAGTTCGTTATGCTAAACCATAGCATAACCCGTCCTATCAGCAGGGGCAAAGGACAAGGATAGCCACGGGACATGATCGGGCCATGGATCAATCTCCTCTTGCCGCGGGATTGGGATCTGCTTAGAATTGCGCTCTTTCGAGGGCCGTGTGTTCAGTTGGTAGAGCCCTTGACTCATAATCAATTGGTCGTAGGGTCGAATACTACACGGCCCACAAGGGCTTCCACGATACCCCCATTCAAAGTGCTTTAGGGTCCAGAACCTGCTGCTGTTATGGGGGTGTCTTCCTGCCTCAGGTATAAGGTATAATCACTGCCTTGATACCAGACCGGTGAAGTAGGCCGGTTGGCGTGGACAAGCCGGAGACCTGTTAGGCCCCCGCAGGGTGAAGAGTCTTCTTGCCTTCGTAATCTTGTCACGAATTGCAGATCAAACAAGCCGTCCTGGTGGAATTGGTAGACACGCCAGATTTAGGTTCTGGTGGGGTAACCTGTCCGAGTTCGAGTCTCGGGGACGGCACCATATTCCCAGAACCGCCCCGCTTTCGGTGATTGTGCATGGTCATCGGGGATGGGCGGTTTAACTATTATTTTTTCTGATTGATTGTTGAGGAGTAAACATGCAGGTTTCAGTTGAAGAGACCGGTAGCCTCGAGCGCCGTCTGAACGTGGCCGTACCGCAAGAGCGTATTGAGAAAGAAGTGCAGAACCGTCTACAGCGTCTTTCCCGTACCGCCAAGGTCAAGGGTTTCCGCCCCGGCAAGGTACCGATGAAGGTGGTGGCCCAGCAATACGGCAAACAGGTGCGTGATGAAGTGGTCGGTGAGGTTATCCAGGCCACCTACTTCGAAGCGGTCAACCAGGAAAAGCTTCAGCCTGCCGGCATGCCGACCATTGAGCCCAAGGTGTTGGAACCTGGCAAGGATCTTGAGTATACAGCCACCTTTGAGGTGATGCCGAAGGTGGAACTGGCCGATGTTGCCGGCACCAAACTCGAGAAGGTGGCTGCAGAGATCACTGACGAAGACCTGGAAAAAATGATGGAGAACCTGCGCCAGCAGCGCGCGGGCTGGAAAGAGGTCAAACGCAAAGCAAAGAAGGGCGACCGCTTGAATATCGATTTTAGCGGCACAATTGAAGGAGAAGCCTTTGCTGGAAACAGTGGGCAGAATGTGCCGGTGACCCTGGGTTCAGGCCGCATGATCGAGGGTTTCGAAAAGGGCCTAACCGGTGCCAAGACAGGCGAAGAACTTACTCTGGACCTGCAGTTTCCCGAGGACTATGCGCATAAAGAGGTGGCTGGCAAGCCGGTGCAGTTCCAGATTACGGTGAACAAGGTCGAGGCGCCGGAACTGCCTGAGATCGATGAAGAATTCGCCAAGAGCTTTGGCATCGGCGACGGTAGCCTCGACGCTCTGCGTCAGGAGGTTCGCCAGAATATGGAGCGTGAAATGAAGCAGGCCATTGCCGCTCGCAACAAGCAGGTGGTGATGGATAAACTGGTGGAGCTGAACAAGCTCGAGGTTCCTGCGGCCCTCATCGATCAGGAAGCCGAAAACCTCAAGCGCCAGATGATGCAGCAGATGTACACCCCGCAGGGTAAGTCGGGCGTCGATCTTGATGCCGCCATGTTCAAGGAACAGGCCGAGCGCCGCGTCACCCTCGGGCTATTGCTGGCAGAATTGATCAAGAGCAAGGAGATCAAGGTCAGCGATGATCAGTTGCGGGCCAAGGTCGAGGAGATTGCTTCCACCTATGAGAAGCCTGAAGAAGTAGTCAAATGGTACTACGCTGACAAGAAGCGTTTGTCCGAGATCGAGAGTCTGGCACTGGAAGATGCAGTAGTCGACTGGGTGTTCGGCGAGGGCAAGGTTAGCGAAAAGAAGAGCAGTTTCGACGAAATTATGGGTCGGGCTTAAGCTAGACTATATTTTATTGAGGAACATGAAACGATGACCGACAACAACAGCATGATGAATGGTGCACAACACACACAGAACCTGGGGCTGGTGCCCATGGTCGTCGAACAGACCTCCCGTGGTGAGCGTGCTTATGACATCTACTCACGCCTGCTCAAGGAGCGTGTGATATTCGCCGTTGGTCCGGTTGAAGATCATATGGCCAATCTGATTGTGGCACAGCTGTTGTTCCTCGAGTCCGAGAATCCGGATAAGGACATCCATCTTTACATTAATTCGCCCGGTGGTTCTGTGAGTGCAGGCCTGGCCATCTACGACACCATGCAGTTCATCAAGCCGCAGGTCAGCACCATGTGCATCGGCATGGCCGCTAGCATGGGCGCCGTGCTATTGGCCGGTGGTGCCCCGGGCAAACGTTACTGCCTACCCCATGGTCGGGTGATGATTCATCAGCCGCTGGGCGGTTATCAAGGGCAAGCGACCGATATCGAAATCCACGCCCGCGAGATCCTCAAGGTGCGTGATCAGCTCAACCGGATCCTCTCCACCCACTCCGGGCAGCCGATCGAGCGTATCCAGGTGGATACCGAGCGTGATAACTTCATGAGTGGCCAGGAAGCAGCAGACTACGGTCTGATTGACAAGGTCCTCGACCGACGCGTAAAGGAAGGCGAATAATTGCGACCTGATGCGCCATTGTGGTGTCTTCGGGGTTGAAAATTTTCGCCAGACTCTGCATGTTGTAACTATGTATAAGCCAGACGGGAAAGGGTCATGAGCGATAACACGACCAACAAGGGCGACGATAACGGCAAATTGCTGTACTGCTCCTTCTGTGGCAAGAGTCAGCATGAAGTGCGCAAACTGATTGCCGGCCCCTCCGTATTCATCTGCGACGAGTGTGTCGAGCTATGCAATGACATCATTCGCGAAGAGATCCAGGAGGAAACCGTCGGCAACGGCCACAGTAAGCTGCCTACGCCACACGAGATCAACGCGATTCTTGACGAGTACGTCATCGGCCAGAAACGGGCTAAAAAGGTACTTTCCGTAGCGGTCTACAACCACTACAAACGTCTCGATGTCGGGCAGAAAAAGGATGAAGTGGAGCTGGCCAAGAGCAACATTCTGCTCATTGGCCCCACCGGTAGTGGCAAGACTCTGCTTGCGGAGACCCTGGCCCGCCTGCTCAATGTTCCGTTCACCATCGCTGATGCCACCACCCTGACCGAAGCCGGTTACGTAGGCGAGGATGTGGAGAACATCATCCAGAAGCTGCTTCAGAAGTGTGACTATGATGTAGAGAAGGCGCAGACCGGCATCGTCTATATCGACGAGATCGACAAGATTTCACGCAAGTCAGACAACCCCTCCATTACCCGCGATGTCTCCGGTGAGGGGGTACAGCAGGCGTTGCTCAAGCTGATTGAAGGTACTGTTGCTTCAGTGCCACCGCAAGGCGGTCGTAAGCATCCGCAACAGGAGTTCCTGCAGGTCAACACCAGCAATATCCTGTTCATCTGCGGCGGTGCCTTTGCCGGCTTGGAACGAGTGATTCGTCACCGTTCCGAGAAGGGCGGTATCGGCTTTTCCGCCGAGGTTAAGAGTAAGGACGAGTCCAGGAGCGTTAGTGAGGTCCTGTTCAGCGTCGAGCCCGAGGACCTGGTCCAGTATGGACTGATTCCCGAGTTTGTTGGCCGCCTCCCGGTTCACGCCACCCTCGAGGAACTCGACGAGGAAGCTCTGGTCAGCATCCTGACCGAGCCGAAGAATGCCCTGGTCAAGCAGTACAGTAAGTTGTTCGAAATGGAGGACGTGGAGCTGGAGTTCCGTGATGAGGCTCTCCGCGCTATTGCCCGCAAAGCCATGGAACGTAAAACCGGTGCCCGCGGTCTTCGTTCCATTCTTGAGACGACTCTACTGGATATTATGTATGACCTTCCTTCCATGGAGGGCGTCAACACGGTTGTGATTGATGAAGGCGTCATCAAAGGCGAATCCGAACCATTGCTGATCTATGGGAACACCGAGCAATCCGTTGCCGCAGGTGATTGATTCCTAATGAAAAAGGTGTGGCCTTATGTGGTCACACCTTTTTCGTATCAACCGCTCTTTTTATCTTGATTGGCCTGCCTGTAGCCCGCATACTAAAATCATACTAACTTGCTAAGTTATTCCCGCGTTCGGGGACAATCTCGTGGCCCGTAAGCGCCACGTAGACGTGAGAGGAATAGACAAATGGAATCACAGGACAAAACTTCTGAAGTGACGGAGGCATTGCGCCAGATCCCGGTGCTGCCGCTGCGTGATGTGGTGGTCTATCCCCACATGGTGATCCCCCTGTTTGTCGGTCGTGATAAATCGATCGAAGCACTGGAAGCTGCCATGGCTGCCGACAAGGAAATCCTGCTGGTGGCGCAGAAGACCGCCTCCGAGGATGATCCGAGCGAGGATGACATCTACCGCATTGGCACACTATCCACCATTTTGCAGCTGCTCAAATTACCAGACGGCACGGTAAAAGTGTTGGTCGAGGGTGGCAAGCGCGCCAAAATTGTGAATTTCCTGCCTGGTGAAACCTATTTTACCGCGCAGATCAGTCTGCTGGCCGGTGAAGCAATGGATGAGCGTGAGTCCGAGGTATTGTCCCGATCCGTGCTCAACCAGTTCGATCAGTACGTCAAGCTGAACAAAAAGGTGCCACCCGAGGTTCTCACCTCGCTTTCAGGTATTGAGGATCCAAACCGCCTGGTGGATACCATCGCCGCGCACATGTCACTGAAGATTGAGGAGAAGCAGGAGATCCTCGAGATCACCAACCTGCGTGATCGCTTCGAGCACCTATTGGCTTTGATGGAGTCAGAGCTCGATTTGTTGCAGGTGGAGAAGCGTATTCGCAGCCGCGTCAAGCGCCAGATGGAGAAGAGCCAGCGCGAGTATTACCTCAACGAGCAGATGAAGGCGATCCAGAAGGAGCTGGGCGATCTGGAAGAGGCGCCGAGCGAGCTCGAAGAGCTTGAGCAGAAGATTGAAAAGGCGGGGATGTCCAAGGAGGCCAAGAAAAAGGCCAGCGCGGAAATGAATAAGCTGAAGATGATGTCGCCCATGTCGGCCGAGGCTACGGTGGTGCGCAACTACATCGATTGGCTGGTACAGGTGCCCTGGAAGAAAAAGACCAAGGTGCGCCACGATCTAGCGCTTGCAGAGCAGGTGCTGGAAGAGGATCACTACGGACTGGAGAAGGTCAAGGAGCGAATTCTCGAATATTTGGCGGTGCAGCAGCGGGTTAAAAAACTCAAAGGCCCGATCCTCTGCCTGGTAGGACCACCCGGGGTTGGAAAGACTTCACTGGGTCAGTCTATTGCACGTGCCACCAACCGCAAATTTGTCCGCATGGCGCTGGGTGGGGTGCGTGATGAGGCCGAGATCCGCGGTCATCGTCGTACCTACATCGGCTCCATGCCGGGTAAGATCGTGCAGAATTTGGCCAAGGTGGAAACCCGCAATCCGTTGTTCCTGCTGGATGAGATTGACAAGATGGCAGCTGACTTCCGTGGCGATCCGGCTTCAGCCCTGCTTGAGGTACTAGACCCGGAGCAGAACCACACCTTTAGCGATCACTACCTGGAGGTCGATTACGATCTTTCGGACGTGATGTTCATTGCGACTTCCAACTCGATGAACATTCCAGGACCACTGCTCGATCGTATGGAGGTGATTCGTCTTGCCGGTTATACCGAGGATGAGAAGCTCAATATCGCCAAGCGTTACCTGGTGAGCAAGGAGATGAAGGCTAACGGCATAAGTAGTGATGAGCTTGAGATCACAGATGAAGCTCTGCTTGGTGTGATTCGTTATTACACCCGTGAGGCGGGTGTGCGGAGCTTGCAACGTGAAATCGCCAAGATTTGTCGCAAGGTGGTCAAGGATCTGGTTCTCAAGGGGGCAGGAGAGAAGGTCAAGGTTACTGAAGATCAGCTTGAGGAATTACTGGGCGTGCGCCGCTTCCGCTACGGCTTGGCCGAAGAGAAAGACCAGATTGGCCAGGTGACTGGTTTGGCCTGGACCGAGGTCGGCGGAGAACTGCTTAGCATCGAAACTGCAGTGGTACCTGGCAAGGGTAAGCATGTCATTACCGGCCAGCTAGGTGATGTCATGAAGGAGTCGATCCAGGCGGCGATGAGCGTAGTTCGTAGCCGTGCTGCTTCACTTGGTATCAAGCCCGACTTCTATGAAAACAAGGATATCCACATCCATGTACCCGAAGGGGCCATCCCGAAAGACGGCCCGAGTGCTGGTATCGGGATGTGCACCGCACTGGTGTCTGCCCTGACGGGGATTCCAGTGCGTGCGGATGTGGCGATGACCGGGGAAATTACCTTGCGTGGGGCCGTATTACCTATCGGTGGCCTGAAGGAGAAGCTTCTCGCAGCACATCGCGGTGGTATCAAGACCGTTCTCATCCCTGAGGAAAACCGTCGGAATCTTGAAGAGGTTCCGGACAATATCAAGGAAAACCTTGAGATCCACCCGGTCAAGTGGATTGATGAAGTGCTTGATTTTGCTCTGGTGCACAAACCGAAGCCTCTAACGGAAGAAGAGCTACTCGAGATTGTCAATCAAAAAGAGAGCGACAAACCAAAGAGCATTCATACTCACTAATATACTGTTATTAGTGCGCGCTAATTCGTGACAGAAAGAGAATTTTTCTGTCACGAATATCTTTTACAGATATTTCACTTTTCACGCCCCGATCTTCGTGCAAAGGCGCATCATTGCTAGGTTTTTCACATTTCTTTGCTTGACAGTGCAGAGAGGCAGTTGGTATAAATTCGAGCAAGTTTTATGGGCCGCCATAATTGCTGAAAACAGATGGCGGTGTTTTTTTATCAGGAAGAGTCAAACGTCTTTTTACGTTGGGTAAAGACGAATAATCGAGGGGAGAAGTCTGTGAATAAATCTGAATTGATCGATGCAATTGCATCTGGTGCCGATATTTCCAAAGCTGCTGCAGGCCGTGCGCTGGACTCCATGATTGAAGCCGTTACCGGTGCGCTGAAGAGTGGCGATACCGTTAACCTGATCGGCTTCGGTACCTTCATGGTCCGTGAGCGTGCCGCACGTACCGGCCGTAATCCGCGCACTGGCGAAACCATCAATATTGCCGCTGCAAAAAATCCCAGCTTTAAGGCTGGTAAAGCACTTAAGGATGCAGTAAACTAGCGCGCCTCAGAAGTCGGGTGCTTAGCTCAGCTGGGAGAGCATCGCCCTTACAAGGCGAGGGTCGCAGGTTCGATCCCTGCAGCACCCACCAAATTAATAATAGTAGTATTGGAGCGGTAGTTCAGTTGGTTAGAATACCGGCCTGTCACGCCGGGGGTCGCGGGTTCGAGTCCCGTCCGCTCCGCCATCTGAATGAAAAGGCGCATCCTTGATGCGCCTTTTTTTTTCTTTGTTCATTCCAGATTTTATGTCTGCGTCATCCATGCAAAATGGGGTCACGCACAAAATAACAAGGTCAGGCTGAATAATTGTTTCACTTCTGTCACACTTGGTGGTGGTCATGTAAACCCAAAGCCATAGCGTTGCTTGGAACGATTATTTAGAATAAATTCATTTACTGGCAGCAGGAACGTTAGCCTTTATGCTTGAATACATTCGTGAACGTGCTCAGGGCGTTATCGCCTGGATTATTGTCAGCGGCATCATTCTTACTTTCGCGCTGTTTGGCATCAACCAGTATTTCAGTGGTGGCGGCGATACCAGTGTCGCCAAGGTCAATGGTGCAGAGATCTCCCAAGGTCAGTTACAGCTTGCTACTCAGCAGCAGCGGCAGCGCCTGGAACAAATGTTCGGTGGCAAACTTCCGGCGATGTTCTCTGATGAGATGATTCGTTCCCAGGTGTTGCAGCAGCTGATTGAGCAGGAAATGCTGGTACAGACAGCCCATGACAAGGGCATGCGGATCGGTGATACCACCCTGGCGCAAACTATCGTTAGTGTCGAAGCCTTCCAGGAGGATGGTAAATTCTCCAATACCCGCTATCAGCAGCTGTTACGTGCACAGGGTATGCTTCCCGGCAATTTTGAGTCACGTGTGCGCCGTGATCTGATTGCGGCCCAGTTTACCGGCGGTATCAGTGAAACTGCATTCGTTACGACGAAAGAAGTCGATGATTATCTTCGCCTGCAGGAACAGCTGCGCACCGTTGCCTATCTCACCGTACCTACCACCAAGTTTAGCGACACAGTGGAAGTAACCGATGAGGAAGTGTCTGCTTACTACGAGCAGCATGCCGGCGAATACATGCAGCCGGAGCGTGTCAAGGTGAATTATCTTGAACTGAATATCGAAGATATTGCCAGTACCATTACGGTGGATGAGGCCAAAGTGCGTGAGCGCTATGAAGCGCAGAAAATCAACTACACCACACCCGAACAGCGCAAGGCACGCCATATTTTGATACAGGTGCCTGCGGATAGTAACGAAGAGGTTGTTGCCGAAGCAAAGGAAAAAGCGGAAGCGTTACTGGCGCGTATCCAAAAGGGTGAGGACTTTGCGACGCTGGCCAAGGCAGAGTCCAATGACCCGGGGTCTGCACCGCAGGGCGGTGATCTCGGTTTCTTCGGCAAGGGGGTGATGGATCCAGCGTTTGAAGATGCCACCTTTGCACTTAAAAAAGGTGAAGTCAGCGATGTGGTTCGCAGCAGCTTTGGCTTTCACATTATCAAACTTGAGGATATCAGCGGCGGTAAGGTTAAACCCTATGACGCAGTGAAAGACACGATTAAAAAAGAGATCCAGAACGAGCGTGCTGAGCAGCAGTACTATGAGCTGGCCGAGCAGCTTGCCAACCTGACCTACGAGCATCCAGAGTCTCTTGCTGTTGCCTCTGAACAGCTGCAGTTGCCGATCAAGACTAGCCCGCTCTTTAGCCGAGATGGCGGCATCGGTATTGCTGCTGAGCCGAAGTTTGTTACCGCAGCCTTCTCTGATGATGTGTTGGCGCGTGGCAACAATAGTGAGACGATAGAAATAGGGCGCAACCATATGGTGGTGTTGCACCTCAACGAACATCAGCCTGAAGCACAACGCCCCCTGGTTGAGGTCAAGACTGGGATCGTCAGTACACTCAAGCGCAACAAGGCACAGGCTCAGGCTGAGGAACTGACCACGGCTGTGCTGGAGCGCCTGCGCTCGGGTGAAAAGCCGGCGGAACTTGCCAAGACTGTAGGCGTGAAGTTTGATGGAAAGCAGGACATTCGTCGTGATGCCACGAAGATGGACCGTGCCATGGTCAGTGAGGTGTTCCGCCTGCCCAAGCCAGTGGAAGGGTCGCAAGTTTATCAGCAAGTTGCCTTACCCAACGGAGATCAGGCCGTGGTGATCCTCTACAATGTAGAGGAGGGTAAACCCGACGAGGCCGGTGACAAGGAACGGCGGCAGGCAGTTACCAAGCTGCAACAAGCGGACTCGAACGCTGATCTTGCCAGTGTGGTGAGCACGATTCGGAGCAAAACGGAAATTACCATCCGCAAGTAATAGAACTGGGCGAATGATGGGGATCGGCAAACTGAAACTTCATTGGCAGATCCTCATCGCTCTTGTTCTTGCCGTCATCGCCGGCATGTTAGCCGGCGAGGATGGTGCTATTTTTGGCGTCACTTTCTATTCCCTCTTCGACTTCTTCGGCACGCTGTTTCTGAATGCGCTGAAGATGCTCATCGTACCGCTGATTGTCTCATCGATCATCGTCGGGATAGCCGGTATCGGCTCCTCCGGTGCACTCGGTCGGCTCGGTAGTCACACTCTCCTCTACTATGTTACGACTAGTCTGCTGGCCATCCTGGTCGGCCTGGCGGTAGTCAATGTAATTGCACCGGGTATCGATGAGGCTGGACCGGTAAAGGAGAGGATCGGTTTGAGTGTTGATACCAGCGCCATCGAAGAGAAGGTGGCTGGTAAGGGTACTGGAGATGTGGTCCAGGTTTTCCTGCGGATGGTGCCGACCAATGTAGTTGCTGCTGCTGGCGACGGCCAGATGCTCGGGCTGATTTTCTTCAGCCTATTATTCGGTTTCTTCATGACTCGCACTCAGGAAGATTACGCCGAAGCCCAGTATAATTTCTGGCAGGGGCTCTACGAGACGATGATGAGGATCACCGACTGGGTGATGCTTTTTGCTCCCATCGGCGTCTTCGCATTGGTGGCGAAGGTGGTTGCGTCCACAGGTTTTGACGCCTTTAAACCACTGGCATGGTTCTTCCTCGCAGTCGTGTTGGCATTGGCAATCCATTTGCTGATCACTCTGCCGCTGTTGTTGCGATTCATCGCCGGGGTCAATCCGATGCGCCATTACCGCGCCATGGCGCCGGCACTGCTCACCTCGTTCTCCACGGCCTCTTCATCAGCAACGTTACCGATCACCATGGAATGTGTGGAAAAAAACGCTGGTGTTTCCAACCGTACCAGCAGTTTTGTGCTACCGCTAGGCGCTACCGTGAATATGGACGGTACCGCACTCTATGAATGCGTCGCTGCTATGTT
>JBFEWO010000195.1:0-3483 GCA_041546305.1 Thiohalomonadaceae bacterium | reverse complement strand
GAGTCGCGAGGTGACAGTCACTCTGGCCTTGCCTCGGCGGGCCAGGGTGCGAGTAAACTTTTGCCAGTCTCCAGCATGCTCCAAAGACGACCGAGCCGTGAATTCTCCCGCGATAGGTAAACAGTACTCCATGGTGTTTCGCTGGATAACCAGGCGGCTCAAGATGCCTTCACTGCGCAAGCGAGTATGTAACAAAGACCATGCTGCAAGGATGGCAAGTGCAGAGGCGCTTCCCCCAAACACGGTTTCTCGGTGGTTGATATTGGGCGCTAGCGGAGCTTGCAAAACAACAGCTTCATTGTCTACTGATAGCACGGAAACATCCATCGCATCCGAGAGAGGAATGTGTTCGCGAAGATATTGCTCGAGTTGATGTGGGGCCATGTTGTTCCTCCATTATCGTCTTGGCTATTCGTAATTAACGTTGTTGGTTGTTATAAAGAAATGTCAGTGATCCTTGTTTTGGGGCAGTATTTTGAATGTGTTTGCAAGCATAGCCTGAGGGGCGGGTAATCGTCCCACCAACTTAAGTGCTTCGTTATGAAACGGAGGGTGAAGCGTCTTTATCGTTATTCAGCTGCTTCACATAAATACCGTATGGAACACCAAATATCGGAGGCGCTTCACTGTGATACTCAAACCCCATTCTATGATATAGAGGTAATGCGACCTTCATGATAGGTGTGGTGTGGAGCGCAACGCAGGAGGCATTGTCTCTCCTGGCACGACGAATACACTCTTCAGTGAGGGTACGACCGATACCCTGCCCCCGGGCTCTAGGATGAACGACGAGCATGCGTATAATTGCCCACGCTTTGTCAAAAAATGGTGATTTTGGTTTGTTCGGACCAATATACACAACTGCACCTACGACTAGTCCATCAGCTGTTGCAACAATTATTTCACCGAAGTCTGAAAGCGTTGCCATTTCGCTGATGTTTTTCGAGAAGGTCTCCCAGTCGGAATAGGCGTGCTTATACTCTTTGAATGCTTCGAGAGCTATGTGGTTAACTGCAGCGGTATCATGCAGAGAAAAATCTCGCAGTGAGTAAGTCATGTGTGCTTTCTCAATGTGCTTTAAATGACAATGCATTCATGCTTCGAGGCGGTGATGAAGCAGCAGAACTAATATCGTTGCAGGAATGATTTGTCATTATTGCGAATCCATCCTTGGTTGTGATGTTTATCAGTTGGGCGATAATTATGAGGTTTTATCGTTGTTTCAGTATTTGCTTTCTAGTGCACTACCGTTTCTTTCGTTGTGGGTAGATGCTGAGTATTCACTTACTATATATAGGGGGCGGTTCTTGCTCTCATCAAAAAGTCTGGCGAGATATTCACCGATGATACCTAGTGCGGTTAATTGCACACCACCAAGAAATAGAATGGTGATCATCAAACTGGGGTAGCCTGCTACCGGATCACCATAGAGCAGTGTTTTGAACAGGACATAAAGGCCAAAAGCGAAAGCGGCAATAGAGGTCATCAGCCCAAGGTAGGTGGCAACCTTAAGAGGCATGGTGGTAAAGGAGGTGAAGCCTTCCAGTGCGAAGTTCCAGAGCTTCCAGTAATTCCATTTGCTTGTGCCAGCATGTCGTGGCTCACGGTGATAAGGGATGCTTGTTTGAGGGAAACCGATCCAAGAGTATAGTCCTTTCATGAAACGGTTTCTTTCTCGGAGTGAGCTGAGTGCTTCGAGCGCACGGCGACTGAGTAATCGATAATCGCCAGTGTCGCGGGGGATATGGATGCTACTGCTCGTTTGAAGAAGCTTGTAGAACCATTTTGCAGTCAGTTTCCGTATGAAGGTTTCGCCTTCACGCTCAAGCCGTGTGGCATAAACAACATCATAGCCATTATTCCACTGCGCAATCATCTCTGGAATTAGCTCGGGCGGGTCCTGAAGGTCGGCGTCGATGACAATGGCAGTATCGCCATGCGCATAATCAAAGCCGGCTGTCATGGCAATTTCCTTGCCGAAGTTTCTGCTGAGCGATAATAAGGCAATGGAGTCATCCGTGGCCATTAACTCACGTATGGTTGCAACTGTTTTGTCAACACTCCCATCATTTACAAAAATTATTTCATGCTTGATGTCGTTGCCTGTAAGTACACCTTTGGTGCGCTCGTAAAATGAAGGAATGATTTCCTCCTCGTTATAAACAGGGACAACGATGCTGATCAAGGGAATGTCTTGCTCCATTGGGATAATGCTGTTTTCTGTTTTGGTAGTTGTATCCATACGCAAATGTAATTAGGTTGTAGATGCCTTCTCGCACAGACAGAAAAGACTTAGGCCGAATGCTTCATTCATCTCGAACAATGTATGGCGTTCAATGTCATGCAGGGTTGTGAGCGCACGATTGAGCCATCCAGGGTAGAGTGTTAGTTCACTTTTTGACTCAAGTTTTCCGTGAGAGCGCAATGAATTCTTTATAATTCTGCCTGCAGCAACAACAGGAAACAGACTTGCGAAATAATAGCGACTTTTAACTGGCGTAAGACCCGCTTTGAAAACAACGGTATCAAGCATTTGGCGGGTATAGCGCCGATAATGTTCAAGAAATACATCGTGACCTGACCAGATAAACTGAAATGCCGGGACAGTGATTAGTATCTTTCCGCCAGGCTCTAGTCTCTTTGCATAAGCTTCAATGAAGGCCACATCATCAGGAACATGTTCTATAACATCCATCATCAGAATCAGCTTCTGGCATGATTTATCAGTGGCTTTGATAAAGTGAAGCTCCTTGCCATTATGGTTTTCTGTTTTTTCTTCTTCATAATATGGATCGATACAATAGGCAATATCGCATATTCCAGAATCCAGTAACTGGCGAGAGAAAAAACCGGAACCAGCACCAACATCAAGAACCTCAGGTACCTTGATGTTGTTAAGAAACTTGCACATTGCGCGTGCCTTGGAGACGTAATACCAGTGGTCCTGTATGTTATCTCCAAGAATCTCGACTTCTTTCAAGTCCATTTTGCTATCTGTCCCAAACGTCTGTTAATGACTATAAAAAAAGCAGGCGATGCCTGCTTTTTTATATAGCTAAATTTAAAGCTTGTCTATTTTGGCCTTCTGTACTTGCAGCGATTCAAGTGAGCTCTTGGCCTCGGCCAGTTTGTCCCGCTCTTTTTGCACCACCTCGGCTGGGGCCTTTCCGATGAACTTTTCGTTGTTAAGCTTGCCCTCGACGCGTTGCACCTCTTTTTCTAGGCGGTCGATCTCCTTGGTGAGTCGAGCGAGTTCCGCGTCCTTGTCGATGAGGCCAGCCATGGGGACCAGGATCTTCATCTCACCGACCAGCGAGGTGGCGGACTCGGGTGCTTCCTCGTCCTCGGCAAGCCAGGTGATCGATTCGGTCTTGGCCAGGGACTTGATGAAGGCTTCGTTGGCGTCGAGCCAGGCGATGTCCTGCGCCGAGCCGTTAGCCAGCAGCACCGGCAGCGGCTTGCTCGGGGCGATGTTCATGCCGG
>JBFEWO010000093.1:0-10882 GCA_041546305.1 Thiohalomonadaceae bacterium | reverse complement strand
TCAGCGCGAGGATGTGGGTCTGCTGCTGAAGATCAAGCCGCAGATCAATGAGGGCGATGCCATTCGCATGGAGATCACCCATGAACTCTCCAGCCTGACCAGCAGTTCGGTGAGTGCCTCGGACCTTATCACCAACAAGCGTTCGGTGAAGACGACGGTAATGGTTGACGATGGCAAGGTGCTGGTTCTGGGCGGTCTGATTGACGATCAGCTGACCGAGTCGGCACAAAAAGTGCCGCTGCTGGGGGATATCCCGCTGCTGGGCTGGCTGTTTCGCTACCAGTCGACGAAGAAGGTTAAACAGGATCTGATGGTCTTTCTGCACCCGCGGATCCTGCGGGAAGGCAACCAGAGCATGGCTTATGCCAGCGCCAAGTACAATTACATGCGCGCTCAGCAGCTCGATATCCGCGAGCGAGGGGTGAGCCTGATGCGCGACGAGGCCTCTCCCTTGCTGGAAGAGCTGAAGGATTTCATGGAGCTTCCCCCGCCGTATGAGGACGGTGCAGGATTGATGCCTTCTCCTTCTCCTTCTACCAGCGATGTCGGCTTGGCACCGCCGGCGCTCCCCACCCAGGCCCAAATGATCGAGTCCGATGCAGGATTACAGTGACACTCCGGTAACATCCGAAGAAGAGGAAATCGTCACCCGACGCCGCCTGCCGTTTGGTTTTGCCAAGCGGCATCAGGTGTTGTTTCTGCAGGATGAGGGGCGCTTGCTCTATCGGGAGGGCGCCTCCCTGCAAAGCCTTGCCGAAGCGCGCCGTTTTCTGCAACAGCCCTTTACCCTGGAAGCGGTGGATGCAACACGGTTCGAGGCGCTGCTGCAGGAGGGGTACGAGCAAGGCGGCAGCGGCAGCATGCAGGCGATGGACGAACTTGGGGAGGATCTCGATCTGCAGGATGCGGTGCAGCGCATCGCCGAGCCGGAAGACCTGATGGAGAGCCAGGATGATGCGCCCATCATCCGCCTGATCAATGCCCTGCTCACCGAGGCGGTACGCGAGGATGCCTCGGATATCCATATCGAATCCTTTGAGCATGCCATGGTGGTCCGTTTTCGCGTCGATGGCGTGCTGCGCGAGGTGCTGCGGCCGCAGCGGGCGCTGGCGCCACTGCTGGTCTCGCGCATCAAGGTTATGGCCAAGCTCGATATCGCGGAAAAGCGCCTGCCGCAGGACGGTCGCATTTCGCTGAAGATCGCCGGGCGGGCTGTCGATGTGCGCGTGTCCACGCTGCCTTCGGGCCATGGCGAGCGGGTGGTGTTGCGACTGCTGGACAAGCAGGCAGGGCGGCTCGACCTGGAGCACCTGGGAATGGAGTCGGGGGCGATGCAGCGGCTCGATGCGCTGATCCACCAGCCCCATGGCATTATTCTGGTGACCGGCCCCACCGGTTCAGGTAAGACCACCACCCTCTATGCGGCGCTGACCCGCCTCAATGACAGCAAGCGCAACATCCTCACCGTCGAGGATCCCATCGAATACTACCTGGAGGGCATCGGTCAGACCCAGGTCAATACCAAGGTGGACATGAGTTTTGCCCGCGGCTTGCGCGCTATTCTTCGTCAGGACCCGGACGTGGTGATGGTCGGCGAGATCCGCGACCTGGAGACTGCCGATATCGCCGTCCAGGCCAGCCTCACCGGCCACCTCGTACTCTCCACCCTGCATACCAATACCGCGGTGGGCGCGGTGACCCGTTTGCGGGATATGGGGGTCGAACCGTTTCTGCTCTCCTCGAGTCTGCTTGGCGTCATTGCCCAGCGGCTGGTGCGTCTGCTATGTCCCGAGTGCCGGGAGGCCTATCAGGCCTCCGCGGCCGAGTGCGAGCTGATGGGGCTTTCCACGGAGAATTCGCCCATACTCTATCGCCCTGGTGCCGGCTGCAGCCACTGCAACCACATGGGGTATCGCGGGCGCACCGGTATCTATGAACTGGTGGAGGTCGACAGTACCCTGCGTACCATGATCCATGACGGCAGCGGTGAGCATGAGTTGGAACGCTATGCGCGCGAGTCCTCTGCCGGGATACGTAGTGACGGTTTCCGCCGCGTGCTGGCCGGCGAAACCTCACTGGAAGAGGTGCTGCGGGTGAGTTCGGGCAAGTAGGTATAGACGGGCGATGGGAGCGTTTGAATACAGCGCGCTGGATGCGCGGGGCAAGGAGCGAAAGGGCGTACTCGAGGGCGATACCGCCCGTCAGGTCCGCCAGCAGCTGCGTGAGCAGGGGATGACACCGCTCACGGTGGAAGCAGTGGCGGAGCGTGAATCGCGCGAACGCAAGAGTGGCCTGCAGCTCAGAAGCGGGATCAGCGCCACCGAACTGGCGCTACTGACCCGCCAGCTTGCTACCCTGGTGCGTGCGGCGCTGCCACTAGAGGAGGCGCTGCAAACCGTGGCCCGGCAGAGCGAGCGGGCGCGGTTGAAAAGCATGCTGCTGGCGGTGCGCTCCAAAGTGATGGAAGGGCATACCCTGGCCGATGCGCTGGGGGACTTCCCCCACGTCTTTCCTGAGCTCTATCGCACCACCATTGCTGCCGGGGAGATGTCGGGGCACCTGGATATTGTCCTCGAGCGGCTGGCAGACTACACCGAAAAGCGCCAGCAGATGCGCCAGAAAATCATGCTGGCGCTGTTCTACCCCACTATCCTCACCGTGATTGCTATCCTCGTCACTATTGCGTTGCTCACCTATGTGGTGCCGGAGGTGGTCAAGGTGTTTGACAATATCGGGCAGGAGCTGCCGGCACTGACCCGCGGATTGATAGCCTTCAGTGGTTTCCTGCGCGATTACGGCCTGTGGTTGCTGGTAATGTTGGTGCTGGCGGTGGTGCTGTTTAACTATCTGTTGCGTAATCCCGCCATGCTATTTCGCTGGCATCGCCGTGTTATGGCCTTGCCCTTGATCGGACGGCTGGTTCGCGGTCTCAATGCCTCGCGCTTTGCCCGAACCTTCAGCATCCTTACCGCCAGTGGGGTACCGGTGCTTGATGCGTTGCGCATCTCGGCGGAGGTGATGAGCAACCTGCCGATGCGCCAGGCGGTGCAGCAGGCGGCCGGCCGGGTGCGCGAGGGCAGCACTATCGCCCGCGCACTGGAGCACAGCCGCTATTTTCCGCCGATGACCCTGCACCTGATCGCCAGCGGTGAGGCCAGCGGCAAGCTGGAAACGATGCTGGAGCGGGCTGCCGATAACCAGGAGCGCGAGCTGGAGACCGTGATCGCCGCGGTGATGGGGATGTTCGAGCCGATCCTGATCCTGGTGATGGGCGGCGTGGTCCTGGTTATCGTCCTGGCTATCCTGTTGCCGATCTTCAACCTTAATCAGTTGGTGTAGCAGGCTAGGGGATAGGTCCCGGTTTTATTCTTTCACCACGGCTGTGGCAATATAGCCGTGTAAATGGATGTTAATCGTCGGCACCATTGGTGCCGATGAAGATTCACTAAATATGCAGGACAGACAATGAAACGTAATGCTGGTTTTACCCTGATTGAAGTGATGGTGGTGGTGGTGATCCTCGGCATCCTGGCCGCCTTTGTGGTCCCTAAAATTATGGACAATCCAGACAAGGCTCGTGTGGTTAAGGCCAGGCAGGATGTGCAGGCTCTGAAGAGCGCGCTGGATCTCTACAAGCTGGATAATTTCAATTATCCGAGCACCGATCAGGGTCTGCAGGCGCTGGTACAAAAACCCGGCGGTTCCCCCGAGGCCCGTAACTGGAAGCAGGGGGGTTATATCGACCGTCTGCCCAAGGACCCCTGGGGATCGGAATATCAGTACCTGAGCCCCGGCACCCATGCCGAGGTGGATATCTTCAGCCTAGGCGCCGATGGTCGTCCCGGTGGTGAGGGAATCAATGCCGACATCGGCAATTGGGACAACTGAGCCCGCACTTCAGGGCGACAAGTTGCCCAGCTGTCTCGTAATTTGCCACGAAGCACACGAAGTCCAATGATCGTGTGCTTCATTATCCGTTTGTTCCCGTGAACAATAATCCCCATACGATATTTCCGGTCAGAACTCTGCGTGCCCGCTTCTCCGGGTTTACCTTGCTGGAACTCCTGGTGGTGCTGGTGCTGGTCGGCATAATTATCAGCTTTGCGGTGCTGTCGGTGGGGGATGGCGGAAGGCAGGAGCAGCTGAAACAGGAGGCCGATCGGATTGCTACGCTGTTTGCCCTGGCCGGTGAAGAGGCGGTGCTGCAGTCACAGGAACTCGGGGCAGTGCTGCAACCGCATGGTTATCTGTTCGTTGTGTATGGGGAAAATGGCTGGTTGCCAGTGGCAGGGGATGACCTGTTCAGGGAGCATGTTCTCCCCAGCGGAATGGAGCTGGCGCTGTTCATGGATGGGCTGCAGGTAGCGCTTAAATCTCGTGGCATGGATAGTGATGAAGAGAATGAGAAGGGATTGGTGCCTCAGTTACTTTTTTTCTCCAGCGGTGAACGTACCCCCTTTGAGCTTTCCCTCAGTTATCGGGAGGGAGCAGCGCTTGCCTACCGCTTGCAGGGGCCGCTACTGGGTGCTGTGTCATTGCAGCGCGTGGAGGCCGAGCTGTGAGAAGGCAACGGCGACACAGCATGCCGCGCCCAGAGGGATTTACCCTGCTGGAAGTACTGGTGGCATTGGCGGTACTGGCATTTGCCATGGCCGCGTTAATCAAGACCGGTGCGGGAAGTGCTGGCGCGACCGCCTATTTGCGTGACAAAACACTGGCCCAATGGGTAGCGATGAATGTGATCGCCGAGCAGCGCCTGGAAGCGAGTTGGCCCTCGACAGGGACGAAGCGCGGTCGGGAAGAGATGGCACAGCACGAGTGGTATTGGGAACTCAAGGTCGAAGAGACCTTCGATGAGGATGTGCGGCGACTGACCGTCACGGTCCGTGCCAGCGATGATAAGGATCAAGCTCCGGTGGTTAGCCTGGTGGCCTTCCAGCCCAGGCCATCCCTGGCAACCAAGGCTAAAGCGCAGGGGGCCGGTTCATGAGACGCGATCGCCACAGCGGTTTTACCCTGCTGGAGTTGCTGGTGGCACTGGCGGTATTCGCTATGGTGGCGCTGATGGCTTACTCAGGTTTGCGCTCTGTCCTGCAAAGCAAACAGCTGACCGAACAGCGGGCCCAGCGTGTGCAGCAGCTGCAGAGTGCCGTGCTGATGCTGGAGCGGGACCTGGGCCAGATCGCCCTGTTGCGGGGGATCCGGGATGAATATGGTGACCCTCAGCCCCCCCTGCGGACGGCAGATTTCGGGGCTATCATGCTGGAATTTAGCCGCGCCGGCTGGCCCAACCCTACGGGTATGGCACGCAGCACCCTGCAGCGAGTGGCCTATGGCATCAAGGAGGAGTCCCTGTATCGCTATGCCTGGAGAGTACTGGATCGGGCTCAACAGAGTCTCCCTGATGAGGTTGTCCTGTTGGAGGGCGTGCGGGAGTTGCGTCTGCGTTACCGGGATGAAGCCGGAGAGTGGCATGGACAGTGGCCTCCGGCGGCTCTGGCGCAAGCGGCCTCTATGCCCTCGCCCGCGGCGCTGGAGGTGACCCTGGAGCTGGAGGATATGGGAGAAATACGGCGGCTTTTTCCCATACTCCGGCCAGAGCCTTTCGCCTCGGTGACGACACCGGCAGCTGGTGCGGGGCAGGGAGAGAAAGAGGGTAAGCCATGAGGCGCTGCATCAGAACCCAGCGCGGCGTTGCCCT
The DNA here is from genome assembly GCA_041546305.1 of Thiohalomonadaceae bacterium. GTDB lineage: Bacteria > Pseudomonadota > Gammaproteobacteria > Thiohalomonadales > Thiohalomonadaceae > JBFEYJ01. The sequence goes on along the minus strand of JBFEWO010000093.1, from coordinate 5,181 downwards.
TATCACGGCGATGTTGGTGGTTGCCCTGGCGACCACCGCCGCGGTGGCGATGGTTTCTCGCCAGCAGTATGACATCCGGCGCACCGGCAACCTGCTGCAAGCCGAGCAAGCCTATCTCTATGTTCTTGGTATTGAGGACTGGGCCGGGCTGATCCTGCAGCGCGACAGGGAGGAAAACAAGGTGGATCATCTCCGGGAGGAGTGGGCGACGCTGTTGCCACCGATCCCTGTCGAGGGCGGCCAGCTAGCCGGACATATCGAGGAACGGCAGGGAAGGTTCAATCTCAATGATTTGGTCAGTGCGGGAAAGCCGGATGCGCAGGCAATGGAACGCTTCCGCCGCCTGCTCGCGGCTCTGCAGTTGAACACGGCGATGGCCACTGTGGTTGGCGACTGGCTGGATCCGGATATCGACCCGACCTTTCCCGAGGGGGCCGAGGATGATGTCTATACCCAGGGGGAACGCCCATATCGCACTGCCAACGCCTCCTTTGTCAGCGTCAGTGAACTGCGGCTGCTCAAGGGAATGGATGAGGTACTCGATCCCAAAGAGGGGGAAACCGTGTATGACAGGCTCGCACCTCATGTTTGCGCTTTGCCGACCCGGGTACCTATCAACGTCAATACGGCCACCGCCCCGGTGCTGATGAGTCTGGCCGAGGGGCTGACAGAGGCGGATGCAGAGTCGCTAATTGAAGGGCGAGGAGATGAGGGGTATGCCGATACCTCTACCTTCCTGCAGGCCGAGGCGTTGGCCGGGCGGGGGGGGGATAACCTCCAGAACCTGATCAGCGTCACCAGTGACTATTTTGTGGTAACGTCGCAGGTGAATTTTGGTCGAATCACCGTGAGCTACCAGAGTTTGATTCAACGCGGTGCGACAGGAGACGCGCGCACCCTGATGCGCGCCCAGGGAACGCTTTGAGCATGCAAAACACCTTTTACATCCGTCTTGGAACAACGCCGGAGACCTCTGTGAATTGGCTGAGCCACAGTGAGGCCTCCACCAGAGAGGCTTCGGGCGAGTTGCGTGAGGCCGCGCTGCGGGCACAGGGTGCCAGGGTGGTGGTATTGGCGCCGGCCACACCAATGCTCACCTGTCTTGCCTCCTTGCCACCAACGCCAGCCTCGCGAATGCGTCAGGCACTGCCCTATGCGCTGGAGGATCAGTTCGCCGAGGAGGTGGAGCAACTACATTTTTCGATGGGCAAACGCGACAGCGAAGGCAAGCTGCCGGTGGTTGCGCTCGAGCGGCAGCTGATGGACCGCTGGCAGGTGTTGTTTGCCGAGAGCGAGCTGCGTCCGCATGTGCTGCTGAACGAGGCACTGACCTTGCCCTGGACGGAGGGGGAGTGGTCACTGCTGCTGCAGGACGAGGAAGCCTTGCTGCGCACCGGCGCGGCTCAGGGATATTCCATTCCCATGGACCAACTCGCCGCCTGGCTGTCTGTGGCTGTGCAGGACCAAACAGGACTTCCCTCTCAACTCCGCGTCTATGATTCACGCGCGACGGCCGAGGTCAGCGGTTGGCAGGAAGGAATTGCCGGGTTGGAAATTACCTGTGAGAAGATCGACTCGCCGCTTTCCTTGCTGGCGCGCTCAGACTTGGCCGGTGCGATCAATCTGCTGCAGGGTGATTACAGCCGCAAGGAACAGCTGGGACGGTTATGGCGGCCCTGGCGCGCAACGGCGGTGCTACTGGGTCTATGGCTATTACTGCAGGGCGGAATGGCAATCGGCAACTATTTTTCGCTCAGTGCCAGGGAGGAACAGCTTTACGCAGACATCGAGCGGGTATACCGGGAAACCTTCCCCGAGGCTCGTAATGTGGTTAACCCCCGGGTGCAGATGGAGCGCCAACTGGCAGCGCTTCAGGGCGGGGCTAATGGCGGCGCCTTTGTGGCTCTGATGGCTGTCAGCGGTCCGGTCTTGAGCGAAGTCGAGGGACTTGAGCTGCGCAACCTGCGTTACCGTCAGGATGAGCTGGAATTGGAACTCGAGTTGAAAGACCTCGCTTCGCTGGATCGCCTGCGTGAGGCCTTGGAACAGCAGAGCCTTGCTGTGGACATCCGCGGTGCTACCACCCGGGAGAACAAGGTTGAGAGCCGCATTGCGCTCAGGGAGGTGGGAGCATGAATCTGAAACAATACTGGGCCAATCTGCAGCCGCGGGAGCGGCATACCTTGCTCGGTGGGGGGATCGCGTTACTGTTGATTCTTCTCTATGGACTGGTGATCGATCCGTTCCTGCAGGAGCTTGACCGTCTGGAAAAGAGCGTCAAGGTGCAGGCCTCGGAGCTTGCCTGGATGCAGCAGTCGGCGGCGGAGGTCAAACGATTGCAGAGCAGCCGGCCTGGCGCACGGCGTGTGGCAGGACAGTCGCTGATGAGCCTGGTGGATGCCAGCGCAAGGGGCATTGGCTTGTCCGGTGCGATAAAAGAGATCAAACCCGAAGGACAGGGGGTGAAGGTGCGCCTGGAACTGGTGGCCTTCGACGACATGCTGCGCTGGTTCGACCGACTCCATGGTAAGGATGGGGTGGGTGTCACCAGCCTGGTGTTGGAGCGTCTGGCATCACCAGGGCAGGTCAATGCCAGTGTCGTGCTGGAAGGGGTAAGCGGATGAAGTCTGCACTCCGATACCTGCTACTGGGCTTGCCGCTTTATCTGCTGTTTCTTATTGCCCTCTTCCCGGCAACACAGGCCTGGCGGTATGCGGCCGAACCGTTGGCCAAGGCCATGCCCGAGCTGAAGGTTTCGGAACTCGATGGGTCGATCTGGTCCGGACGGGCCGGGATGGTGGTGTTTCGTCAGGCGCTGCTCGGTGAGGTGAGTTGGCAGCTTTCACCCCTCCCGCTCGTGCTCGGCGAGGCCCGTCTCAAAGCCCTGTTGCAGAGCGATGACGGTTACCTTCAAAGCCATGCTAGTCTGCCATTAGAGGGAGGAGGAATTTCACTGGCCGACACCAAGGGGCAATTGCCGGTGCCCGAGCTGCTTCGCTTCACCCCATATCTTCCGGTGGTTCTGGAGGGGCAGTTTGCGTTCAATCTTTCCCAGCTGGAACTTACCTCGCAGGGCCTGATTAATCGTGCTGAGGGGACGGTTGTGTGGCATCAGGCCGCCATGAGCGCCCCACAGGCGCTTCCTCTGGGCGATCTGCAATTGACCCTGCATACCGAGGAAGAGGGGAAAGTGACGGGAGAGATAACCGACCGCAGCGGCCCGCTCAAGGTCGAGGGCACACTGCAATTGTCGCCGGATCGCAACTATCGTTTCAACGGTACCGTCGCCCCCGCTACTGACGCACCGGCCTCAGTGAAGCAGGCACTTGGTTGGCTCGGCAAGCCGGATGCACAGGGACGGTATCGGTTCAGTTATAGCGGCAGGATGTAAGGGATAGTTCAAAGTTCAAAGAGGTGGTTCCCGCCGCGATGGAGTGTGGTTTGTTGGTTAATCGCGACCGGGAGAGGATGGTGACTTTGTGTAGTCACCCGTACCGGGTTCAAAGAGGATGTCTGAGACTCTGGCGCGAAAAAAGCCTGAAGAACAATCGTGCTGGTTGAATGCGCTTCTTTGAATCTTCAACCTGGAACTTTGAACCTGAATTTACTCCATCCCCAGTTTCTTAAGCCGATAGCGCATGGCACGGAAACTGATGCCGAGGCGTTTGGCCGCGGCGGTCTTGTTGTATCCGCTTTTCTCCAGTGCCTTTTCGATGAGACGGCGCTCGATCCGTTCCAGATAGGCCTCCAGCCCGATCTGCTCCACATCGCCTGCCATGAGGTTATCCGCATTGCCCGTTGTGGGCCTGATGCTGTTAAGATAGAGGTCGTCCTGGTCGATGAGCTCGTTATCACACAAGGTCATTGCCCGCTCGAGGATGTTCTCCAGTTCACGCACATTGCCGGGGAAGGGATGGCGTGACAGAGTTTCCAGCGCTGCCTGTGTCAGTTTTGGCTGGGGCAGGGCCATCTCTCTTGCCAGGTGTCGGGTGAAGTGCTCCACCAACAAGGGAATATCCTCCGGACGTTCCCGCAATGCCGGGATATGCAGTTCGATAACATTGATTCGGTAAAACAGGTCCTCGCGAAATTGCCCATCCCTTACTAGCTCCGCCAGGTCCTTGTGGGTGGCGCTGAGGATACGCACGTCGATGTGTGTCTCCAGTTGCGCACCGATGGGGCGCACCGCCTTTTCCTGGATCGCACGCAGCAGTTTGACCTGCATCTCCAGTGGCAGATCGGCCACCTCGTCGAGGAACAGGGTGCCGCCATTGGCCGCCTGGAACAGGCCATCCTTGTCGCTGGTGGCACCGGTGAAGCTGCCCTTCTTGTGGCCAAATAGCTCGCTTTCCATCAGATCGGCGGGAATGGCACCGCAGTTGACGGCAACAAAGGGGTTGTCGGCCCGCGGCCCCTGGGCATGGATGAGGCGGGCGACCAATTCCTTGCCGGTGCCCGACTCGCCGCTGATATAGACCGGGGCCTGACTGCGCGCCAGTTTCTGCGAGGTGCGGCGGATCTCCTCAATGCTGTGCGATTGTCCCAGCATTTGCAGACCGGAAGGCGGAGCCTCGTTAGCGGCACTGGCTTCATTCAGGCGCAGGGCGGTGGCCACCAGTTCTCGCAGTGTCTGTAGCTCAACCGGTTTATTGAGAAAGTCGAAGGCACCTGCCTTGAGTGCATCGATCGCCGAGTTCATGTTGCCATGGGCGGTAATCATTGCCACCGGGATGTTGGGATACTTCTCCTGCATGTGGCTGATGAGATCGATACCGCTGCCGTCGGGAAGACGCATATCGGTCAGGCAGAGGTCAAAGTGGTTGTTCTCGAGCAGGGCCTTGGCTTCCTGAACCGTTTCTGCCCCCAGGCTGTCGAGCTTCATCCGCGAGAGTGTCAGCGCCAGCAGTTCGCGGATATCCGGTTCGTCGTCAACGATCAGGACTCTTTTATTTATGGTGTTATTCATGTGGTGGTCTTAGCCCCCTTCCCGGCTCGGAAAAGCAAGCGGAAGCGACTCTCCTTCAGTGCTGTCGGCTCATAGCGCAATTGTGCCTGGTTGCGTGCTGCCAGTTCCCGTGCCAGATAGAGCCCGAGCCCGGTTCCCTTGGACTCGGTGGTGAAAAACGGTTCGAAAATATGGGTACGGTGTTCTTCGGCAATCCCCGGTCCGGCATCGATGAC
>JBFEWO010000146.1:0-6995 GCA_041546305.1 Thiohalomonadaceae bacterium | reverse complement strand
TCGGTGCAGCGTGCCGACCGGGTGGCGGATATCCTGATCAGCAACGGGTTGGCGCCCAATGTAGTCCGCGGCTTTGGCCCGGCGGTGACCATTGCCGCCAATGACACCCCGCAGGGACGGGAAAAAAACCGGCGTGTCGAGTTGTGGATACGCTGAGTACGGCACTAGGTGGGCGGCGGGTTTACCTGAAACGGGCCTGGCGGTGTAAACTAGGCGGATAGTTTTCGGATCCCGACTGAGAGAGAGACCATGCCCGAATACCGTTCCCGCACCTCCACCGCCGGCCGCAACATGGCCGGTGCCCGCGCCCTGTGGCGTGCCACCGGCATGAAGGATGAGGATTTCACCAAGCCGATCATCGCGGTGGCCAACTCCTTTACCCAGTTCGTCCCCGGCCATGTGCACCTCAAGGACATGGGGCAGCTGGTGGCGCGCGAGATCGAGAGGGCCGGCGGCGTGGCCAAGGAGTTCAATACCATCGCCATCGACGACGGCATCGCCATGGGGCACGACGGCATGCTCTACTCGCTGCCATCGCGCGAAATCATCGCCGACTCGGTGGAGTACATGGTCAACGCCCACTGCGCCGACGCACTAGTGTGCATCTCCAACTGCGACAAGATCACCCCCGGCATGCTCAATGCGGCAATGCGCCTGAATATCCCCGTGGTGTTTGTCTCTGGTGGGCCGATGGAGGCGGGCAAGGCAGTACTGCACGAGCAGGAGGTTCATCTGGACCTGGTCGATGCGATGGTTGCGGCGGCTGATCCCAACGAGTCCGATGAGGAGGTCGAGATCCTAGAGCGCTCCGCCTGCCCCACCTGCGGTTCCTGCTCCGGCATGTTCACCGCCAACTCGATGAACTGCCTGACCGAGGCGTTGGGTCTCTCCCTGCCGGGGAATGGCTCTCTGGTGGCCACCCATGCCGACCGCGAACAGCTGTTCCTCGAGGCAGGCCGCATGGCCGTGGCGCTGGCCCGCCGCTACTACGAGCAGGATGACGAGACGGTGCTGCCACGTTCCATCGCCACCAAGGCCGCCTTCGAGAATGCGATGAACCTGGATATCGCCATGGGCGGCTCCACCAACACCATCCTCCACCTGCTGGCGGCGGCGCAGGAGGGCGGCGTTGATTTCACTATGGCCGATATCGACCGGCTGTCGCGCAAGGTGCCGCACCTGTGCAAGGTCGCTCCCTCCACCCAGCAGTACCACATGGAGGATGTGCATCGGGCCGGCGGCGTGATGGCTATCCTCGGCGAACTGGACCGGGCCGGGCTGATCAACCGGGACGTGCCGACCGTGCACGCGGCCAGTATCGGTGAGGCAATTGAGCTGTGGGATGTGCGTACTACGGACGATGCCAAGCGCCACGAGTTCTACCGTGCCGCCCCGGGCGGGGTACCGACCACCGTGGCGTTTAGCCAGGCCAAACGTTACCCCTCACTCGATCTCGATCGGGAAGGCGGCTGTATCCGTGATGCCGCGCATGCCTTTTCCACCGAGGGCGGACTGGCAGTGCTCTATGGCAACATCGCTGAAGAGGGCTGTGTGGTGAAAACTGCCGGCGTCGATGCCTCTATTCTCAAATTCTCCGGCCCGGCAAGGATCTTTGAAAGCCAGGATGCGGCGGTGCACGCGATCCTCAACGACCAGATCAAGGCAGGTGATGTGCTGATCATTCGCTACGAAGGACCGCGTGGCGGACCGGGCATGCAGGAGATGCTCTATCCGACCTCCTACCTCAAGTCCAAGGGGCTGGGCAAGGCGTGTGCGCTACTTACCGATGGGCGTTTTTCCGGCGGTACCTCCGGTCTTTCCATCGGCCATGTCTCCCCCGAGGCGGCTGAGGGCGGTGCCATCGGCCTGGTGGAGGAGGGGGATACCATCGAGATCGATATCCCCAACCGTAGCATCCGCGTCGCACTCAGCGACGAGGTGCTGGCCGAGCGCCGCGCCACCATGGAGCTCAAGGGCCCCGCCGCCTGGAAGCCGGGCAAGCGCGAGCGCCAGGTTTCGAGTGCGCTCAAGGCCTATGCGGCGATGACCACCTCCGCCTCTCGCGGGGCAGTGAGGGATGTGAGTCAGCTGGAAAAGTAGGCGATGGGTGAGCCGGGGGCTTTAGTCCGGTAGTGCGGAGCTTCGTTAGTCGCTGCCGTCGGACTGAAGTCCCAGCCTGCGTCGACCCACGGTAGCTGGTGTAACGAAAAAGTCATCAGGATGCCTTGCTGTCATACGCCTGTAATATTCTTTGTCTCTAATGAGGTCGTTCCACATAGGAAGACTGAATTATGATGGGAAAAAAGATACTACTGGTCGAGGACGAGGCGGCAATCCGCGAGATGACCGCAATGGCCCTGGAGAGGGCCGGCTACGATGTGGTCGAGGCGGAGGATGCGCCCCAGGCCGAGCGGGCGCTGAGCGATGGCTTGCCCGATCTTATCCTGATGGACTGGATGTTGCCCGGTAACAGCGGCATCGAGCTGGCAAGGCGACTTCGCCGGGATGACTATACCCGTGAAGTGCCAATCATCATGCTGACCGCCCGCTCGGAGGAAGAGGATCGTATTCGCGGTCTGGACAGCGGTGCCGATGACTATGTGACCAAACCTTTTTCGCCGCGGGAACTCATCGCCCGAATCAAGGCAGTGATGCGGCGCAGCAGTCCGGAGCAGGCCACCGGGGTGCTGGAGGTGCAGGGACTGGTGCTCGATAGCCACAGCCATCGGGTGCTTGCCAACGGCAATGCCCTGGAGATGGGACCAACCGAGTTTCGGTTGCTACAGTTCTTCATGTGCCACCCGGAGCGGGTCTACAGCCGGGCGCAGTTGCTGGACATGGTCTGGAGTCGTGGCAGTTTTGTCGAGGAGCGGACCGTAGATGTGCACATTCGCCGTCTACGCAAGGCGCTGGAGAGCGATGGTTTTGACAAATTTATTCAAACCGTGCGTGGGGCCGGTTACCGTTTCTCCTCACAGGTCTAATTAAGGAACTCATTTGTTCAATCCCTGGACAGCGGAATTGCGACGGCTGTTTTTGCTGTTAGGCATCGCGTTTCTCTTAGGTCTGCCCTTTGGCTATGCCGGGGCCTTTGTGCTGGTGGCACTTGCCCACTACCTGGCGTTACACCTGCGAAACCTCTACCGACTCTATCGCTGGCTACAGGATGGACACCGCTTTCATCCGCCCGAAGCGAGCGGGATCTGGGGAGAGGTATTCCACCTGCTCTATCGCTTGCAGTTGCGTAACCGCAAGCGCAAGCGGCGTCTGACCAGCCTGATCAAACGTTTTCAGGAGGCCACCGCCGCGATGCCTGATGCCACGGTGATCCTCGACAAGGATGGCGGGATTGAGTGGTTTAACAGCGCATCGCAGCATCTGTTGGGGCTGCAACCGGGAAGGGACGTCGGGCAGCGTATCCTCAACCTCATCCGCCACCCGGAATTTGCCCGTTTTCTTGCCAGGGGGGCCCCCACTGAACCGTTGCGCATCAGCGCCCCCATGGATGACGGCTTAACCCTCAGCATTCGCGTGGTGCCCTATGGAAAAGAGCAGCGACTGCTGATCGCCCGGGATATCAGCGAACAAATGCGCCTGGAGCAGATGCGCCGTGATTTTGTCGCCAATGTCTCTCACGAGCTCCGTACCCCGCTGACCGTGGTTAGCGGCTTTGTCGAGACACTGCTTGAGGAACGGGAAGAGCATCCGGCACATGTCCAGCGCTCGCTGACACTGATGCAGCAGCAGACCTCGCGGATGCAGCATATCGTTGAAGACCTGTTGCTGCTTTCACGCCTGGAGACGGACCGCACCCGCCCACCCCACCTGGAGGTGGCCGTACCGGTGGTGCTGTCGATGATCAAGGAGGGGGTGGAGGCATTGGTCGGGCAAAAGGGGCAGAGCCTGAGCCTGGAGTGCGACAGCGGGCTCTGGATCTACGGCGCGGAGAAAGAGCTCTATAGCGCCTTCAGCAACCTGGTGACCAATGCGGTGCGCTACACCCCTGAAGGGGGAGAAATCAGGATACGGTGGTACCGGGACGCGTCAGGGGCGCATTTCGAGGTCCAGGACACCGGCGTGGGGATTGCCCCCCAGCATATACACCGCCTGACCGAACGCTTTTACCGGGTCGATGTAGGGCGTTCGCGCGATGTTGGTGGTACCGGCCTTGGCCTTGCTATCGTCAAGCACGTGCTTAACCGTCACTGCGCGACACTGCGTATCAACAGCGCTATCAACAAGGGCAGCACCTTCAGCTGCGATTTCCCTGGTTCGCTCATTGCCCCGGACAGGGCCGCGTAACAGGTTCAAGGTTCAAGGTTTCAAAAGGATATACGCAGGATGCGTTCTGCTTATCCGGCCTGCAGTTCACGGTTCAGATCAACGGGGTTGTGTTTCTTTGAACTTTCACCTTTAAACTATGAACAAGATTCCTCCCGGCGTCATCTAAACTTCACCACCCGTTCATAAATCTGTCACTTTTCTCCCGCATAGTACGTCCCATCGACGACGTGAAAACCCAGGAGTGTTCCTCGATGAAAGCTGTGAAAACGATTCTTGCCGGTGTAATCGGCGCTTCTCTGCTGGCGGGCCAGGCACTGGCCGCTGCCAAGGTTGACCCCAATCTGCCCGAATACAGCCGCGCCAGTGGCGTATCCGGGAATCTCTCCAGCGTGGGTTCAGATACTCTGGCCAACCTGATGACCCTGTGGGCTGAGGAGTTCAAGCGTCTTTACCCTAACGTGAATATCCAGATTCAGGCGGCTGGTTCCTCTACTGCACCACCTGCCCTGACCGAAGGTACCTCTAATCTCGGCCCGATGAGCCGCAAGATGAAGGACAAGGAGATCGAGGCCTTCGAAAAGCGGTACGGCTATAAGCCCCTGGCCATTCCGGTGGCTATCGATGCCCTGGCGGTTTACGTGCACAAGGATAACCCGATCAAGGGGCTGACCATTCCGCAGGTCGATGCAATCTTCTCCGCCACCCGCAAGTGCGGGAACAAAGAGGACATTACCTCCTGGAAGCAGCTCGGTCTGGGGGGCTCTCTCGGTGGCAAAAGCATCCAGCTCTACGGTCGTAACTCGGTCTCCGGCACCTACGGCTACTTCAAGAAGTATGCTCTGTGCAAAGGGGATTTCAAGAATACCGTCAACGAGCAGCCCGGCTCCGCCTCTGTGGTGCAGTCGGTGTCCAGCTCCATCAACGGTATCGGCTACTCCGGCGTCGGTTATAAGACCTCCGGTGTGCGCGCTGTTCCTCTGGCCAAAAAGGAGGGTGGCGAATTCATCGCGGCCGACACCGAGCATGCACTCAATGGTAGCTACCCGCTTTCCCGTTTCCTCTACGTCTATGTGAACAAGCGTCCGAACGAGGCACTTGCCCCGCTGGAACGTGAATTCATCAAGATGGTGATGTCCCGGATTGGCCAGGAAGTGGTGGTGAAGGACGGTTATATCCCACTGCCCGCCAAGGTTGCCGAGAAGGAGCTGGCCAAGCTGCAGTAAAGGTTTTGTGAAGATAGTCGGAACCGGGCGGCCTTCGTTTCCCGGATGGAAAAAGGCAGGGGCACGAGAGTGCTCCTGCTTTTTTTTGTCGTGCCGGACCATGGCGGAAAAAAAGAGACCCTGCGAGACATATTCCGCCGCTGGTAGGTTGACTTCCTCACATCCCCCGCCTTCGTGGGAGCGAGCGTCCCGGTCGCGATTCAATCCAATCGTGAAGAGAGCGGTGCGCCCCCCAGCAGATGCCATCCACGGGTATCTGTGCTAATGTTCGCGCCTTTGCTTATCAACCTGACGCCCTTCGTTATGTCTCAGGTGCACCCCGTGGTCACTGCGCCATCCCAGAGATCTGCGTCCTGCTCAGGGGGAGGTTTCCCTGCGGTGTTCGGTCCCTTTGGGGGGCTTTATCCATCAGGTTCGCTGCAAGATGTAATGACTGATCTCAATTTTTATAGCTGGAACAAGAATGACTGAAACTCTGCGCAAAAACTGGCTCGGTAATGTGCGTGGTGACCTGCTCGCCGGCACAGTGGTGGCTCTGGCGCTAATCCCAGAGGCGATCGCCTTCTCCATTATTGCCGGGGTCGATCCCAGAGTTGGACTCTACGCTTCCTTCTCCATGGCGGTGATCATCGCCTTTGCAGGAGGACGTCCCGGGATGATCTCGGCGGCCACCGCCGCAATGGCAGTGCTAATGGTCACCCTGGTCAAGGAGCATGGCCTGCAGTACCTGCTGGCAGCGACGCTGCTGACCGGGGTGCTGCAGATCCTCGCCGGTTATCTCAAACTCGGTTCGCTGATGCGCTTCGTGTCCCGCTCGGTGGTCACCGGCTTCGTCAATGCCCTGGCGATCCTGATCTTCATGGCGCAGTTGCCAGAGCTCAACCCGGCCACGGAAGGGGTTACCTGGCATGTCTATGTGCTGACCGCGGCAGGGCTCGGCATCATCTACCTCTTTCCCTACCTGACCAAGGCGATCCCCTCGCCACTGGTGACCATTGTGGTATTGACCGCCATCACCCTGCTGCTGGGGATCGATGTGCGCACGGTGGGTGATATGGGCGAGTTGCCCGATACCCTGCCGGTGTTCCTCTGGCCCGAGGTGCCACTCAATCTCGAGACATTGATGATCATCCTGCCTTACTCGCTCTCCCTGGCGGTGGTGGGGCTGCTCGAGTCGCTGATGACCGCGACTATTGTCGATGACCTGACCGATACGACCAGCGACAAAAATCGCGAGTGCAAGGGGCAGGGGCTTGCCAATATCGGCACCGGCCTCATTGGCGGGATGGCCGGCTGTGCCATGATCGGGCAGTCGGTCATTAACGTGAAGTCCGGGGGGCGCGGCCGTCTCTCCACCCTGAGTGCGGGTATTTTGCTGCTGGTGATGGTGGTGTTCCTGGGTGACTGGGTGGCGCAGATCCCGATGGCGGCACTGGTCGCGGTGATGATCATGGTTTCTATCGGTACCTTTAGCTGGAAGTCACTGAC
>JBFEWO010000209.1:0-1701 GCA_041546305.1 Thiohalomonadaceae bacterium | reverse complement strand
AGTTGCCATCTTTAAAACTCTCCTATGCCTCTAAATCGTTTTGTTGCGGTAGCGGCACTGCATAAAGCCGCTTGCCAGTGTCTGTTATTCCGCTGTTTCGGATTCGGTTTCGGCTGCTGCCTCTTCTTCCATCAACTCTTTTTCCTGTTCAGAGCCGGTCATCACCAGCGCCTCACCGACCAGCTGATGGGTACTAACCAACATAGTCATGGGGAAGTTGTAGTAGGGCAGAACCTTGGCAAACTGTGCCTTACAAATCGCACAAATTGCCGCAAGTGTATCAACGCCTTTGTTATCGGCGACATCCTTCAGGGCCTCCATACGGGGGAGGGCACCCTTAACGCGAATCTCCATCAAGTCATCGGTCAGCAGACCGCCACCACCGCCACAGCAGTAGGTTTTTTCCTTAATGGTATCGGGATCCATATCGACGTAGTTGTTACAGCACGCCTTGATCACCTCACGTGGAATATCGAACTGACCGCCAGTCCAGTCACCCATGCGCGAGCCGCGGGCAACGTTACAGGAGTCATGGAAGGTAACGGTACGGTGATCGTTCTCTTCCTTATTGAATCGTAGTTTACCCTTCTGAATGAGGTCATAGGTGAACTCACAGATGTGCATGGGTTGCTTAACACTATGGTCAAGCTGCTGCTGCAGTTGTTGCGCGTACTTGTCATCCGGATCAGCACCTGAGCCAATACCGGCCACGGTGTTCCAGAAGGAGTAGGCAACACGCCAGGCGTGACCACACTCACCAACGATGATGCGCTTCACGCCCAGTTCGATCGCGGCATCACGAATGCGCTCGGCGCAAATCTTCATGTTGCTGTAGGAGCCGATGAACATGGAGAAGTTAGCGGCCTCAGATGCGTAGGAACTCAGAGTCCAGCTGACACCTGCCTCGTGGAATACCTTGGCGTAGCCCATCAGACCATCGATGTGCGGCTCAGCGAAGAAGTCGGCAGAGGGGGTGATCAGCAGTACTTCGGCACCCTTAACATCCAGCGGGAGTCTAACCGGCAGGCCGGTATCATCTTCAATCTCCTCGCCATACTCAGCAAGAGTGGCCTTAAGGGCCGGCTCAGGCAGTCCGAGGTTGTTACCTACCTTCTGCAGCTTACCGAGGATTTCATTACAGTATTTCTGACCGTAACCGACAGAGTCCATGATTTCACGGGCTGCCATGGAGATCTCGGCGGTATCAATGCCGTAGGGGCAGAACACGGAGCAGCGACGGCACTGTGAACACTGGTGGAAGTAGCTATACCAGTCGTCAAGAACCTCACGGTTCATCTCCTTAGCACCAACCAGACCGCCAAGACCAAACTTGGAGAGGGTCTTACCGGCAAAGGTGAAGTAACGGCGATAAACGCTACGCATCAGATCCTGACGCGCTACGGGCATATTCTTCGGGTCACTGGTGCCCTGGAAGTAGTGGCACTTGTCAGTACAGGAACCGCACTTCACACAGCTATCCAGGTAGACGCGCAGTGAGCGGTACTTGCTCAGCAGGTCACCCATCTTATCAATCGCCTTCTCTTCCCAGTTATCAACCAGCTCGCCGGGGAAGCCGAGCTGTTCCTGGTGTTCAGGCTTTGCTACGAACGGGCTCAGGTGTCCCGTCGCATTAGGTACTAGCGCATTGGGAATAGCTGGGTATTCCCGAAACTCTGGTGTCTGAAAATCGGCCACGCGATT
>JBFEWO010000113.1:0-9233 GCA_041546305.1 Thiohalomonadaceae bacterium | reverse complement strand
CTACGCCCCGACCTGACGCTGTTTCTTGACCTTCCGGTGGCGCAGGGACTGGCTCGGGCAGGTGAACGCAGCGCACCGGATCGCTTCGAGCGGGAACAGATCGACTTTTTTGAGCGGGTTCGCCAAGGATATCTGGCACAGGCGGAATCTGCACCTCAGCGCTATCGTGTCGTTGATGCCTCTCAATCGCTGGAGGCAGTCCAATCCCAGATTCAGTCCGTGCTTGATGACTATCTGCACGCTGATCGATCGGCATCATGAATCACTGGTCTCCTTATCCGTGGCAAGCCGACCTTTGGCTGGGACTGATTGCACGCCTTCGAGCCGGGCGCTTGCCTCATGCGCTTTTGCTGACCGGACCGGCCGGGCTCGGCAAGCGCCATTTTGCCGAGGGTTTCAGCCGCGCCATGCTCTGCGATACCCCGCTGGAGGATGGCAGTGCCTGCGGCGGTTGCCGTGGCTGTCTTTTGCTGAAGGCGGGTAGCCATCCCGATTACTTGCTGGTCGAGCCCGAGGAGGAAGGCAAGGGGATCGGTATCGGTGCGGTGCGTGAACTTGCGGCCTTCCAGTCGCTGAAAAGCCAATATGGCCGCCAGCGCGTGATCCAGCTTCAGCCTGCCGACCGGCTTAATACCGCTGCCGCCAATGCACTGCTCAAAACCCTGGAAGAGCCTGCCGGCGATACCGTGCTCATCCTGACCACGGATCACCCCATGGCGTTGTTGCCGACGATACGTAGCCGTTGCCAACAGCTGATCTTCCGGCCCATTGTCGAGCCCTCCGCAAGTGTTTTGGGCTGGATGCGGTCACATTTGCAGAGCGATGAGTCTTCGCCAGAGGCATTATTGCAGATGGCCGCCGGCGCCCCCCTCAAGGCACTTTCCTTGGTAAATGACGGCGAACTGGCTCTGCGACAGAAACTGTTTGATGAGTTTCGCTCCATGACGGAGGGCCGGCTCAGTCCGCTGAAGCTTGCCGAAAGCTGGCTGGAGCAGGGTACCGCCAGCGTCCTGCCGTGGCTCTATCTCTGCCTGGCGGATATGGTGCAGCTGAAGATGGTGCCAAACGCGTCACGCTTGACCAATCCAATGTGGCGTAACGATTTGCAAGCCATGGCAGAAAAGGTAGACTTGGACTTTCTTCAGGCACTACTTGGATTGGTGCTGGAGAGAACCCGACTGCTTCAGGGACAGGTGAATCAACAAGTGATTCTGGAAGAACTTCTTCTAGCCTGGCAACAACGGCGGGTTTAGCTTGCCGGGTCAGTAGTTCCCGGCGCGACAAAGAAATTGAAACAGACTCAGGCATGAGTGTGGGGGTTACCTAAGATGACAGCTCCGAATCCTAGACAAGGCATCCTCTCTTTATCCATTAAGGACAAAGGGGCGCTTTATGCGGCCTATATGCCCTACGTCAAGAACGGCGGCCTGTTTATTCCTACCTCCAAGCCCTACCAGCTGGGTGCCGAAGTGTTCATGCTGCTCACCCTGATGGATGATGCCGAGAAGATGCCGGTGGCTGGCAAGATCGTCTGGATCACACCTGCTGGCGCACAGGGCAATCGCGCTGCCGGCATTGGTGTGCAGTTCAGCGATCAGGATGGCGGGGCCACCCGCAGCAAGATTGAAACTCACTTAGCCGGTACATTGAAATCAGATCACCAGACACACACCATGTAGTAGGCTGCTTGGATTTAACGAATACACCGGGGAACGGTCTTAAAGCCGTTCCCTTTGTTTTTTAGTATCAGTAAAACAGTACACAAGATGCTTGTAGATTCTCATTGCCACCTGGATCGACTGGACCTTGAACCCTTTGACGGCGAACTGGCCAATGCTCTGCAGCTTGCCAGGGAGAACGGGGTCAGCCGTTTTCTTTGTGTGGCGATCGATCGCGGTAACATTCCTGATGTGCTCAATATCGCCGAGCGCTTCGATGACGTTTATGCGTCAGTCGGTATACACCCCAATGAGGATGAACAGGCAGTCACTGCCGAGGAACTGGTCGAACTGGCCAGCCACCCCCGGGTCATTGCCATTGGCGAGACCGGATTGGACTACTTTCGTAGCGAAGGTGATCTGGCGTGGCAGCATGATCGCTTTCGTGCCCATATCGCGGCAGCGAAGCAATGCAACAAACCTCTGATCATTCATTCACGCGAGGCCCGTGCCGATACCCTGCGCTTGTTGCGGGAGGAGGGGGCTGATGCGGTGGGAGGTATCATGCACTGTTTCGTCGAGGACTGGGATACGGCAAAGCAGGCGATGGAGATGGGCTTCTATATCTCCTTCTCCGGTATTGTCACTTTCAAGAATGCCGAGGAATTGCGAGAAGTGGCCCGTCAGGTACCGATTGAGCGACTATTGGTGGAAACCGACGCGCCTTACCTGGCCCCAGTACCTCATCGAGGCAAGAGCAACCAACCGGCCTACGTACGCCACGTGGCGGAGTTTTTGGCCGAGCTGCGTGGCGAAGCTATTGATGAGCTGGCTAACCGCACCACGGAAAATTTCAATCGCCTGTTCGCCCTCAACTAGGACGGAGCAACTTAAGATCCAGTTTCTGCCTCAGCGGCTTCATTTTCTGTCAGGCTGCGCAGGCCACCTTCCAGATAACTGCACTGGTAGCCTCGCTCGCTGAGAAGGTAAGCGGCGGAGGAGCTGCGGCGTCCCGTATCGCATATCGCAATGTACGACGTCTCCTTGCCCAGCTCCCTGGCCTTGTCGCGCAGCTGGGCGAGTGGAAAATTCAGACTCTCCGCAAGATGATCATTCTGATACTCACTCTCCAGCCTCACATCCAGTAACACAGCCCCATCTTTCACCATCTTCTGCATGGTTTCATGATCCACACTCTGTACCACCGGGGCCTTCATCAGTTCAACGAAATCCGGCTTGCTGAGTCGCATCAGGACCCCATCGGTGAGCATGGTGACCGTGGCATTGCGTTTGTTGTCGGAGATAAGGGCTTCTTCACCAAAACCGCTACCGGCCTCCAGTTCAGCCAGCTTGACGGTTTCACCGCTCAACGCGGTCTGAGTGATCTGAACACGGCCTTCCTTGATGAAGTAGTAGAAATCCCCCTCATCGCCCTGCTTGATCACCGTATCGTTGGCCTTTTGGAGGCAGGCCTCCATCCGCATGAAAACCTTCTGGATATTGCTTGGCGGGATGCGGTGAAAGATTTCCGAGTGAAGCATCTTGGTCATCCAGTCCACCTTCACCTGTTCTTCTTCCGCTTCCTCGATTTCGATTTCGGAGACGAGATAACCGGCATTCTGATCCCAGGTCAGCAGGACATCGAGCAGGTCATTATCAATGCGGAAAAAGCGCACCTCGGTTGCGGCAATCGCCGTATGCTGGCGCGGGCGATGATGATCGATGGGGAAGCGGGCAGCGGGCGTGCCACCGGCCAGGCGTTTCTCCTGGTTATTCTGATCCAGCAGCAACAGTTCGCCGGAAAGCAGATAATAGGTGAAGTTGTCTCCTTTGCCCTTGTGGAACAAGGCCTTGCCCTTGGGCAGGATCTCGACAGGCGTTTTGCGTGCAATGCTTAGGAGATTGTCCTCGGTCAGTTCACAGAGGGGGACAAATTGTTTCAGGATTCTCGTAGCCACTATCTATTCCTGTAATTTTGTGGTCTTTTTGTACGATCTCACGCCAGTTTTGCGCATTATACAGGGAATGGCACTGGCAGAACGAGTGCGACGTCAAGATTAAGGGGAAGAGGGGGATTAAAGACCACTGGATGCCCGGAGCAGGTCCAGCACCTGGCTCAGTTTTCCTTGTGAAGTGTAGAAATGCGGTGAAAACCGAATATTACCACCACGACAGGCACAAAAGACCCCTTTTGCCTGCAGTTCCTCAAAGAGTACTGATGTCTCTTTTACTGGCGAGGAAAAGCTGACAATTCCGGCATGACGATCCGATGCTTTCGGCGTGACTACGTTCATGCCCATGGCCGATAGCTGATCCAGCAGAAAGCGGCTGTGACCCAGCACCAGTCTCTCCACCTCAGGCATCCCGGTTTCCAGGATTAACGACAAACTGGCCTCAAGCGCATGAATGCCCAACATGTTCGGGCTGCCGCATTCAAAACGTCGAGCTGACGCAGCCGGCTGCCAGGTTAACTGGTCGAAGTTACCCACGGCTTCCACCATATGCCAGCCAAACTGGGTTATTTTCAGCTTCTCGCGTAGCTCTGGGCGACAATAGAACACCCCCAGACCTTCCGGTCCCATCATCCATTTATGGCCATCCGCTGAGACAAAATCGGCCTGCATCGCCTGAACATCGAATTGCACCGCGCCGATACTTTGGATCGCATCTACACAAAAGAGGATACCGTGTTGTCGGCAGAACTCGCCGATGCGGTTGAGATCCATACGAAGCCCCGTGGCGTATTGCACAGAACTGATCGCAATGAGACGGGTGTGTTCGTCGACCAATGCAAACAGTGCATCCTCGGGAGTCTCATGAGTGGCAAGATCCGCCTGACGAAATTCAACCCCTTGTGGCGCGAGGGACTCCCAGACAATCCGGTTGGAAGGGAACTCCTGATTGCTGCTGACGACATTGTCGCCTGGTTGCCACTCCAGGCCATAGGCAATAAACGACAGCGCCTCGGAGGTGTTCTTGACCAGCGCAATGTCCTCGGCAGCAGGCGCATTAATCAAACTGGCCAGTCGTTCGCGAAGCCGAGCTTCGGTTTCCAGCCAGCGAGGATAATCGAGCGAACCCTGATAACCGTTTTGCTCGGCAAATTGTCTAACAGCATCAACCGTGCGCTGCGGCCAGGGGGAAACCGCGGCGTGGTTGAGGTAGATCACATCGTCTTTTACTTCAAATTCGTTTAAATAGCTCATGGAGGTAAGTCACTGATTTTCTTTGTTCTGGCTGATACGCATATGCGCATAATATCTATTATGTAAAGTAACATAGAGGGCAGCCCAAGGGCTCTGTCAGGGGAACGGTCGACCACAGTAAGTACTAAACTTTTCCACACAAAGTCCTAAATTTACACAGAAAGTGCTAAACCCGTTAACCATACCGAAATCTAGCATATATCAGTGTTTCCCCCTCCATAGAAGTTGAAGTTATGTTTACCAGCGTGAGTAGATTGAGGCCACTGGTGATAGTGGTCATGGGATACTCGTTTGATGTCCTCAAATGCAGTCCGACGTCACCTTGTTCCCAGGCTTCCCTGACAGTCATTTTGACCTATCTGGTAGCGAGTGCCTTCATATATAAAGTCATGGCCTTTCTATTCAGCTGTCTGTGTCTGCATGTACTCTCTGCCGTTCAGACGAGCATTGCAGCATCATATTCAGATAATGTGGACGTTATTGCTGGTGCTGATCAGCATTGCGGTGTAACTCCAAGGCTGTATCTCAATATGGGTCTATCACCATGGTCATCCACATCAGAGTGATTACTTAACAGTTCCCCTATTCCCTGAAGCCTTAACTACTTTAGTGCATTATTCACATTTCCAGCTTCCTTAATTGCATTTTCTGACATGTTGCCGTGTGTTTCACCTTGCCAGCCATATGCAACCATTTGATATGTAAGGGCTAGAAAAAACAGCATCAAGCAAATGATTCTACGGACAGAGTTATTCATCATTAAATCCCTGCAAGTACGCCTTATCTTTACTTGATATTTTATCCCTATTGAATCCGTAAATATGTGGCACCGGTAAATTCCATGGTAAATCTCTTCTCCTACGAAGCTCCATTTCTATTTTCTCGACTGCTAGCGTCAAACGTGGAAAGCTCTTCCATTCATCCACGCTCTCCTGAGGCAAGCGCATGATCATATGGGCCAAAGCACTGTAGTAATCCAACTCCTTCTTTCCATCCCATTTTCGCAATGCCACTACCTGACCATCCCCCTTGAATCCCCCCGAAGGTGTCCAACGGCGATCATTCGACAGAGCCAGTTCATTTTTCATGGAGTTAGGCCAGTATCCCGGCTTAAAGTAGATAACATAAGGATCCTCCCCATCACTGAAGTCAGCCAAAAACGGAAGGGCCATAGGCCCCCATCCTGGAAAATGATAAGAACCGTTTTTTGTGGAGGTCGTCTCGATAACCTTGAGCAGGGCCCGCTCATACCCGACGAAGTGCTCGTTAATTTTCCATTGCGCAACGATAATCACCCCCGGCAAAGGCTCGCCTGTATCCGCATCAACCAGCATGCCGGTTATGGGCCGCGCTGAATAAAGGCCACCGCAGCCGCTTAATAGCAGCATGGTCAGAGCAAAAATCAAACCCACTATTTTGTGTGAATTCTTCATCGTTCGTCTTCTTACATAGAGTCCAGGCGCCAAACGCCTTCGGTTTCATCCTTCAGGAAGTAGATCTTGAAGAACTTCCTCGATTCGCATCCCGTCGTGATCACTGCATATTCACCGATTTCCTCGGAAATATCCGACTTGAACGGCTGGGACCAGGAGGGAATGATGGTCGGGAAATCCGGTGCCAACCCATCGAAAACCTGGTCATAGGTTTTTTCCGCCGTCAAGCTCAGATAGTGGCGCGCACTAGCGATATCTCCCGAGATCAGGGCTCCCGTCATGCCTTCCCACAAGCTGGTAAACATCTGGTCCATATCTTCGGTTCCGTGGACCACAAGGGTGAACGCCTTGGCCAGCGATTGCCCCGCGATAGTGCTGCAACGCATTGATAACGAACGCCGTCAGATAAGCTGAGGCATCGTTAGAACCATCGGACCAACCACCGTTACTCAACTGCCGATCTAACAGATTGTTATTACTGATGTATAGTGTTGCTGCTAATTTAGCAATTACTGTGGTTGACCAGGGAACTCCGATGCGCCCTCCTGCGGAAAGTCTTTCAGGCAGCAGCGACCAGATGGATTGCTCGTTTCGCAGGAACACAGCCCCAGCCGTGTTTGCTGAATTACGTAATCTTTGAGTGTGGGATCTTGTGAATGAGCTTCTCTGGAGATGCCAAAGCAATAACACAAGGTGGCATCATCAGATGTGTCCTTGATGCCAACCGGATACCGCAACTGTGATTTTGAAATAATCGTTCCCTGGTCACCAAAGTAAACCACATCGCACTTCGGGTCATCGCAGAAATAGTAACTCTCACTTCTTGCCTGCCATTCCCAGGGGCGCTGAATATGATGGAGAATCGTTTTTTCAGAGACCGCTGCGTATTCAATGCCATTGACTGGACATTGATGTTTTTTCGCCCTGTTTGTACCTGTCCCTGGTGAGCAGCAGTCTGGCATCTGGTTTCCTCGATTTTCTGTAGATAGGGAAAATGAATTTAGATCCTAGTACTGATAACCCGCCTGTAACAGCAAGTAGCCACTGGTATCGCCCTGATCGTTTTCACCTGCCGCAAGCGTAAGCCCAAGATTCGTGCTTGGTCGGCCGATGCCATGGAGAAAATAGGCGTACGTCACTCCAGCCCCGTAGATGGTTTCGATTGGATCGCCGACATAGCGTCGTCCCCGGTAGCCCACAGGACCAAGGTATACCCCAAGGCCATGCCTGTCATTCGAGGTTGGCAGAAGGTCACTACGGATCCAGCCTCCACCGAGCCCATAAGCCACAATACTGCCCTCAGTATCTGAGTATCCGAGTGCTATGGCCCCTGCGGACAGGTAGCGGAAATCGTTTTCGCTTCGTAATCCGACATTCATGCCTAGGCCGCTGTACATCGCCCCCATACCCAAGCCAAACGAGATTTCATCTGATGCGTTTGTGGGCGATATATAAAGAAAAATCCCTGCAATAAGGCCAAACAAAAAACGTCTCAACGTCACTTTCTCCTTGTGAAAAAAAGAGGCATCCCTGAACTATGCCTTCCTGAACCGATTGAGTGCCGTCATCACGGCAAGCGCGATGGCACCGGCAGCGATGCCGACCAGCGCATTGAACAGCAAGGGCATGATGAATGCTGCCACTTCTCCCATGCCGTGAGTCAATGCTTCTAGCATGTGGTGCAGAAACGCCAGTCCATGAACCAAAATACCGCCGCCGACCAGGAACATGGCAGCGACACCTACCACGGTCAGTAGCCGCATGAACTTCGGCGCAATGATCAGCATCCCCTGCCCCAGCTTCCGTTTCATCCGCCCCCAGGCGGACTCATCGGCGCTTTTGATCAAGGCAAGTCCGGCATCATCGAATTTAACGATGCCGCTCACTAGGCCATACACCGCGATGGTAACAAAGAGTGCAATCAGGGAGACCACCGTGGCCTGGGTGACGAAGTCGGCACCCTGCGTTGCGCCCAGTGCGATGACGATGATTTCGGCCGAGAGGATAAAGTCGGTGCGGATCGCGCCTTTGATTTGTTCCTTCTCCCTCTCGACCATATCCACCGATGCATCCGAGACGGCATTCACCAACTCTCGATGATGCGCCTCCTCCGCCTCTGCGCCGTGTAACCATTTGTGTGCAAGCTTCTCGACGCCCTCGTAACAAAGATAGAGTCCACCCAGCATCAGCAAGGGTGTCACCAGCCAGGGTAAAAAAGCGCTGATCAAGAGCGCCATTGGCACCAGGATCAACTTGTTGAGCAAAGAACCCTTGGCCACCGCCCAGATCACGGGCAGCTCCCGTTCGGCACGTACGCCACTCACCTGCTGGGCATTCAGCGCTAAATCGTCACCCAGTACACCCGCCGTATCTTTCGCCGCCACCTTCGAATAGACTGCTACATCGTCAAGTATGGTGGCGATATCATCAATTAGTGCAAGCAGTCCGACACCTGCCATTTATCGTTTTCCTTTAGATTATGAGAAAAGAAGCAACGTTGGTATTCAGCGACAGCACTGCTCTGGTTTAACTCAGGTGGTCAATGGTTCGTTCCAGTCTAGTTAGATTCGCCGCTAGAAGCCGTAGCCGCTGGTAATATAGGAAGTTTCCTCGGTCACGGTCATTGAGAAGAAACCTGCGGTTAGCCGCATATTGATCTCGAGTGCCGGCCCCTCCCGTTTGCCATTGAAGGCAGGCACCGCATCCTCATTCTGCTTTATGTAGGAGACCCCCAGGTCATAACCGAAAATGGAAACACCTGCGGTGTAGCTGAGATTGTATTTTTCCCCAAGCGGCCCCTTGGCATAGCGGATGGAAGGGCCTTGGTAATTGTTCCGCCCTGCTGTCAGATACGCGAGCCCCAGATAGGAGTGGTCGCCCAGCAGCTCGTCTTCATAAAGATAGGAAGCCCTGGGGAACAGAAAATTCTCGGCCAT
>JBFEWO010000067.1:0-13700 GCA_041546305.1 Thiohalomonadaceae bacterium | reverse complement strand
GCGGTAAAATCCAGCTCATCCCCATTCTTAAGATAAACCTTTTCTGCCTTGTCGAGCGGATAATACTCGATATTTTTTACCGTCCCCGTATTGCGAATTATCCTAACGTGTGTCGCCTGTGCCAGGGGCTTAGCCATTTCCATCAAATCGGCAACGGTACGCGTATTCTCGTCAAATTCGAAGCGCTTGGCATTCTCCGCCAGACCAGACACCTTGACTGTATTCTCGCGTGCTGGCACGAAGATAACATCACCGTCGGAAAACTGAACCAGTGGGATCTCACCATCCAACAGGAAACGATACAGATTCACCCTGGCGCGTACCTTTTCACCCCGTTTGATCTCAACACGAAGAAACGAACCCCGTCCGGTATCGATGCCACCAGCCTGGTCCAGGTAGTGCAACAGGCTATCCATGCTGGTTCCCTCATAAAGACCAGGCCGGTACACATTGCCGCTGACAAAGACTCTGACCGGTTGTGCGGCCGCAAGGCTTGCGTAGCTGTAGACATTCGCGCGAAACACCTTGCTCACCGACGCGTTTACCACGCGTTGCAATTCCTTATTACGCACCCCCAGCACCTTCACCGGTCCGACGTGGGGCATAAAGATATTCCCTTTGGGATCGACCACAAGGACATCATCAAACTCAAATCCTCCCCATAGGCGCAGCTGTATCCTGTCGCCAATAGCCACGGCATAGTCCGGATTGAACTGAGTCACCCCTTTTCTGGCAAAGGCACCGGTGAACAGGTTGGCGCCGAAGACATCGCTGGTCAGGTTGGCTGTATAATCCGTTGTTTGCGGAAGCACCCTGGCAGATTCATGCTCATCAAGTTTCACTGACTTGTTCGTCATGCCAGAGGCTACCCCCTCAGAGAGACTGCTGCCGTTCTGTTCAATACCTAACGCGGCCGTAACCCCTAAAGGATCCCCCGTCTCTGCATGCAAAGACGCAACCGCCAGAAACAGGCTGAGTAGCAGTAGCAGTTTTCCCATTTCCCTAGTCCTTATGATCTCGAATAATGGCAGCCAACAGGTGAATGATGCCCGCAATGATGG
Source organism: Thiohalomonadaceae bacterium (assembly GCA_041546305.1). Classification (GTDB taxonomy): domain Bacteria; phylum Pseudomonadota; class Gammaproteobacteria; order Thiohalomonadales; family Thiohalomonadaceae; genus JBFEYJ01. Next base: position 12,639 of record JBFEWO010000067.1, on the reverse strand, counting down.
TGGCCACCAGAACAAAGACAATCAGATTGTAGAGCCGGCGCGGCTCCATCGGATATTGCGGCACGGTTGGTGCCTGCAGGATTGATACCTTCTTGATGATCCGTGTGGCTTCCACCCGCCCTTTTTCCAGTGCTACCAGCGCGGTCTTGTACACATCCTCAGCAAACTCGGCACTGAGCTGAAGGCGCTGGAATTCATCGACGGTGATATTTAGTGCTTTTCCTGCTGGCGCTGCCAGACGGGAGCGCTCCTGCTCGATCTGCTTCTCCATCGCCTCAATCTCCAGAGTGAGTTTCACCACTGCTGGTGCCTGCTTGCTCAGATAGCCCTGAAGTGCCCCCCGGCTGGCCTTCAGTTCCGTCAGCCTTGCCTCGAGCTTGTTGATGGTGGACATCATGCCCTCCACCGTTCCCTGGGGTGACACCAGGCTGTTGCTGTTCTGAAACTCGATGACATTCTGCCGTGCCAGCAGCGATTCCTGCTTGCGTTGCTCGACCTGCTGCTCCAGAAAACGAACCTGTTCGTCAGCCAGTCGATGCGCCAGTTCGTTCATATAACGCTCGCCCTCCTCGACTAGCATGGTGGTAATAGCCATCGCCATCTGCGGAACATAGGCCTGCGCCTTGATAACAAGAATGCCGGCCCGCTCATCAAAATCGACACTGACCCGGCGAAGGTAATACCGGTGGAACAATTCCAGCGCCTGCTCCGCATCCCACATGCGAGACAGCAGGTCATAGCTGGCGTTGCTGAAATGACTTCGCAGATCAAGGCGGGCATCGAGTTTCTTCAACATATCCACCGAAAGCAGATAGTCACGCAGCAGAAACTGATCTGCGTGATTTGCGCCTGCCACCCCGCTGATCAGGGAGCTGAAGTCTACCGATTGCGAATTGGCCATATCTGTGCGCTGCACAATGACATGCGCCTCGGAGACATAGCGATCAGAGGCAAGTACTCCCCAGTACAACAATGCCAACAACGATGCCACGGCAGCCGTACGGAAGGTGCTTCGCCGTAGTATCGAAGGCGCAACCCACCGCTGGACTCGGGACGCCAGACGTTGATGCATGCGCGAAAACAGACTTTCACGGTTTTCCTCACTCATTTATTTAATGATTTCCTGTACTGTTCCAGAGCGTCCTTTACATCATCAAACCAGTACGCCCCTCCCTCATGCAGCCAGAGCCCTGCGCTGCATACCTCACGGATAATCCCCTCCTGGTGAGAAACCAGGATCACACCGGCCCTGTCGACCAAATCGCGAAAGGCCTTTTGCGCTTTTTGTTTGAAAGCTGCATCGCCGACAGCGGTCAACTCATCGGCGAGGTAAACATCGAAGTCAAACGCCAAAGAGATGGCAAACTTCAGTCTGGCCTGCATCCCGGAAGAGTAGGTCTTTACCGGCTCGTCGAAGGCATCCCCTATGTCGGCAAAATCCCGGATCGCTTCGATTCGTTCTGAAAGGTTATCGACATAACCATGAATACGGGAGATGAACTTGGAATTTTGCCGGCCGCTGAGCGATCCCTGCAGTCCGCCGCCAAACCCCAGCGGCCAGGAAACTCGACAATGACGTTCAATACGGCCCCTTGTCGGCTGGTCGACTCCCCCAATGAGCCGCAACATGGTCGACTTACCGGCGCCATTGCGACCGACCAATGCCACATTGGTCTTTGGCGGGATAGAAAAAGAGACTCCCTGCAACACCCATTTTCCCGGCCCATGGTCGGTCTGGTAACGTTTGTGCACATCATTGACAACTATCATCGGGTGGCCAACCTCACTGCGTACCGGGTGTGCAATGCCAACCCCAGAAAGACACTCACCAGGGCAAAGCCATAGAGATAGGACATACTCAGCTCCGGCACGGCCTTGTAATAGGGTGCGAAGCCCAGCCGTGCCGCCTCCAGGCCATGCGCCAGCGGATTCAACATTAACCACTCGCGATAGGGCAATGGCACGCGAATGATGGGAAAGATCACCCCGGAGAGGAAATAGAGCGGGGTCATCGCCAGCACGATCACCTTTCCCAGTTCCGGCAGGATCACCATGGCCACCGACCCCATCAGGCCAAAACCCAAGCCGACAAGCCACATCGCGAAGAACGCCTCTAGAACCGCCAGGGGATCGGCGGGGGTGACGACCAGGCCTAATAACCCCGCTCCGGTGAACAGCAGCACGGCCACCAGTAAAGTCAGGAATCCTTCCAGTGCCGCCCGGCTCAGCACTGTGTCCACCGGCTTGACCTGGCGGTAGGCAAATAGTGCCTGGTTGGACACCACGGCTTGCATCGCCTGAGTGCCTGTACGCTTGAACATGAAAAAGCCCAGCAGGCCGACCATCAGCCAGAGCGGGGTCTCGATCCCACCTACCATCCTCAGCCGCACCACGGTGAAGATGAACATTAGAAACACGATATGCACCACCGGCTCCAGCAGCAGCCAGAGCCAGGCCGCACGACTGCCGAAGAGACGAACGATCGCCTCACGCAAGATCAGGGCTTTCCAGACACTGAAGGCAATATGTGCCGAAGTTCGATTTACCATGCTGTAACACTAATTATTCTGTGCTTGAAGTGTAGATGCTGATTTTGAAAGTGACACATAATCTATACATGTTGTCACTACGGTCCCACGCTGGCCCCCGTAAACAGAGTGTGTTCGGCATGGATCGAGGGTATCCCGTAACTGCCACCTTGCTTACCTGCGTTCACTGCCTGGTCACGTTGTCGGTTGTGTAGGGGGAGCCATCAGGGGTAGTGCCCGCGAGGAGCTATTTGTGGTCGGTAACTTGGTGCGGCCCCCGGAAGCAGGCCTGGTACAAGAGATTGGAGAAGACCAGCTTGCGACAAAAACACCCGGCTGGTGGGCTTCCCTGATCCGGTGAAAGTCGCTTTTGTTCTGGTATTTGTTGTGGGAGTGACTTACCAGATCGCCGAAGTCCTCATCGAGATGCAGGCCGGCGTCTATCAATCAAACAAGGAAGTCATACACTTCATGGCAAGGTGCACTGCAGGAGGAGCCTGCTTGTACCAAGGACGATAACACTTCAAGAACGCTCAGTAGGGCATTGCCAAATCAAACTCAGGCAACCGTAGCTGGGCGATTTCGAACAGCACCCTCTCCTCGAAACGAATGTGAGCCTTTAATAGATCAGCAATCAATTGCAGGGATTCGGCGTCCCTCACCCGCTCATGAACCAGGCTTCGCAATTGTGCGTGCTCGGCCAGCGTTCGTTCGACAATACCCTTTTCACCAACCTTCATTAACGCCGGTAGCAGCAGGGTTTCCTCCCGGTGAAAGTGTGGTTCGAGCTCGGCCTCAAAACGTTGCACTACCTCGCTCCACACCTTGGCAACCTCGCGGCCTGAGTCACCTGCAGCAGCCAATGCGGCCCGGCGCGCCAATACCAGAGCCGTGTGATGTTCGCTGGAAAGTGTGCGTAATCCGGGTGAGCGCTTCATAAATTTTTTTCCGCTAGCATGTCCTGCCTATCAGTTGGCACCACCGTTTCAGGGTGATGAGCTCGCTCTGCACAACAACGTTTTCAACCGCGAATCTTCAATCAGATCCGCCAAGGTATAGCGGTCGAGTTCGGCATAAAAGCTATCGAGCGCCCGATCGAAAATATCGGGCAGGGCGCAGACAGGACTAATACAGCAGGTCCCGCCTTCCCCCATGCACTCCACGATGACGCTACCCGCCTCAGTGGCTTTCAAGAGTGTTCCGATGCGAACAGCAGTGGAAGGCTGTGCCATGGTCAGCCCGCCGCCCTTGCCACGAATAGTCTCCAGGTAGCCGAGCGCCGACAGGCGCTGTACCACCTTCATAAGATGGCTACGAGAGATGTTGTACACCTCAGCGATCTCGGCAACAGTGGCGCGCCGCTCTCCCTGCAGGGCGACATAAATGAGTACGCGCAAGGCGTAATCGGAAAAAACGGTAAGACGCATAACACACCAAAAGTGGAATATCAGATATTGATTATCACCCAATATGGTGTTATACAAAAGATATATCTCACATGAATCTATTTGGGTGGCTTTATGAGTGATGCTATTACTGCCGATGCAATACGCACCACCCTTCGTCAAGTAATCGATCCTGAGGTGGGAATAGATATTGTCGAATTGGGGTTGATCTACGAGGTATTGATGAGCGAGGACGAGTGTGAATTGCAGGTGCGCATGACCATGACCTCACCCGCCTGCCCGATGGGCTCCCATATTGCTGACGAGGTGCGCGATGCGCTACACCGTCGCTGGCCGGGGCTTCGGCAGGTGGATGTCCAGCTGGTGTGGGACCCGCCCTGGAGCAATGAGCGCCTGTCGGATAAAGCAAAGCAACAACTGGGATGGGCATGAGGGCGCCATTATGAAGGAACGTGCAGAGATATTACCTAATGCCAGCCCTGATCTGGCACCCTGGCAACGCCTGCCGATGCTGGCCCTGGGATTCATTTCACTGCTACTCGGACTGCTCGCGGGAGAGGCCAGGATTGGCTGGACAGTACCCTTGCCGGATCCGGGGCTGATCATGCTTCACGGCCCGCTGATGATTTGTGGTTTTCTTGGCACCCTAATCAGCCTGGAGCGGGCGGTCGCGATCGGACAGCGCACTCTCTATCTGGGGCCTGCTGCCAGTGCTGCCGGCGCTGTGTTGATGATTTCAGGAGCCGCCAACAGCATTGCTGCCATGCTGTTTATCTTCGGGGCCATCGGCCTTTTGCTCACCACCACTTTTGCCTATCGGCGTCAGCCCGCACTACACACTCTGACACTGCTGCTGGGCGCCGGAGCCTGGCTGGTGGGAAATGTCCTGTGGCTGACTGGCACCGACATCTACAACTTGGTGCCATGGTGGGCGGCCTTTCTCATACTGACCATTGCCGGTGAGCGTCTGGAACTGAGCCGACTGGTTCGCCCCAGCCCAGACAAGCCTTGGCTGTATACCCTGTTGATTATTTTCATGCTCAGCAGTCTCGCCGCCCTTTCCTTCCAACTGCCGTGGGCGCGTGAGGTGCTCACGCTGACGATACTTGGTCTTACTGTCTGGCTATTCATCAATGACATTGCCCGGCGTACCATCCGCAGTCACGGCCTGACCCGTTTCATGGCCATATGCCTGCTCTCCGGCTACGGATGGCTTGCCGTTGCCACACTCTTTGGCCTCTTGTCAGACGGTATCTTTGCGCGCAACGCCTACGACGTAACCCTACATGCCGTTTTCCTAGGTTTCGTCTTCTCAATGATCTTCGGTCATGCCCCAGTGATTCTGCCATCGGTAACCCGCCTGGCAGTGCCCTTTCATCCCGTCTTTTACCTACATTGGGGAGTACTGCAGCTATCCCTGCTATTGCGGGTGGCATCACTGCCGGCCGGCTGGCCGCAGGCTCATCGTCTGGCCGCCGCCCTCAACGGTATCGCCATCCTTCTGTTTATGCTGAACACCGTCACTGCAGTCGTGCGTGGGCGATTCAAGGCGAATGCCACACAGCCGCCATATCGCTCGACCGTGAGGCCCCCTGGCCAATAAAAGAAACCACGCATCAATATCACTCCCGTCCTAACCAACAAAGAGGTAAGTCACCATGAACCAAGACCCACACCTGCATCTCCTGCCCGAACAACTCTACCCGTTCGATGCGCGAGGCATTGCCAAACGTTTTCGCCACGCCGCCATCTTCGGCGCATTGGATGCACTGTTTCCCGGCGAGACCATGCAATTCATTAATGACCACGATCCCCTGCCTCTACTTGGCCAACTGCAACAACGCTATGGAGCCTCGGTCTCCATCAACTATGTTCAGCGCGAGCCGGGACAGATCGTGATCAATTTCAAACGCATGAAAGACTGAGGTTCACAGCTCCAATCAGGAGGTCACTTTCTTTACACCTCACTTTGCTTAGCCTCGTGTTCATCCCAGGGTAAATACTTGGATACTGATAAAAGCCCGGACCAACCGGGCTTTACCCGCTATTGAAGGGAGAGGATTTACGATGTGCTTCACTACCCCGGCTATTCCAGGGTAGTCACTGAAACAGAAGAATACCCCATCATTCCCTGATAAAAGAAAAAGGCCCCGGTTTTTAGACCGGGGATTTTTTTTGGAGAGTAATGAAGTAATCAGATCCCACTGAAATACTCTCAAATCTCCTGAACTAATTACATATCAGTCACATCGAGGATACATATTCTCCACATCTGGATCTGGATAAGTCACATTTACGAACTAGAGTTTTCTTGCAGATATCTGAAGAGATTCCCTGGGGAACAAGAAGGATGAAAATGAAAGAATTATTTCTGTTAGTTCTTTTTGCGATCTCCACTGCCGCCTACGGTGGCCCGCCCAATGTGGCGCCGCTACCGCCTTATCCGCGCTTGCTCCCTCTCCAGCTCACGTCTCCTCCCACAGCACAAGCCAGTATGCCGCTCGTCGGGGTCAACGTCAGCCTGCAAAACCCCGGTGACCCAGCACCCAATGCCAGATTGCGCCTGATTATCCATGAAACAAATCACACTCATGCTGGAGGCCATCCCGCATTGAGTCCCGACAACATCAAGGTCGAGGTATTGGAAGACGGAGTCTGGAAACCTGTAATTCTCGGTATGGTCGCAAGAGGTTTACTAGGTGCCATTGGCCCCGAGGGGGTGACCGCACATCGTGAGCGTTATCAGCGCAACGGTTTTGAAATCCCCGCAGGATTGAACAAAACCTGGCAACTGCGAGTGACGTTCTACTTGCCCGGGACATATTCGTTCGTAGCGGCCATCTCTCCTGACAACGGATCCACGCATCTTGCACAGCCCGCACACTCAATCATTGAGGTGCAATAACATGAAGACACTTCACGTGGATTGGGCAAACCCACAATACAAAGCCGGAGCAGCGGATACCGGTTTACGTTTGACTGAAAGTCAGCCGCTATTGTTTGTTTTCAAATGGCTAATGCTTTGCCTGCTGCCGGTCGCTGGCCTGATGAATTCCTCTCCGGCGGCCGCGGCGCAAACCATCGTGTCTTTAACGTTTGACGACGGTATTAACCAGTCGCAAGTCGCAGACATGCTGCTCTTTCACGGCATGAAAGGGACCTTCTATATCAACTCCAACCTGATCGGTACCGGCGGCGGCTACCTGACGAAGTCCGAACTTGATACGCTTATTGCCTATGGTAATGAGATCGGGGGACATACAATCAATCATGTTGACCTCGCTACCTTGTCCGATGCGCAACAGCGGACCGCCATCTGCGATGACCTGCAAACCCTCAATAGCTGGTATCCCGGTCAAATACATTCGTTCGCTTATCCGTTCGCCTCGACCGGACCGACCACCCAAAGTATCCTGGCTGCAGGCTGCCCCGGCGTCGGTACCTACACCAACGCACGCACGGTGGGGGGACTGGTGAGTGGCAGCCAGTGCACAGACTGCGCCACGGCAGAAAGCATCCCGCCAGGCAATCCCTACTATATCAACACGCCGGAATCGATCCTTTCCACGACGACACTTGATGAGATTAAGACATTGGTAACCCAGGCAGAAAACAATGGTGGCGGCTGGGTGCCATTGGTATTCCATCAAGTGTGTAATGGTTGCGATCTCTACTCTATTACTCCAGCGACGCTGGAAGCTTTCTTGAACTGGCTGCAGGCACGGGAAGCGACGAATAACACCTACGTGAGAACGGTCGAGCAGGTGATGACCGGTGATCTCCCGCCACCGCCTCCGCCGCCGCCGCTGGGTCCGAACCAGCTGATTAATCCCTCACTGGAACTGGATCAAGATGCCAACAGTGTGGCGGATTGCTGGCTGCGTGACAGCAATGGCGTCAACACAGCAACCTGGACTCGTACAAGCGATGCCCATGAGGGAGTATTTGGTGAGCAAGTACAGGTCACGGCCTATAGCAGTGGTGATCTCAAATTGATCCAGACGCTCGATGTCGGTCAGGCCTTCGGCGGCTGTGCACCGACCGTCGAAACCGATGCTTCCTACCAGCTTGGTGCCTGGTACAAATCGACCACACCGGTGATCCCCGTCGTGTTCTCTCAGGATGCCGCCGGCGTTTGGCAATATTGGCGTGATGGCCCGCTGTTACCTGCCTCATCCAACTGGGCCGAGATGACCTTCAATACCGGGCCCGTGCCAGCAGGGATTCAAGCCATTAGTTTCGGGATCGCTCTCAACGCCGTCGGTACCTTGACGACGGATGACTACTCGATGCAAAGGGTGCTGGATGGTACACCCGACACAACGGCACCCGCCGTGACAATCACCGCGCCCGCTGCGGGCACGGTCTCCGGCACGGTCACCGTCTCGGCGGATGCTACCGATGATACCGGTGTGGTCGGGGTGCAGTTCCAGCTCGACGGCACCAATCTTGGCGCGGAAGTCACCGCCGCCCCCTATTCACTTTCCTGGGATAGCACTATCGTCACCAACGGCTCCCACACCCTCACCGCAGTGGCCCGCGATGCAGCGGACAACACCGCCTCCTCGAGCGGAGTCACGGTGACGGTGGACAATACTATCGCCGTGAACTCTCCACCGGTCACGGTTGCCGATAGCTACAACGGTGTCAGTGATTCAACCCTCAAGGTCACCCGCTTGTCCGGTGTCCTGAGCAACGATACCGATGCGGATGGCGATACGCTGCAGGCGCTCCTCGATACCGGCACCACCAACGGAACGGTCACCCTCTGGACAGGAGGCGCTTTCAGTTACACCCCCAATCCCGGGTTTAGCGGCGTCGACAGTTTCACCTACCACGCCTTTGATGGGACAGCTAATGGCAACACGGTGCAGGTGACACTGAATATTACTGGCAGTGGTACTACCCCTCCTGTCACGGTTACCGATAGCTATGGCGGTGCCAGTGATACCACCCTCGCCGTAACCAGCGACGTCGGTGTCCTGAGCAACGATACCGATGCGGATGGCGATACGCTGCAGGCGGTTCTCGATACGGGCACGACCAATGGTACGGTCACTCTGTGGAAAGGGGGAGCTTTCCGTTACATTCCCAACCCCGGGTTTAGTGGCCTCGACAGTTTCACCTACCATGCCTTTGATGGGACAGCTAATGGCAACACGGTGCAGGTGACACTGAATATTACTGGTAGTGGTAATACCCCTCCGGTCACGGTCGCCGATAGTTATAGCGGTGTCAGTGATACCGCCCTCTCCGTAACCAGCGTCTCCGGTGTCTTGAGCAACGATACCGATGCGGATGGTGATACGCTGCAGGCGGTCCTCGATACCGGCCCATCCAATGGTACGGTCACACTGTGGAACGGCGGGGCTTTCCGTTACATTCCCAATCCCGGGTTTAGTGGTGTCGACAGTTTTACCTACCACGCCTTTGATGGGACAGCGGCTGGCAACACCGTGCAGGTGACGCTGAATATTAATACCAGTGCCAACGCCGTGCCGGTTACGGTTGCCGATAGCTATAACGTTGCCGGTGATACCACCCTTAACGTACCCAGCGACTCTGGTGTCCTGAGCAACGATACCGATGCGGATGGCGATACGCTGCAGGCGGTCCTCGATACCGGCACGACCAATGGTACGGTCACACTGTGGAAAGGCGGGGCTTTCCGCTACATCCCCAATCCCGGATTTAGTGGCGTCGACAGTTTCACCTACCACGCCTTTGATGGAACGATGGCTGGCGACAGCGTGCAGGTGACGCTGAATATTGCAGCGCCGTAGCCGCGATTCACGATGGATGGCACCGCATTATATAAATGTTGTGACACGATGATTCGATGCCATCGTCTTGTGAGGCACACGCCAGTGTTCTATCGATAACGGCGACCTTATGGACAAGGATGTCCAGTAAGCAGCCCCCCTCCTGCGGGGTGGTTACACGGATGATACATAATTCATAATAGTTTACAGATCCATCAATAGGTTATACCTACACAACGGATGTGGATGGACTAGTGTTCATTTGTTGATGTCTCAACATACCTTTGGAGACAACAAATGAAAAAAACGGGATTGCTTCTAGGCGTTATTTTTTGTCTTTCCATTGCAGCTTACGGCGGAAAGTCTCCGGGCAGCGAACCAAGCCCGAATGCACTGATGGCTGCCAATAGCACTGCAGCGGCCACCTCGCAAAACCTCCAGGGCACGCCCCCATCTAAAGTGGCGCCGTTTCAGCCGTATCCTCGCTTGCTCCCTCTACAGCTAGTCACTCCTCCCACAGCACAAGCGGGGGTCCCACTCATCGGGGTCAATGTCAGCCTGAAAAACCCCGGTGCCCCAGCACCCAACGCCAGGTTACGCCTGATTATCCATGAGACAAATCACAGTCATGCTGCAGGCCAGCACGCGTTGAGTCCCGACAACGTCAAGGTCGAGGTATTGGAGAGTGGAGTCTGGAAACCCGTAAATCTCGGAATGGTCGCAAGAGGTGTACTGGGTGTCATTGGCCCCGAAGGGGTGACCGCCCATCGTGAACGCTATCATCGTGGCGGTTTTGCTATTCCCACAGGAATGAACAAAACCTGGCAATTGCGAGTGACGTTCGGCCTGCCCGGCACCTATTCGTTAGTCACGGCGGTTTCACCTGATAACGGCTCTACGCACCTGGCGCAACCGGCACACTCAATCATCGAGGTGCAATGACATGAAAACACCACTGATGTTTGGGAGTAGTACACACAATAAAACAGGAACGGCTCAGACCGGATTGAGCCGATCCTGGGGACGGTTCGCTCTGTTTTTTTCCAGATGGCTGATGATTTGCCTACTGCCGGTGGCTGGTCTGCTGAATTCATCTCCGGCTGCCGCGGCGCAGACTATCGTATCCCTGACTTTCGACGATGGCCTCAACCAGTCGGTCGTTGCCGACATGCTGGTGTTTCACGGCATGAATGGCACCTTCTATATCAACTCCAATTTGATCGGTACCGGCGGCGGCTACCTGACGAAAGCCGAGCTCGACACGCTTGTTACCAATGGCAACGAGATCGGAGGGCATACAATAAACCATGTCGACCTTGCCACCCTGACTGATGCGCAGCAGCAGGCCGCGATCTGCGATGACCTGCAGACCCTCAACAGCTGGTATCCCGGTCAAATACACTCGTTCGCCTATCCGTTTGCATCGACCGGACCGAGCACACAAAGCATCCTGGCGGCAGGCTGCCCCGGTATTGCGACCTACGCCAACGCACGCTCGGTTGGTGGTATCGCTAGCGGCACGACGTGTGCAGGCTGCGTCACGGCAGAAAGCATCCCGCCTGGCAATCCCTACTATATCAACACGCCGGAATCGATCCTTTCCACAGATACCCTGGATTACCTGAAGACCCTGGTGACACAGGCCGAAAACAATGGCGGCGGCTGGGTGCCATTGGTATTCCATCAGGTGTGTAACGCCTGCGATCTCTACTCCATTTCCCAGGCAAATCTTCAAGCTTTCCTGACGTGGCTGAAGCCGCGTGAGGCGACGAATAACACCTACGTGAGGACGGTCAACCAGGTGATGACTGGCGATCTCCCACCGCCACCGCCACCGCCACCGTTGGGCCCCAACCTGCTGACCAATCCCTCGCTGGAACTGGATACGAACGCCGATAATGTGGCGGACTGCTGGACCCACGACGCTAATGGAATCCTTACCGCGACATGGACCCGCACACCCGACGCTCATGCCGGGGTAGTTGCCGAGCAAGTTCAAGTCACGGCCTATAGCAGTGGCGATGTCAAGCTGATCCCGACGGCGGATGTCAATCAGTCCTTCGGCGGCTGTGCCCCGGTAGTTGAAGCCGGTGCATCCTACCAGCTTGGCACTTGGTACAAGTCGACCGTGCCGGTGACTCCCACACTGTTCTATCAGGATGCGGCCGGCGTTTGGCTGTATTGGGTGGACGGCCCGCTACAGCCCGCCTCCGCAACGTATACCCAGATGAGATTTAACACCGGGATTGTACCTGCGGGTGCCCAGGCCATCACTTTCGGCCTCGCGCTTCAGGCTGTCGGCACCTTGACCACCGATGACTATACGATGCAAAAGGTGCTGAATACGACGCCCGACACCACAGCACCCAGCGTTGCGCTTACCGCCCCCGTCGCGGGCGCAGTCTCCGGCACGGTCAATGTGACGGCGACGGCCAATGACAATGTCGGCGTGGTCGGCGTGCAGTTCCAGCTCGATGGCGCCAACCTCGGTGCGGAAGTCACCGCCTCTCCCTATAGCGTCTCCTGGGACTCCACGACCGTGGCCAACGGCTCCTATACCTTCACTGCTGTGGCTCGCGATGCCGCAGGTAACACCGCCACCTCCACTGGGACCACAGTGACGGTGAGCAATGCGGACGCCACGGCACCGACGGTGGCTATCACCGCACCTGCCGCCGGCACGGTTCTCGGTACGGTCACTGTCTCGGCGACGGCCGCTGACAATATCGGTGTGGCCGGCGTACAGTTCCAGCTCGATGGCGCTAACCTCGGCGCGGAAGTCACCGCCGCACCTTACACCTTCAGCTGGGATACCCTGACTGCGTCCAACGGTGTCCATGCCCTCACCGCCGTGGCTCGTGATGCCGCCGGCAATCTCACTACCTCCAGTGGGATTGAGGTGACGGTGAATAATCCCGACATCACGGCGCCGACTGTCACACT
>JBFEWO010000169.1:0-5155 GCA_041546305.1 Thiohalomonadaceae bacterium | reverse complement strand
CTGCCGTTTTTTACCTTCAGCAAGTTTTTTGTTTTTGATGATACTTTTTCGCTGTTCTCCGGCATCTTCCACCTGCTGACAGCAGGCGAGCCGCTGCTCTTCGCCCTGTTATTCCTCTTCAGCATCGTCATGCCCGTTTATAAAATGTTCGTGCTGTTTCGCCTGATCAACGATCCTATGCTGGATGAACGGAAACGGCGGCGGTACACCACCATGTTGATGGTGCTGGGTAAATGGTCGATGCTGGATGTCTTCGTCGTGGCCATGCTCATTATGACGATCAAACTGGGGGCGATAGCCTCGGTCGAGGTGCATTGCGGGCTGTACCTGTTTTCCGCGGGCGTGCTTGCCAGCATGCTGCTGACACAACTGGTAGGAAGAGCATCGCTGGAGACACAAGCGAGTACCTGAATGCCCTGGCCCAGTCCAGGGCCAAAAGCAATTAACAGGTGTTTCATGGATACAAAGATCGTTATCCGAGGTGAGACGGATGCTGATGTTGATGCGATAAGGGACGTAACCGTATCCGCCTTCCAGACTCTGGAGATCAGCGGCCACACCGAGCAGTTCATCATTGAAGCGCTGCGCGCAGCGAAGGGGCTAACCGTATCGCTGGTCGCAGAAGTTGAAGGTCGGGTCGTAGGGCATATCGCCTTCTCGCCGGTCGCCATGTCGGACGGGACCGGGGGCTGGTATGGGCTTGGGCCAGTGTCAGTGTTGCCGGAGTACCAGCGGCAGGGGATCGGCAAGGCGTTAATCCAGGCGGGATTGTCACGGCTAAAAGGGCTGGATGCCCGGGGCGTCTGTCTTGTGGGGCATCCGGAGTACTACAGTAAGTTGGGCTTTAAGAACGTGCAGGGACTTGGGCTTGATGGGGTACCTCAGGAGGTCTTTTTCGTGCTCTCCTTTGACGGGCAGGTTCCACAGGGAATCGTTACGTTTCATGAAGCATTCAACGCGAGTGGCCAACAAGGGGAGGTAGGAGGAGACACCTGAAACACTTCGCATCGTTCTTGCTTTGCGCTTGAACGGAACGCAACACTCAGTCACTAACTTGAGAAGCAGTACCTCGCAGTTACCCGCAGTTCTTTGCCACAATATCGGTGGTGTCCAGATTTTCTCTGACGCCATCGATGCCCCCTCCTATTCCCGCGCATGTCAGGTGACCCAGTCGCTTTTGGCCACCATCCCTGTGCGGCTCAGAGGGAAGGCATGGCGGCGTCGTGTATCCATCTGACTGTAGGTTGTTTCTCCCGGCAGTGCAGTCGGCCAGGCTCAATGGGACATGATTGAGAGTGTGCTTGACTTGGGGTTACCCCCTGCGGGCCTTTGACTCGCTGCACAGGAGTCTCCGATTAACCGTAGTCTGGTATACCGCCAGAGAACACGCTGAATTACCCCTATGTTTCTTGTGTCATAAAAGGGGCGGAAATTCTGTGATCTATGTCTCATATTGTGTTACATATTGGTTACATGATAAATTAAGTAATGATGCTAACGAGTTGATTTTTCGATGCTTGAGTGCATTGGTGTGGTTATGGGATGACCGAGATTGGACTTTCATGGATTAGACTAGGATGTTCAGGACCCGGATTTTCTTCAAGAATGATGCTGTTCCTCTCTGCGACAACCACAAAATGCAAGGCATTGTCTGGCACGGAGAGGCTGTTTTTTAGACGCTCTCGACCGGGGCCATCTTCCTCTGTTGATGGGGTTAAGGATTATCGGTTGTCTCCACTTCAGCGAGGATCTCACCTTTTCTTTCAGCACGGCACCCCACTCTGTTTCACCCCGGTGATGGGTATCCTGTCTGGCGTAAGGTGGCTTGAGTTGTCCGGGGTGGCCCCGCCATGAGTCGTTACCGTTACTGCGCGACTCCGTACCGGCTCTGGTTGTTATTTAGCCTATTACTGGCTGCCCCTTCCCTCTGGGCCGCGTGGCCCAACGAGAGCAACTGGATTGAGCTGCAGCGCAATGGCAGCAGTATCACCGATCCTGGTGCAGATGGCGCAACATCCCGCGATATTGTTGGTGACGCCACGAATCCCGCCTCTTACATCTTCAATGATGGATCGCACCTCTATTTTCGGATTCGGGTAGATACTGATCCGCGGCAAGGCGGCGGCCTTGCCCCCTTCGGTTGGGGGATTCTGATCGATACCGATATGAACTCCGCTGATTATGAATACATGATCATGCTGGACGGTATCGTCAATCCGGAGGCCTTCTATCTGGCAAAAAATACGACCAAAACGTATGTTTCAGACCCCTCCGATAAGGCTGAGACCCTTATCTGGAACCAGCTCGCCAGCAGTGACCCGGTAAGTGGGAATTATCGCCTCAATCAGGTTGACACACTCGGGGTTGGGGCTGGTTACGCCAGTGATGTTGTCGGTGATGGAAACCCTGACTGGTTCATTGATTTTCGTATTCCCTACAGCGTGCTCGCAAATGAGCTGGGGCTGTCTGACAATTCGCTGGTCCGTTTCTTTGTGGGCAGCTCCAATTCCGCGCAGACATTGTCAGCGGATTTGGTGGGGGCGGACCTGACCGATCTTTCCACCCCGACCTCGCCGAATGGCAAGATCCCCACCGATGGCACCGTGCGTTTTACCGATGCCGCCTACAGCGCCGATGTGACCGCCTTTCAGGCTGGCAACAATCTCTATATTGAGGTCAACGACCAGGATCGTAACGGCAACAGCACCAGCCTGGAGAGCGTGACCGTTACCCTGACCACGCCGAATGGCGACTCCCTGGTCGTCACTCTGACTGAGAGTAGTGCCAACAGCGGCATCTTTGTTGGCTCGGTGCCAACGGAGTCCAATCCGACCCCCAATACTGCCGATGCGCACCTGCAGGTCAATCCGGTTGAAAACATCACGGTAACCTATATCGACGGTGTGGACGGCACCACCCCGATCCCGAACCAGGATGTGCCGCGCACCGATACCATCCAGGCCCAGCCACTTGCCGATTTGGCGGTGAGTAAGGGCTTTACCGACCCGGCATTCGCCACACCCAATCTCGGCGATAACATCACTTACCGCATCACGGTAACCAACAATGGCCCGAGTGATTCCCTCGGGGCACAGGTACTCGATTTGCTCCCGTCAGAGGTTGGCTATGTCAAGCACCTGCCGGCAAGCGCCAGTTACAGTGCGGCAACCGGATTGTGGACGATTGGCGCACTGGCCAATGGAGCCAGTACCACCCTGGAGATTCAGGCCACGGTCAATGCTGCGGGTACCCCTTCCGTTATCAATACCGCGAGCATCGCTTCGGCGGCACAGAGCGATAATAATACGGCGAACAACTCAGCGAGTATCTCGTTTGCTGTGGCCGGTGCGGATCTGGGCTTAACCAAGAGTGTCTCGACGGCCACACCAAATAGTGGCGATACCGTCACCTTTACCCTGACCCTGACCAATTACGGTAAAAATACCGCCAATAATATCGTCGTTGCCGATGCCTTGCCCGCAGGCTTGAGTTACAGCAGCCATATTGCCGGCGGCGGTTCCTCCTTCACCGACAGCGCCGACGCGGATACCGTTCCGGATGAGTGGAATATCACCTCCCTGGCCACCGGCGCCTCTATCACCCTGACCCTGGATGCCACGGTCACCGCGGTGAGCGGCACCACCGTGACCAATACCGCGACGATTGCGAGCGTCGCGGAGGCCGATCCTGACAGTACTAACAATACCGCCAGCGCATCGGTCTATGTGGGCGGTGCCGACCTGAGTATCACCAAGACCATTGCTGGCGGGGCCGCTACCGCCAACGAGGGTGATACCGTTAGCTATGTCCTGACTGCGATTAACAATGGCCCGAATGCCGTCACCGGGGTGCAGGTCAGCGATATGCTACCGGCGGGGGTGACCTGGTCCTCGGACACCAGTGGCGGGAGCTACGATCCGGTGGCGGGCCTATGGAGCGTAGGGAACCTGGCCAGCGGGGGGACGGCCTCGATCACCATTAGCGTCACGGTCGATGCCGGTACTGCGGGCAGCACGATAACCAATACTGCCAGCATTGGTAGTAGCAGCGGACAGCAGGACCCCGACACCACGAATAACAGTGCCAGCAGCGCCTTCAGCGTGAGCTATGCCAATCTGGCAGTGACCAAGACCGTCGACAATCCTGTCCCCGCCGATGGGGCGACGGTGACCTTCACCCTGCAGATCACGAACCTCGGCAATACGACCGCCACGAACATTCAGGCTACCGATTACTTCCCGTCACAACTGGATACGGTCACGGATGGGGGTGGGGATGGCACCTGGGTTTATACCGCCGGCACTCATACCGGCAGCTGGGCGATAGCGAGCCTGGCCGTCGGTGCCACCGCTACCCGCACCATTAGCGCCAGGGTCAACCTGGGCAACAATGACCCACTCAGCTTCTTCAATACCCTCAATATCGACGCTGTCGATCAGGCCGACCCGGTGGGGGCCAATAACTCTGACAGTGCCAGCATGCGGGTCGATGCGGCCGACATCCAGCTCACCAAGGTACTGGCAACTACGGCCAATCCCCTCGAGGGGGACACGGTGACATTCACCATCACCGCCACCAACAATGGCCCGAATCCGGCCACCGGGCTGACCGTGACCGATGTTCTGCCCGTGGGACTGACCTATGCCAGTCACACGGTCAGCCGTGGCAGTTACAACGGCGGCAGTGGGTTATGGACCATCCTCACCGGGGGAGACAAAGCGTTCAATGTCGGTGACGTCGCCACCTTAATCTTGAACGCGACGGTCGATGTCGGCACCAACGGCACCCTGCTCACCAACAACGTCAGCGTCTCTGCGGTAGACCAGTCCGATAACGTTTCCGCCAACGATGCGGCGAGCGCCTCGGTGTTTGTCGGCGGTAAAGACCTGGCGATGGCAAAGAGCGTCAGCAACGCCACGCCCAACGTCGGCGAGACCATCAGCTACACCCTGACGGTCACCAACTCCGGCCCCTCGGCGGCCACCGGCGTCGTGGTCACCGATCTGCTGCCTGCCGGCGTGACCTACAGCAGTGATAACGGGGCGGGGGCCTATGTCAGCGGTAGTGGCGTGTGGACGGTTGGCGCGCTGGCCAGTGGTGCCAGCGCCAGCTTGCAGATCAATGCCACTGTCGATGCGGCCTCGGCCGGCAACCT
>JBFEWO010000189.1:0-4015 GCA_041546305.1 Thiohalomonadaceae bacterium | reverse complement strand
GGCCACTTCGAACGTCCGGATATCTTTGCCCTGTATGTGAAGACAGGACATCAGAGTCCTGTAGTTTTTTATTAATTAGGGACTCAGTGGCCCGAAGCTGGCTGATGTCATAATCATGAAAGATCAATAGTATTTTAGCTTGAGAATGAAAGTAACCAGAACTATCCACTGATTAGCGCAACAGATCTTACTTCCTAACGATTTCTTGTATTCCTTAAGACCTGCTTAAGACTCGATTATTTACACTCGGGTTGGCAGTGTTTCTGAAAGCATTGTCATTATTCACATAATAATTTCAATCTAATAACAAAAATTTCAAAAGGAGTCACATGTACAAGTCTGTATTGACAGCCGCGGTTGCGGCTATGTTCTGTTGTGCAGGATCTGTTATTGCTGCTGAAGAGGGGGAGTCCGGCCACACGAACAGTGAAGCGCATGGTGCGCACTTTTACATTGTCCCGAAGTTGGTCTACGGGATGGGCGAAAAAGTCACCCATGGCGTAGAGACCCTTGACGGTGCCAGTTCTACTGGTTTCGGCGTCGACCTGGGCTACTCTCTTGGAGGCCCGTGGGGTGTGGAAGTTACCTATAACAGCAGCAAAGGTGATGTCTCAGATGCTCAAGGGGTCGTTCTTGGTCATGCAACCTACACGGGCACAGGCGCGTTTGCTGTCTATACCTATCGTTTGCCCAGCCACCTCGGTTTGGTCGGCAAGCTTGGGTGGGTCAATGAGTCCGAGGAAATCCACGGCAGTACAACCAGCGACAGCGGTGTGGGCTATGCCTTTAGCGCCGAGTACGGTCTTACCGAAAAGGTTGAGGCGGTTGTGGAATTCGAAGGTACTAACATCCATTCTCCTAAGGGTAATGCATTGATGCTTGGGGCTAAAGTCATCTTCTGATGGCTACAGGAATCAGAAGGACAATGCAATGCCCGTAAGCCGTTTCTGGCAGACAAGGATGTCGTTTATACAAAAATGATATGGATACATCCTCTAATATTATCGAACGATATCTTCAGTTCTTGATATGCGCAGTTGGAGCAGAAGAAAAATCCCCATTCGCCATACGATTTGCATAGCGCATTTATCAAGACATCTCTTTCAATTCAGTCATGACTTATAATGGCGCACTTGTTCAGGTGTAAGCTTCAGTCCCGTTACGGGTGATGTTTGTGTGCCATGGGGGAGTGAACGAAAATGGATCTGGCTACGCGTTTCTGGAGAGGATTCGATCAGCATGTAGTTGAGATCGTTATGATAGTGTTTCTGTTGGCGGTGATTTTGCCTGTTTCATGGCTGGTCTATCTGGTTGCGCTGCTGCCGCAAGGTCGGGTTCTTGCCAGGATCGGTGACTTCCGAAAAAGCAAGCGGCCGATCGCCACCTATCTGCTAGTCAATGAAGTGATCGTTGTTATTGCTGTTCTGCTGACGCTGTTCTTGCAGAAATAATGCGTGTCCGTGTGCGGAATGTTTTGGCAGTATAAGATGCGGTATCGTGCAGTGCCGTTATTACCGCTGCATCGCCTTTTTCTCCTTAACAGGCTCACCATGCTAGTTGTTGACTGAGGTGATGCTGCCTGCTGTTTTCTATTTATTATCCGTGTGATCCAGTGACAGACGATGGGTACAGCCGATCGCTGTAAGAAATTCCTCGTCATGGGAAACCACCACCATCGTACCATCATAGGTGGCGAGAACACGCTCGAGCAGTTCCCGTGATTCCAGATCCAGGTGATTGTCGGGTTCGTCCAGCAACAACAGGCTAGGTGCTGTCGGTCCGCAAAACAGGCAGGTCAGCGCCAGCTTGAGCCGTTCGCCGCCGGAGAGGTGCTGCACCGGGAGCAGGGCATGATCCGCACGCAACCGTAGCTGGGCCAGACGGGTGCGGTAGGATGCCTCGTCCCATCCCGGTGCAAGCCGCATGAAGTTTTCCAGGGCGGAGGCCCGTTCATCGAGTAGATTGCAGTGCTGATCGAGAAGCGCTCTCGAGGTAGGGACCGCCACCGTGCCATTTAGCGGCTGAAGGTCACCGTTGAGCAAGTGCAACAGGGTCGACTTGCCACTGCCGTTACGACCAACGATGGCTAAGCGCTCACCGGCCTGGACCACCACCGATAATGGCGAGGAAATGCCGAACGGTGCCATGACTCGGTCTAGCCTCACCGCGACACCGTAGGCGGGGGTGGTGGGGGCCGGCACGAATACCAGTGGTTGGAGCCGCTCGACCTCTCGGGCCGCCTCCGCGTACTGCCGGGTAGCCTCCTCCAACCGCCGGCCATGTGCCTGCACTGTCCTGGCGGTGGTCTTTTCGCACCGTCCCTGTTTGGCATCGAGCAATAGCTTGCTCTGGTTCGCTTCTTTGCGTTGTTGTCGCCCCTCGGCGGCACGGTGTTGGCGTTGTTCCAGCGAGCGCTGTCCGGTGCGTTTCGCCTTGGCCAGGGTTTTTTCTGCGGTCTGTAACGCATTTTGTGCACTAACAAGGCGAGCCTGTCGTGTGACCAGATAGGCTTCCAGGCCCCCCTGGCTTTTGTGAAGCCCGTGACTATCCAGTTCGTAGATCAGGTCACTATGTCGCAGTAGCTCGCGGTCATGAGTGATCACCAGTGCGCCGCCGTGAAAACTTTCGAGCCAGCCGGCAAGCCATTGCCGCCCTTTCCGGTCGAGATGGTTGCCTGGCTCATCAAGGATCAGGAATTGTGCTCCCTGCTCTTTCAGTCCGAGGAGTGCCAGGCGGGTGCGCTCACCTCCGGACAGGGTGGCGACCGGTTGCCAGAGTTGCGCTTTGCTGAGGCCGACACTCTCCAGTGCCTGTGCTGCATGATGTGGCAACTCCCAGTGAGTATCGAGCAGGGCAAAGTCATCACCACTTCCCATGCCATCGAGAACACGCTGATAGGCCTCGAGTCGAGTCGCCCAGCCAAGTACAACTGCCACCGTCCCCGCCACAGTCGGTAGCTGTTGTGGCAGGTAACCGACCCGGCTGGCCTGTTCTATACGACCTGTGGAGGGTGTTAGCTTGCCGGCAAGCAAACGTGCCAGTACCGATTTCCCCACCCCGTTGCGGCCAACGAGCGCCTGTGTGCGCTGCTCAAGACTTAACGAGAGGTCGGAAAAAAGTGTGATGCCGCTGTCGGCAAAAGTGTAGCCAATGGCATGTGCGCTGAGCGTAGCGCGCGTGTGTGGTCGATGCATACCCCATCCCTTTTCGTCTAACTGTGTGATTGAAACAGTTGGGTGAAAAGTGACTACTTCATTGGGGCGGCAACTCCTCAAGTGGTGTGATAAGCGCTGTAAGGATAGGAGAAAGTGACGGTAGGGTCAAACCGGATTGGGCGATCGAATGCGGTCGGCATGGATCTTGGAGGTGAGAAGGAGAGCCGGTGTTCGGTTCTCTATACTGTTACTCTCATGGTGCCACTGCATAAACATCACGGAGATAGGAATGAATACCCGCTGGATAATTATGTTGGTCATTATCGGGTTCATTGCGATGTTCATCATTCAGAATACCGTAGTGGTAAAAATTCAGTTTCTGTTTTGGGCTATCGAGATGTCACGGGCGTTGCTTATTTTTATGCTGTTGGCCATAGGTGTCATTATTGGCTGGTTACTGCATGAATTGATGATCCATAAAAAAAGTATGGCGAGACAGAAATAGTGAATTGGAAAATAACAAATTAAAAAGGGTGTACCTTACGCGGAAGGTACACCCCTGTTTACATGGTGAACTTGATTTAGCGCCGTAAGGATACAGGCTTGGTCAGTTCATTATTCGTTTCATTTGATTCCAGAATGTCATCCAGGGTGTCGACAACCGCTTTCAATGTGTGGTTGCCCTGGTAATTAGGTACGGCGACAAACCAGCTGACCTCCCGCGTTGCACCTGGTGCCGGAGCATAGCCGATCCAGGTCATCCCAATTTCTGTGCTATCCAGATACAGGTGCGCGTAATAGCCTCCATTGACATCCGCGGTACCCTGGTTAGCGATGGTAATGCTAATGGTGGCGTAGTC
>JBFEWO010000203.1:0-2387 GCA_041546305.1 Thiohalomonadaceae bacterium | reverse complement strand
CCGCCCCCGGAAACGGTCGTACACGCGCCCATCATCCCGTTCCACGAGCAGGCCGGCAACGAATACCAGGACATTCGTCTAAGCTTCCGTCATTTCTTCTCGCGCAAAGTCATGTTCGTCAAATATGCCGCCGCCTATGTGGTCATGCCCGGCGGCTTCGGCACGCTGGACGAACTTGCTGAGATTCTGACCCTGATCCAGACCGGAAAGACCCGACGTATTCCTATCATCCTCGTTCACGGACCTTTTTGGCGTGGCCTGATAGAATGGATTCATACGACGCTTATCGACGAGAAGATGATCAGCCCGGAAGACCTGGAACTCATCCAGATCATCGACGAGCCGGATAAGGTGGTCGAAGCCATCTTCCGTCACTACGAACAAAAAGGATTCGAACCCTCTGCCGAGGAACGCGAGATCCTGCTCGACCTTTAAGGAAAGTTCATGCGTAAATTGCTGCTGCTCACCGCCCTATCGCTCTTCACTACGGCACTCACCGCTCAAGAGAATGCGCCTTCGCCGCCACCACTACCTGCAGAAGCCATTGATCCCCTGCCCGAGGAGGAGCTGCAACCAGAAGTCACCATCATCCGCCGTGGAGCGGATGTGATCGAAGAATACCGTGTTGGCGGCCAGCTCTACATGGTCAAGATCACCCCCAGCAAAGGCCTACCCTACTACCTTGTCGACAGTGATGGTGACGGTAGCCTTGAAACCCGCCGCAATGAGCTGGATAACCCCGAAGTAGTGAAGTGGCGCATATTCAGTTGGTGAACATCTTCATCATATTAAAGGTAGGACCAGGAAAAAACTTCCAAATTAACAAGGGGGAAAGGCGAATCATTGGATTGCGATAGTCCGCTTTTCACTCGATTCCCGTAAAAGACCGCTTCCGAGAGTGAATCCCCTCGATAGAGACCTGATTTCTGTAAACAAAGCCATCAGCGTGGTATTGCCTGACGTTCCCATCTTCATTGGCTTTTCTGAATTTTTTTCGCCGCCACTATGTCATTCCTTCACGTACCCGGATAAGATCACGCCAACGGAAAAACACCAAAGCGATATATGTCTGTTTACACTGTGGTCGAAAAGGACGAGTTGGAAGCCTTCCTCACCAACTATCCCCTCGGCGAGCTCCTCGATTACCAAGGCATCAGTGCCGGTATCGAAAACACCAACTATTTCGTCAACACCAGCGAAAAGCGTCTGGTTCTTACCCTGTTTGAGAATCACACCCAGGCCGAACTCGGTTACTTTCTCGACCTGATGGCCTTTCTCTCTGAACACGGTGTGCCCAGCGCCCACCCCATTGCTGATAACAATGGCCACTACCTCCGAGAGCTCAACGGCAAACCCGCAGCCTTCGTCATGCGTCTAAGCGGTACCGGCGTTGATACCCCAAGCGTCACCCAGTGCCGCGCCCTGGGCCATGCCTTGGCGACAATGCACCTGGCCGGCCAGTCTTTCAAGGGACACCGTGATAATGACCGTGGTCCTCACTGGTGGCACCTCACGCGCGATGCCATTGCCGACAAACTGAGCGAAAATGAACGCGCACTACTCGATGAGGAGCTCACGTTCCAGCGTTCACATCGATTCGATAACCTTCCTCGAGGTGTGATCCACGCCGACCTGTTCCGCGACAACGCCCTGTTTGAAGGAGACACCCTCACCGGCCTCATCGATTTCTACTACGCATGCAATGATGTGCTCCTCTACGATGTGGCAGTCACCGTCAACGACTGGTGTAGTAACGATGAGGGAGAGCTGGTAAAGGAGAAAGTGCTGGCGATGCTAGGTGCCTACCATGCAGTGCGCCCGTTCGCCATGGAGGAACAGCAAGCCTGGCCGGTAATGCTGCGTGCCGGTGCCTTGCGTTTCTGGCTCTCTCGGCTCCAGGACATGTACTTTCCGCGCGAAGGTGAGTTGACCCACATCAAAGATCCTGAAGTCTTCCGCAACATCCTTCTTTCCCGTAAAGCTCAGCAGTCACAACTCATCGAATTGTTTCGCCAGGCATAAAGTCGCCGTTCCTCCGGGGTGCTACGCCCCGGCTCCTCTTTTCCCCCCTCTTGGCTAGCTCAAACATGATGCAAGCCAGCACCAGATTAGAGTAAATTGGCCATAAATCATTATCTTTTCGTCACATTTCCTGTTATCCACAAAACCTGTGGATAACTCTGTGAGTTAGTTGGGTAGAAACGTCTGCAGGGCGCATTACAGCTAGCCTTGCCTTAAATTGGTAATCTTTTGCGCGGAAACGCATTTAACAATAAATTCAATAGGTTAGCGTATTTTTGTTCCAAGGGAGTTCCTGTCACGTTCGTCTGTTGTCCTGCCAAAAGGGGGCGATCCACCACTGTGTATAACACCTCCTCTGGTAATGG
>JBFEWO010000052.1:0-16606 GCA_041546305.1 Thiohalomonadaceae bacterium | reverse complement strand
GGCGGCGCCAGTAAGGTATACCTCTATACTACCAATCCTGACCTATCGACCGGTGACGGCATTGCTATGGCCTGGCGGGCCGGCTGCCGGGTCGCCAATATGGAATTCAGCCAGTTCCATCCCACGTGTCTCTACCATCCCAAGGCCAAAAGTTTTCTCATTACCGAGGCGGTCAGAGGTGAAGGGGGAAAGCTGCTGTTGCCCGATGGTACACGCTTCATGCAGAAGTTCGATCCCCGAGGGGAGTTGGCGCCACGCGACATCGTGGTGCGAGCCATCGACCACGAAATGAAACGCCTTGGCGCCGAGTGTGTCTATCTCGACATCAGCCACAAACCGGCCGAGTTTATCAAGGAACACTTTCCCACCATCTACGAACGCTGCCTGGAATACGGTTTCGACATGACCCGCGAGCCACTGCCCGTGGTTCCAGCCGCACACTACACTTGTGGCGGAGTGATAACCGACATCCATGGGCGGACCGACCTGCCTGGCCTCTACGCCATCGGCGAGGTGACTTTCACCGGGCTGCACGGCGCCAACCGCCTGGCGAGCAACTCACTGCTGGAGTGCTTGGTGTTTGGCCAGTCTGCTGCCAGACATATTCAGACCCAGCTCGCATCGCTCGAGATGCCCGACGAGCTTCCGCCCTGGGATGAAAGCCGGGTCACCGATTCTGATGAAGAGGTGGTGGTCTCTCACAACTGGGAGGAGCTGCGCCGCTTTATGTGGGACTACGTCGGCATCGTGCGCACCAATAAACGCTTGCAGCGGGCCAAGCGTCGCGTCGATCTGCTAAGCGCGGAGATTGCCGAATACTACAGTAATTTCCGCGTATCAAACGATCTGCTGGAGTTGAGAAACCTGGCTGTTGTCGCCGATCTGATCATCCGCTCAGCGATGGCCCGCAAGGAAAGTCGTGGCCTGCACTATACCCTCGACTACCCTGGACAGGACACCAGCCAGTCGCCAGAAAATACCGTACTCATCCCACCGAATTTTCAATGCCGGACCGAAGATGTCTGCGTTCGAGCATGAGCTGCACGCGCAAACGGCGAAAAGATTCAGGCCGCACCGAAAACGGAAGCACTAGTAGCGAGCGTCGGTGGCCTGTTTCAGGGTGAGTAAAGTTCAGGATCACCATCCCTGAGGAAAGGTAGCTATCAGGACACAAGTTTAGCGCTGTTTCCTCACCGGCCTGTTTCCACCACCATCGCCCTTCGGTATCCCACAACAAGGTGACAACGTCCCCACCCAGCTCGCAGCGCTGCCTCCAGCAGCGCACTACACTTACAGCGGTCATCGCTATTAACAGGGACAACACCGGTAGTGGTAAGGGGAGCGTTACGATGCAACTAATTGCGCCCACAAGGGCCAGGATATAAAGAGTTCGAAGGCGTGCTACTGCACGACATTTCAGTTCCAGACGCTGCTTGGAATGGCATCCCGGCATGAGTGAAATCCTTTTCGAAGACAGACAGATAATACCCGGGAAGGGAAAGGGGCACAAAAGAGAAACACCGTCCCCATTGTTTTCATGCATTCCAGCCGCATGTTCTACCCATACACTGCAAACGCTCAGTGATGTATGGATAATCTTTATTATCATGTTTTTAGTAATCAGCTATGATTGGCCTAGTAATTTAGTGAGGGATAGTCAATGAACAGTGAGTGGCGACAGGACCTGATCGGACAGGGTGCAAACATCGAGGACAACAAAGTCACCGATTTTGGCAACCCACAGGCTGAAATTCTGGCTGCAACGGAAGGCGATATCCTTTGCGATCTCAGTCACTTTTCCCTCATCCGGGCCAGCGGCGATGATGCCAGCAACTTCCTGCAGGGCCAATTCAGTAACGATGTCCGTCAGGTATCAGCAACAGCCCACCAATTAAGCAGTTACTCCAGCCCCAAAGGCCGTATGCTCGCCCTGTTTCGCCTGTTCCAGCGCAACGATGCCTATTATCTCAGCCTGCCACAGGGCTTGCTGGAGACTACACTCAAACGACTTCAAATGTTTGTGTTGAGGTCCCAGGTCAGTCTCGAGGATGTGAGTGAGCAGATGGTCCGCTTCGGGCTCTCCGGTCCGAATACCGAAGGACTGTTACGTGAACACCTTGGCGAGTGCCCTGCGGAGAAAGATGAATCCGTCACAGCGAAAGAAATCACCGTATTACGCATTGCCGGAGAGCATCCCCGTTTTGAACTCCATGGTTCATTCACCGCCATGCAAAGCCTGTGGGATGCTTTAGCCCCCCACGCACAAAAGGCCGGGGCCAATAGTTGGGAACTGCTGGACATCCAGGCCGGGCTTCCCAGCATTTACAGTGAAACGGTTGAGGCATTCGTACCTCAAATGGTCAACCTCCAGTTGGTCAATGGGGTCAGTTTCAAGAAGGGGTGCTACACCGGCCAGGAGATCGTTGCTCGCATGCAGTATCTTGGCAAACTCAAGCGCCGCATGTACCGCGCTCATGTGGACAGTGCTATTCGTCCTGTGCCGGGTGATGAACTCACTTCCCCCCACAGCGCCAGTGGGCAGGGTGCTGGAAAGGTGGTCAAGGTTGCATCGTCACCCAACGGGGGCTACGAAATCCTTTGTGTGGTCGAAATCGTCGCTGCAGAAAGTGGAGAGATTTCTCTGGCAGCCGATGAATCGGCAAGACTGCAACTTTTATCCCTCCCCTACCACTTCGAGCAAACGGAGAGTTCGCCGCAGGTAGCGGGATAAACGCGTAACACTTTCATGTCATAGGCTCCAATAACACGGCTAAATAGCGATTGGTCATCGTGGCCAATTTCATAGAGCTACTGCATGTGCTGACTTCCTGATAAAAAAGGGGGTGGACTTCGTCCACCCCCCTTTTTTTAGGTCCCAGGATTCTCGACCAGAGCCGAACAATCTCGAACTAGCACTACGCCAATCCGTTAATCCACCTGCGGACGCATGTGCGGGAACAGCAACACGTCCCTAATTGATGGTGCATCGGTAAACAACATCACCAGACGATCGATACCAATCCCTTCTCCTGCAGTCGGTGGCAGACCATGCTCCAGCGCTACGATGTAGTCGGCGTCAAAGTGCATTGCCTCCTCATCTCCGGCCGCCTTCTCCTCGACCTGACGACGGAACCGTTCGGCCTGGTCCTCCGCGTCGTTCAACTCGGAGAAACCATTGGCGATCTCACGACCGCCGACGAAGAATTCAAAACGATCGGTAACGAAGTGATCATCATCATTGCGTCGTGCCAAAGGTGAGACCTCGGTGGGATAAGCGGTAATAAAGGTTGGGTCCTTGAGGCGATGTTCCACGGTCTTCTCAAAGATCTCGATCTGTACCTTACCCAAGCCATAAGAATCCTTCAGCGGGATACCCATTCCCTTGGCAACTTGACGGGCCTCTTCGAGATCATCCAGCTGAGCCTCGGTGATCTCCGGATTGAAGTGGAGGATCGATTCCTTCACCGTCATGCGCGTGAAGGGTTTGCCGAAATCATAAGAGTCACCCTGATAGCTAACAATGCTAGTACCAAGCACCGTTTCGGCCAGACCGCGTAACAGCTCCTCGGTCAAATCCATCAGGTCATTGTAGTCGGCATACGCCTGATAGAACTCCATCATGGTGAACTCAGGATTGTGGCGTGTAGAGAGACCCTCGTTACGGAAATTACGATTTATCTCGAACACTCGCTCAAAACCGCCGACCACTAGGCGCTTGAGATACAACTCAGGCGCGATACGCAGGAAAAGCTCCATGTCGAGCGCGTTATGGAAGGTAATGAACGGCTTGGCGGTAGCCCCACCGGGGATCGCCTGCATCATTGGCGTCTCTACCTCAAGAAACTCACGCGCCACCATAAAGTCACGGATGTAATGGATGATTTGCGAACGTACACGGAAGGTGTTGCGGGTGACGTCATTGACGATGAGATCCAGGTAACGCTGACGATACTTAGTCTCTTGGTCAGTAAGGCCGTGCCACTTCTCCGGCAAAGGACGCAACGACTTGGTCAGCAGGCGAATGGTATCAACCTTAACCGACAACTCCCCTTTCTGAGTCTTGAACAAGGTCCCTTCAGCACCGAGGATATCGCCGATGTCCCAGCTCTTAAACTGCTCATAAACCTCATCAGAGATCATCGCCTTCTGTACGTAGAGCTGTATGGCACCTGACATATCCTTAATCTGGGCGAAACTTGCCTTACCCATGATCCGCTGCCCCATCATACGACCGGCCACGGCAACGCGCACACCCTCCGCCTCCAAAACTTCCTTCTCCATTTCGCCATACTTAGCGTGCAATTCGCCTGCCACGACGTTGCGGCGAAAATCGCTGGGGAAAGCCACCCCTTTCTCCCGCAGAGCTGCCAGCTTGGCGCGGCGCTCGGTGATCAAGCGGTTCTCATCCTGTGTCTCTACCTGCTTCTCTTCACTCATCATCTATAACCGTATAGTCTGTTACAGGCCGCTCTTCAGGCTGGCCTCGATAAAATCATCCAAATCCCCGTCCAACACCGCCTGGGTGTTGCTGGTCTCGACGCTGGTGCGCAGGTCCTTGATACGTGATTGATCCAGAACATAGGAACGGATCTGCGAACCCCAGCCAATGTCCGACTTGCTCTCCTCCAGTGCCTGCTGGTCGGCGCTGCGCTTTTGCATTTCCAGCTCGTACAGCTTGGCCTTGAGCTGTTTCATCGCCTGATCCTTGTTCTTGTGCTGGGATCGATC
Organism: Thiohalomonadaceae bacterium; assembly: GCA_041546305.1. Classification (GTDB taxonomy): domain Bacteria; phylum Pseudomonadota; class Gammaproteobacteria; order Thiohalomonadales; family Thiohalomonadaceae; genus JBFEYJ01. The sequence continues at coordinate 11,878 of JBFEWO010000052.1, read as the reverse complement.
ATTCTGGCACTGCACCACGATCCCGGTCGGGTTATGGGTAATACGCACGGCCGATTCGGTGCGGTTGACGTGCTGGCCGCCGGCGCCGGAGGCTCGATAGACGTCGATGCGCAGATCCGCCGGGTTGATGTCGATCTCGACACTGTCATCAATTTCCGGCGAGATAAAGACCGAGGCAAAGGAGGTGTGGCGACGGTTGCCGGAATCGAAGGGCGACTTGCGCACCAGGCGATGCACCCCGGTTTCGGTGCGCAGCCAGCCGAAGGCGTACTCGCCCTCGAACTTGATGGTAGCACTCTTGATGCCTGCTACCTCCCCCTCGGAAACCTCCATCAGCTCGGTCTTGAAACCGCTGCGCTCGCCCCAGCGCAGATACATGCGCAGCAACATGCTGGCCCAGTCCTGCGCCTCGGTACCGCCGGAGCCGGCCTGAATATCCAGATAGGCGTTGTTCGGATCCATCTCGCCAGCGAACATGCGGCGAAACTCCAGCTCCTCGAGCTGCTTTTCCGCCTTGGCCACATCGTCGCTGACCGCATTGACCGTGTCCTCGTCGCCCTCCTCTGCCGCCATATCGAGCAGATCTTTGGCATCGCCGAGGCTTTCGGTCAGCCCATCGATGGTCTCTACCACCTTCTCCAACGCAACGCGCTCACGCCCGAGCTCCTGCGCATATTCCGGCCTGTTCCAGATCGCAGGGTCTTCCAACTCACGGCAGACTTCAGTCAAACGTTCACTTTTGACATCGTAGTCAAAGATACCCCCTCAGGGCATCAACACGCCCTTGCATATCTTTGATTTTGTTCAGAATAGGATTAATTTCCAGCATGGACTTCGGGACCGTTCCGGCAACAGTAAGAAAGCCGGTAATCATACTACACGGGAGTGATGGGATGAAACTGGAAGATAAAAGGAATAGCCAAGGAATACCTAGGAGTACGATTGGCAAGCTCAATCTGTCCCTGACGGTGGACTTAAATCGTAAATGCTGGACACATCCATGTGTTCAGTGGATGCCCGAAGGCTTTTAGTTTTTCAGCGACAGCACGTCCTGCATGTCGAACAGGCCTTGGTCCTTGTCTGCAAGCCAGGCAGCAGCACGCACAGCCCCCTTGGCGAAGGTCATGCGGCTGGAGGCTTTGTGGGTGATTTCCACCCGCTCCCCGATGGCGGCAAACATCACGGTATGCTCGCCAACGATATCTCCGGCACGGATGGTCTCGAAACCGATGGTCTTCCGATCGCGCTCACCGGTGCGCCCCTCGCGGCCGTAAACGGCACACTCCTTGAGATCCCGCCCCAGTGCTTCGGCCACAACCTCACCCATCGCCAAGGCGGTGCCGGAAGGGGCATCGATCTTGTGGCGATGGTGTGCCTCGATCACCTCGATATCCACGTCATCGCCGAGCACCTGGGCGGCCAGTTGTAGCAACTTGAGGCAAAGATTCACACCCACGCTCATGTTGGGAGCAAAGACAATGGCGATATCATTGGCAGCTTCCGCTAGCTTGGCTTTTTGCGCGTCACTCAGCCCGGTGGTACCGATCACCATTTTCTTGCCGGCACTGCGACAAACATTCACATTGGCCTCGGTCACCTCGGGCAGGGTAAAGTCGATAAGGACATCAAAGCTATCGGTCACGGCCTCGAGACTGTCAGTAATCTTCACTCCGAGAGAACCGACCCCGGCCAATTCCCCGGCGTCTAAGCCGATCATGGTCGAACCCACACGCTCTATCGCTGCCCCCAGCTCCACCCCTTCGAGCATCTGAATTGCTTCGATAATATTTTTTCCCATGCGGCCGGCCGCACCGGTGACTGCAATACGAGTCATGCCTCTTTCACCTATTCGTTATTATCACGTTATCGCGTATTAAACCGCACCGCTTACCAACTGATGTAGCTGTAACCCTGCTCCTGTAGCTCCATCAGGTCAGCCGCGCCAACTTGTACCACCTGGGCAAAATCAACCAAATCCTTCTCTGTCCATTTGAGGCTGGCCATGGTATTGCCGCAGGCATGGAATTCCACCCCGTAGTGGGCCAATGATGAGATACGTTGACGAATCTCGTCCTTTACCTCACGTCCGGGATTTTTACCGAGAATATGAATGCCTTCGGCAAAGGCGACAACAACGATTTTGACATTATCGCCGTACTTCCTCAGCATCTCACCCACTGAGAAAATCACGTGATCCTGATAACCAAGATCGGCCTTATTGAACTGATAGACGACCTTGTGCTCCGGCTCATCACCGGGGAAGTGCAACTCATCCACCCCGCCAGCCTCTTCCTGCGCAGACGCACGGCTACCGAGTGCAGCGATACCGACCCCCGCTAACGCGCCACCGAGTAGACGCCGCCGCATTCCGTCAAAGTGTTTCTTCAATAGCGCATTTTTTTCGGACATGATGTCATCCTCTATTGGCCCATGCAGTAAGACAGCAATGCCATCAATTGGTTGCCACAACAGCTACTGTTACGGCAGCTGCTGAAAATGCCTCACAGCTTCAAGTCCTCGAAGAATTTTTTTACGCCATCCAGCCAAGAGGTGTGGCGAGGGCTGTGTTTGTCGTTGCCTTTCATCGTCTCGTCAAACTCGCGCAACAACTCCTTCTGCTTTCCGGTCAGATTAACCGGAGTTTCGACGATGATCTTGCACAACAAATCGCCAACATGGGCACCACGAACCGACTTGACCCCTTTGCCACGCAGGCGGAACAACTTACCCGTCTGGCTCTCTGCAGGGACTTTCAGTTTGACCCGGCCATCGAGCGTCGGAACGTCCAGCTCGCCGCCCAGTGCCGCAGTGGTGAAACTGATCGGTACCTCGCAGTAGAGGTCATTACCGTCACGCTTGAAGATCGCATGTTCACGCACAGTGATCTGCACATAGAGATCGCCCGGCGGACCACCGTTCTCACCCGCCTCACCCTCGCCGGACAGACGGATCCGATCTCCTGTATCCACCCCCGCTGGCACCTTGACCGATAGGGTCTTCTGTTTCTGAACCCGACCTTCTCCATGGCAGTTGCTGCATGGGTCGGTGATGATCTTGCCACTGCCATGACAATGCGGACAGGTCTGTTGCAGGGAGAAAAAGCCCTGCTGCATTCTCACCTGGCCCTGACCATGACAGGTCGGACAGGTGGTCGGGCTGGTCCCCTTCTTGGCACCTGTTCCTCCGCACACCTCACAGGCAACCAGGGTTGGGACACGAATCTTGACTGTGGTGCCAGCAACAGCCTCTTCCAGGCTGAGTTCAAGGTTATAGCGCAGATCGGCACCACGGTAGACCCGCTGGCCGCCTCCACGGGCCCCACCGAAAATGTCCCCGAAGACATCGCCAAAGATGTCACTGAAGTTGGATCCGCCGCCAAAACCGCCCGCACCATAGCCGCCTCCCATGCCGGACACACCGTCATGGCCGAATTGGTCGTAAGCGGCACGTTTTTGCGCATCGGACAACACATCGTAAGCCTCTTTGGCTTCCTTGAACTTCTCTTCGGCTTCCTTGTTGTCAGGATTTCGGTCCGGGTGGTATTTCATCGCAAGCTTTTTGAAGGCCTTTTTGATCTCGGCCTCGGTGGCATTGCGCTGGACCCCCAGCACCTCATAATAATCACGTTTGCTCATAGCTTCCCAAGTTTCAACAATCGGCAAGTTTCAAGGTCCAAGAAAAGCAATAAGGGGCAAAGACCATGCTTACCCCATATTACTTGTCACTTGTCTCTTGTCATTTACTACTTTTTGTTTTCGTCGACCTCTTCAAACTCTGCATCGACTACATCCTCACCAGCCTTACCGGCCTCGCCGGCACCGGTCTCGGCGCCCGCGCCTGCGGCCCCTTCCTGCTGGCTCTGGGCATAGAGTTTTTCAGCCATCTTACCGGAGGCATCCGTCAGCGCCTTGGTCTTAGCCTCGATGGCCTCCTTGTCGTCGCCCTTCATCGCCTCTTCCAGTTCGGCGATGGCCTTTTCAATCCCCTCCTTCTCAGAGGCTTCCAGCTTATCACCCAGCTCGTCCATGGATTTACGGGTGGCATGGATCATGGTGTCGGCCTGGTTGCGGGCGGTGACCAGCTCATGGAACTTTTTGTCTTCGGCCGCGTGGGCCTCAGCGTCCTTGACCATGCGTTCGACTTCTTCATCGGAAAGACCGGAAGAGGCCTTGATCACAATGTTCTGCTCCTTGCCGGTCCCCTTGTCCTTGGCGGAAACGTTGAGGATGCCGTTGGCATCAATGTCGAAAGTCACTTCGATCTGTGGCACACCGCGCGGGGCCGGCGGGATGTCGGCAAGATCAAAGCGGCCCAGCGACTTGTTGGCCGAGGCCATCTCGCGTTCGCCCTGCAGCACGTGCACGGTCACTGCTGTCTGATTGTCATCAGCGGTAGAGAAGATCTGCGCCGCCTTGGTCGGGATGGTGGTGTTCTTGTCGATGAGCTTGGTCATCACACCGCCCATGGTCTCGATGCCCAGGGACAGCGGGGTCACGTCCAGCAGCAGGACATCCTTCACCTCACCACCGAGCACACCGCCCTGAATCGCGGCGCCGACGGCAACCGCCTCATCCGGGTTGACGTCCTTGCGCGGCTCCTTGCCGAAGAAGCCCTGCACCGCTTCCTGAACCTTGGGCATACGGGTCATACCACCAACAAGGATGACATCCTCGATTTCGGAGGCGGACAGGCCGGCATCCTTGAGGGCAATCTTGCAGGGCTCGACGGTGCGATTGATTAAATCCTCAACCAGGGACTCGAGCTTGGCGCGGGTCACCTTGATGTTCAGGTGCTTGGGACCGGAAGCATCGGCGGTGATGTACGGCAGGTTAACCTCAGTCTGCTGACTGGAGGAGAGTTCGATCTTGGCCTTTTCTGCCGCCTCTTTCAGACGCTGCAGCGCCAGCGGATCGTTATGCAGGTCGATTCCCTGCTCTTTTTTGAACTCGCCGGCCAGGTAGTCGATGAGACGCAGGTCGAAGTCCTCACCACCGAGGAAGGTGTCACCATTGGTGGAAAGCACCTCGAACTGGTGCTCGCCATCGATTTCATTGATCTCGATGATGGAAATATCGAAAGTACCGCCACCCAGGTCGTAAACAGCAATCTTGCGGTCGCCGGCCTTCTTGTCCATACCGAAGGCGAGCGCCGCAGCTGTCGGCTCGTTAATGATACGCTTAACATCCAGACCGGCGATGCGGCCGGCGTCCTTGGTGGCCTGGCGCTGGGAGTCATTGAAATAGGCCGGCACGGTAATCACTGCCTCGGTAACCGGCTCGCCAAGATAATCCTCGGCGGTTTTCTTCATCTTCTGCAGCACCTTGGCGGAGATCTCCGGCGGTGCCATGCGGGCTCCGTGGGCCTCGACCCAGGCATCACCGTTCTCGGCCTTGATGATCTTGTAGGGCACCATGTGAATGTCCTTCTGCACCTCGGCATCCTCGAAACGGCGACCAATCAGACGCTTGATGGCGAACAGGGTATTCTCTGGATTGGTTACCGCCTGGCGTTTGGCAGACTGGCCAACCAGCACCTCATCATCCTTGGTGTAGGCGATGATTGAGGGGGTGGTACGATCGCCCTCGCTGTTTTCGATGACGCGCGGTTTGCCACCCTCCATGACGGCGACGCAGGAGTTGGTGGTACCCAAATCGATTCCGATAATTTTTCCCATAGCTCTTGTCTCCAAAATTCGTGTTTTGCCCCGCCATGCAGGGGGAATAATTTCTATGCAGTTAATAAGGACATTGCTGGCAAATTCAAGTGATCCGGATCGCGGAATTTATGCCTTGCACACCACCACCATCGCCGGACGAATCAGACGATCATTCAACAAGTACCCCTTCTGCATCACGGCAGTTACCGTATTCGGTTCATGCTCAGCCGACTCCATCATGGTCATGGCCTGATGCAGCTCGGGATTGAAGGGCTCGCCCACCGGATTAACTTCTGTGATGCCAAATTTTTCCATCGCGTTGGCCAGCATCTTCAGGGTGAGTTCGGTCCCCTCTCGCAGCTTATCCAGATTGGCATCTTCACCACTGGCCGCATCCAGCCCCATCTCCAGGCTGTCTTTAACCGGCAACAGTTCCAGGGCGAATTTTTCCAGCGCAAACTTGTGGGCATTTTCCACATCGCGCTGTGCACGACGCCGACTGTTTTCCAGCTCTGCCTGTACCCGCAGGACCTGGTCCCAGTTCTCGGCCGCCTTGCTGCGCGCCTCCTCAAGCATCTGCGCCAGTTCCTCCAGGGTGTTTTCCGCTGCCTCCAGCTCACCTTCAGCGACAACCTCAGCCGGCTGTTTCTCCACAGATGCCGACTCATTCTCAGGAGACTTTGTCTCTTTGGTCATTCACACTACTCCGTCTTGTTCAATTTCAATTTCTTTAAACATCATGGGATTCGCTGCAACGCGAAAAAGGCTGCAATACAAACTCACATATATTGTTGGACTTATTTCATCTGATTTAACGTAGCCCCCAATAGCTGTGCTGTCACATCAACCAAAGGTATTACGCGGTCATAGGCCATGCGTGTCGGGCCAATAACCCCGAGTACACCGATGACCTCCCCCTCAACCTGATAAGGTGAAGCAACCACACTGCATTCATCCAATACCTCATATCCCGACTCCTCACCGATAAAAATCTGCACTCCATTGGCATGCAAGGACTGATCGAGAAGGTTCAGAATATCGCGCTTGCGATTGAAGGCATCGAACAGTTTGCGCAATTTGTCCAGATTGCCCATCTCCTCATAGGACATCAGATTTGTCTGACCTGCCAGGAGAAAATCACCGCCCTGCTCATCCTCGGTGAAGGCCTGCTGTGCCATCTGGATAGCGTCGGCCATTAACTGGTTCATGCTACTGCGTGCCTCATCCATCTCCTGGAGAAGGGTCTGGCGGACATGGCGCAGTTCTCGCCCGGCACACAGCGTATTGAGATAGTTGGCGATCTGTTGCAACTCGCCAGCGCTGTAGTTGCGATGGGTCTGGATGATTCGATTCTGTACTTCACGTTCATTCACCACCAGAATCACCAGTACCCGGTTGTGGGAAAGTGGTAAAAACTCCACTTGGCGCAGTGACACCTGCTCACGCTTGGGCAACATCACCACTCCCGCCATCGAGGTAATGTCGGAGAGTTGGCGCGTCGCTGAGGCTAACAACCTGTCAGGTTCGTCAATACTGCCAATCTGTTGCTGGAGAGACGAGATCACAGATTTGTTCAGCGGCTTGATGGTTAGCAGACTGTCGACAAACAACCGATAACCACGAATCGTCGGCACACGACCGGCAGAGGTGTGCGGTGCATGAATAAAGCCGAGATCCTCCAGGTCTGCCATTACATTGCGAATGGTGGCAGGACTGAGCTCCATAGAGGACTCTCTGGAGAGGGTACGCGACCCGACCGGCTGGCCGTCCCGGATATACCGCTCGACCAGGTTCTTCAACAGCAATTGGGCACGTTCATTTAATAAGGTGCCAGACATAGACCTCTGATTCCCGCTAGGCTGCCTACATGGCGATGGATTTCGCTTATTAGCACTCACCAACAACGAGTGCTAATAAGAATTATCCATGTAACCGCTAATGTGTCAAGCGGGGTGCTTGGCGGGACCGCCCCTAACGTGTTAACTTTCTGGGAGTTTTGGAGGGGGCTCATGGCAGACAGTTTCAAACGAATTGGCATTATTGGAAAGTATGCTGACAACACGGTCGGCGCGACCCTCCATGCCCTATCCGATTATCTCAAGACACGCGATGTGGAGGTGCTGCTCGACGATGCTACCGCCGAGTTTTGGCCTGACCATGGCGACCTGGAGATCGCTAGTCGTGACCAGCTCGGGCGTCGCTGCGACCTGATCGTCGTGGTTGGTGGTGATGGCACCTTTCTAAACGCTGCGCGCAGCCTGGCGGTCCATGCCCCTGCCCTGTTGGGCCTCAACCTCGGCCGACTGGGCTTCCTCACTGACATCTCCCCCGATCAGATGACCGAACGCTTCGACGAGATCCTGGGCGGTCGCTATACCGAAGACGAACGGTTTTTGCTGCACTGCCGTATCATCCGCGACGGCGAACAGATTAACGAAAGCGACGCCTTTAACGACGTGGTGGTACACAAATGGGATGTGGCGCGGATGATCGAGGTCGATACCTACGTCAACGGCACCTTCGTCAACACCCTGCGTTCCGACGGCCTTATTGTCTCCACACCGACCGGCTCCACGGCCTATGCCCTCTCCGGCGGTGGCCCCATTTTACAACCGTGCCTGAATGCGGTGATCATGGTACCGATCTGCCCGCACACCATGAGCAACCGCCCCATTGTGGTCGATGCCGATACGGTAATCGAGATCGTAGTCAAGGGCCAGGAACAATCCCATGCCCAGGTCAGCTGTGATGGTCAGATCAACCTGGGACTGGTGGCAGGCGATCGTATCCAGATCCGCAAAAAAGAGCATACCGTGCGCCTGATCCATCCGGATGAGCACGACCATTTCCAAATTCTCCGCGCCAAGCTTAACTGGGGCTAATATGCTCAAGCACCTGCAGATTCGCAATTTCGCATTAGTGGAATCGCTGGAGCTCGACCTCGAGCCGGGTATGACCGTGCTCAGTGGCGAGACCGGCGCCGGCAAATCGATCCTGCTCGATGCACTCGGTCTGACCTTGGGTGACCGTGCCGATAGTGCTGTTGTCCGTCATGGTGAGGAGCGGGCCGAGATCAGTGCGACCTTCCAAATTCTTCATCTCCCCGGGGTGAGCGAGTGGCTTGCCGAGCGCGAGCTGGAAATGGACGATGAGTGTATTCTGCGCCGCACCGTGGGTGCCGATGGCCGTTCCAGAGCCTACATCAATGGTCAGCCCATGCCCCTGCAGTCACTCCGAGAGCTGGGTGAACAACTGGTCGATATCCATGGCCAGCACGCCCACCAGTCCCTGCTCAAACGTGATATGCAGCGTCAGCTGCTCGATAACTTCGCCGGGCATACCGAGCTGGCCAGAGAAACGGCTACCATCTGCCGCCAGTGGCAACGCCTGAACGAGGAATATGAGCGGCTGAACCACGCAGCGACCGAACGCGAGGCGCGCCTCGAACTGTTACGCTATCAGGTCCAGGAGCTAGAGGCGCTTAAACTAGGGGCAAATGAACTGGCCGAACTGGACGAGGAACATCATCGTCTGGCCAACGCCAACCGCCTGCTGGAAGGGGCACAAGGTGCCGTCGCCCGTCTCTATGAAGGCGAAGAACAAGACATCGTCACCCTGCTCGAACATACCCTAACCGAGCTGCAGGAGCTGCAGGGATTTGACAGTAACCTCGCTTCTGTCTGTGAACTGCTGGAAGGGGCTGCCATCCAGGCGAGGGAGGCGGCCACGGAACTGCGCCACTATGTGGACCGACTGGAGCTTGATCCCGAGCGGCTTGCCTGGGTAGAGCAGCGCCTTGCGGATATTCATGATCTTGCCCGCAAACACCGTGTCTCACCGGAAGACCTGCCTATGTTGCAACAACAGCTGCAACAGGAGCTGGATGAGCTTGATCAGGCCGGTAGCCGGTTAGACGGCATGCAGGCTGAGATCGAGCATACTCTCTCCCGTTATCAGGATCTCGCCTCGACGCTGAGTGACAGCCGTCATAAAGCGGCACAGAAACTGGCTCAACTGGTCACCGCCAATATGCAAGAACTGGGCATGGGCGGGGGAAAGTTCGATGTCGTTCTCGCCCCCGTCGAGAATACCCCAAGCCCCAACGGACTTGAAAGCGTCGAACTCCAGGTCAGTGCCAACCCTGGCCAACCGCTTCGCTCCCTGAGCAAAGTGGCCTCAGGAGGCGAGCTTTCGCGCATCAGTCTGGCTATCCAGGTGATTACCGCTTCCCGTGAGGGGATCCCGACCCTCATCTTTGATGAGGTGGATGTAGGAGTTGGCGGCGGCGTGGCCGAGATGGTAGGACGGCAATTGCGTGCCCTTGGAGAAAGCCGCCAGGTGCTTTGCGTCACCCATCAACCCCAGGTCGCGGCCCAGGGACACCAGCACTTCCGGATCAGCAAGAACAGCCAGGGCGGCGGTACCCGTACAGAAGTGGAGGCCATTGATGGCGCAGAACGGGTTGCCGAGGTGGCACGGATGTCCGGGGGGGTTACCGTCACTGAGCAGACCCTTGACCATGCCCGTGAGCTGATCAGTCAGGCGCAGCAGCTTTCCCGGACAACAAAGAAGGTCAGCTAGGAACCCGAGAGGGTGTGAGAACAGTCCAGAGGTCGGGCTCCTACCCCTTTGCGGCCTTCTCTTTTTTCTGACAATCGGGACAGACCCCCTGAATGGTCAGACTGTGATCCGTCATGGCATAACCATATTTATTGGCAATATCGCGCTGCCGCTGTTCAATTGTCTCATCGACAAATTCGTCTACCTTTCCACACTTGATACAGAGGATGTGATCGTGGTGGCGGCCCTCGTTCAACTCGAAGACCGAATGGCCACCCTCAAAATTGTGGCGAAACACCAATCCGGCAGACTCGAACTGGGTCAGCACCCGATAGACCGTGGCCAGGCCGACCTCCTCGCCTGAATCCCGCAATGCATCATAGACATCCTCAGCACTAAGGTGACGCGTTTCGGCATGCTCCAGAATATCGAGGATTTTAATTCGCGGCAGGGTGGCCTTGAGCCCGGCTTTCTTCAGTTCCTGATTCATCATTTTTTCATCGTTCTCTTCGCAGCATCCGTCACCATGCGGTATCATGCCCGCATTGACTGATTGCGCGGAAGTAACATGCAAAGAATTCTCATTACGCTAATTATACCCTTTCTGTTGGCGGCATGCGCCCACAAAATCGATATTCAGCAGGGCAATGTGATAACCCAGGAACAACTCTCCCTGCTGAAACCCGGGATGGACCGCAATCAGATTCGTCAGCTGATTGGAAGCCCGATGCTCATCGATCCTTTCCATGCCGATCGGTGGGACTACTACTACAGTATGAAAGCTGGTCGGGAGCCGGTGGTGCGCTATCGGGCGACACTATTCTTCAGCAACGAACGCCTGTTGCGTATTGAACGAAATGGGCCTATTCCGGAAAAGGATACCCCTCGGCTGGAAAAGAAACGCTAACGCCTTTCAGACTGTGTCGGCATCAGCCTGGTCGGCATCACCGCCGCCTTTTTTCATCTGCTTGCCTTCAGCCGCCCGCTGTTTACGGATCTCCTTGGGATCGGCAATCAGCGGACGATAGATCTCCACCCTGTCTCTGGCACGCAACTGCGCATCCAGTTTGCTCAGCTTGCCGAAAATCCCAACCTTGGCTTTGTCCAGATCGATCTCCGGAAAACGCTCCAGCACACCGGAGCGCTGTATAGCATCGCGCAAAGTCGTCCCCTCCTCCACCTCCAGTGGTACCAGCACCTGTACATCAGGCCTGGCATACACTACCTCAACCGAAAAGGTTTCACGCTTTGCCATAGACTTCCACCGCACGCTTTGAAAAGGCATCAACCAGACTGTTGGCGATCTGACTGAAGATAGGCCCCATCGCCAGACCTACCAGACGATTGGAGAATTCGAACTCAAGGTCCAGTGACACCTTGCAGGCGCGTTCTCCCAGAGTATCGAAACGCCAAAAACCCTCCAGATGTTTGAACGGTCCCTGCTCCAGGCGCATTTCAATCATCTTGTCTTGCTGCAGCCGGTTTCTGGTGGTGAAGGACTTGTGCAGGCTACCGTGAGCGATCTCGATGGTGGCGCGGATCTGATCTGCATCCTGCTCAAGGATCTTCGAGGAACGACACCAGGGAAGAAACTGCGAATAAGAGCCGATATCATTTACCAGCACATACATTTCACTGGCACTATAGGGCAGTAAAGCGGTT
>JBFEWO010000028.1:0-23733 GCA_041546305.1 Thiohalomonadaceae bacterium | reverse complement strand
GGGCTGCACCGGCATCCAGGGTCAAACGCCCTCGCAGCTGCAGATGGCCGGCCAACCACTGTTTGCGGGCCAGCAGCAACTCGGTATCGGGGATAAATAGGGTGCCGATAGTTTCACCGTTAGCCACCCGGAACAGGACATTCTCCTCACGGCCGGCGGCGATCACTGTAGCCGCGCCGGAACGAGCGGCACGGCGCGCCGCTCTCACCTTGGTCAGCATGCCGCCACGCCCCAGCGCGCCGCCCTTACCGCTAGCCATGACCTCCAACTCCGGGGCATTGGCCGGGGTTTCGTGGATCAATTTGGCATCTGGGTTCTCGCGCGGATCCTTGTCGCATAGCCCTGCCTGATCAGTAAGGATCACTAGCAGGTCGGCTTCTATCAGATTGGCGACCAGCGCTCCCAGGGTATCGTTATCACCGAAGCGGATCTCATCAGTAACCACCGTATCGTTTTCATTGACCACCGGCACCACCCCGAGATCCAACAGGGTGCGCAGGGTGCTGCGCGCATTGAGATAACGGTGACGATTAGAAAGATCGTCATGAGTGAGTAACACCTGGGCGGTCTGCAGGCCAAAGCGCTGAAAGCTCGATTCGTAGGTCTGCACCAGGCCCATCTGCCCAACCGCCGCCGCAGCTTGCAACTCGTGCAGCGCATGGGGACGCTTGCTCCAGCCGAGCCGGCTCATCCCCTCGGCGACAGCGCCCGAGGAGACCAGCACGATCTCAATGCCGCGTTGGCGCAAAGCCGCCATTTGCTCAACCCAGGTGGCGATACCGGCCTGGTTGAGCCCGCGTCCCTCATTGGTCAACAGGGCACTGCCGATCTTCACGACCCAACGCTTGCTTGAAGTAATTTGTTGACGCGTTTTCATGCAAAGAAAATAACGGAAAATCGAAAAGGGAAAAAGAAAAATTACACCTCAGCCGAGCTGGAGGGCTCTGCCGAAGCAGACGTTTCCCGCTGCTGTTCCAGATGAACCATGATGTCCTGCGTCAGGCGCACAGTCCCCTCCTTCGCCAGGGCTGAGAGTTGGTAGACCGGCCCCTGCCAGTCGAGACGCTCGATGATATCGGCGCAGATCTGTTCGCGCTCCTCCTCCGGCAGGAGATCGACCTTGTTCAACACCAGCCATCGCTCTCGCTGTGCCAACTCGTCACTGAACTTGGCCAGCTCTTTCTCGATCACCCGAACCGCCTCTACCGGATCGCTGCCATCATAGGGGGCGACATCCACCATGTGCAGCAGCAGCAAGGTGCGGGAGACGTGTTTGAGGAACTGGATCCCCAACCCAGCCCCTTCAGCGGCGCCTTCAATGAGGCCGGGGATATCGGCGATGACAAAGCTGCGGTGGGACTCGATGCTGACCACCCCCAGATTCGGGTAAAGCGTGGTAAAGGGATAATCAGCCACCTTGGGACGGGCCGCCGAGACGGCACGGATCAGAGTGGATTTACCGGCATTGGGCAAACCGAGCAGGCCCACATCCGCAAGTACCTTCAATTCCAGATGGAGGTTGCGCGACTCGCCTGGAGTGCCCGGGGTGAACTGCCGCGGCGCACGGTTGGTACTGCTCTTGTAGCGGGTGTTGCCGAGACCGTGAAAGCCGCCCTGGGCGATCTTCACCCGCTGGCCCACCACGGTCAGATCCGCCAGTGTTTCACCGGTATCCTGGTCGTAGACGATAGTGCCAACGGGCAGCGGGATCTCCAGATCCTCCCCACCCTTACCGGTCATATTGCGTCCCATCCCAGCCTGGCCATTTTCAGCACGAAAGGCTCGGGTGAAACGCAGGTCAATCAGGGTATTGAGGTTATCATCGGCCACCACATAGACACTGCCGCCGTCTCCACCGTCGCCACCGTCGGGCCCACCAAAGGGAATGTATTTTTCACGCCGGAAGCTGACACAACCCTTACCGCCGTTGCCCGCCTCTACCCGAATGTTCGCTTCATCTACGAATTTCATCTTTCACTACCATGGTGCAACAGGAATCCTGCCTGCCAACCCTAAACGAAAAAACCCCGCCACAGGACGGGGTTTTTTAAAGCATGCTTCCAGCGAGAATTTACTCGGGAAGAACGCTCACGAACTTACGGTTCTTCGGACCTTTCACCTCGAACACCAGTCGACCATCGGCCTTGGCATAGAGAGTGTGGTCATGACCGCAACCGACGTTCAGACCGGCATGGAACTTGGTACCACGTTGACGCACGATGATGTTGCCGGCAGCAACTACCTCACCGCCAAAACGCTTCACGCCAAGACGTTTGGAAATCGAATCGCGGCCGTTACGTGTACTACCGCCTGCTTTTTTATGTGCCATTGCTGTCTACCCCTATAGTGCTTAAGCGCTGATACCGGTGATCTGCAGCTCAGTGTAGTACTGGCGATGACCCTGGCGCTTCATGTGATGCTTACGACGCTTGAACTTGATGATGGTCACCTTGTCGTCACGGCCATGGCTCTTCACCGTTGCCGTTACCTTGCCGCCCTCAACGAAGGGAGCACCGATTTTGATGTCGTCACCGTTAGCAACCATCAGCACCTCAGCGAGGTCGATGTTAGCGCCCACCTCGGTCTCGAGCTTCTCTACCCGCAGGGTCTGGCCCTCGGTCACACGATACTGTTTGCCACCGGTTTTGATTACCGCGTACATTGCAGCTTCTCCAAAAACAAAAACTGTTGATTCATCAACGAAAGACCGGCAATTCTAGCGACTGCCCGCGCCGAGGTCAAACGGGATCTGCAGAAAAGCAGTTCAAAGTTGAAAGTTCAAGGTCGAAAAGGGCGAACTCGCCCTCGTGGGGTCAGGATACCTGATCCGCGCCCATGGCCTGATCCAAGCTTTAAACATTAAACTTTGAACCATAATCTTGACAGCAGGGCTTCCGCTACCTAGCATTTCGGGTCTTTGCGCCGCGATTATACCTTTTCCAAGATGGATATCCAGGACGTCTACAAGCTGGTCGCTGCCGACAGGCAAGCGGTCGATGAGCTGATCAAGCAGCGGCTCCACTCCGAGGTGGTGTTGATCAATCAGATCGGCCACTACATCGTCAACAGTGGCGGCAAGCGTTTGCGTCCGGTGCTGCTGTTGCTAACCGCTCGCGCTTTCGGTTATGAAGGGACAGACCACCTGGAACTGGCGGCTGTCGTGGAATTCATCCATACCGCCACCCTGTTGCATGACGATGTAGTCGATGCCTCAGACATGCGCCGTGGCCAGGAGACGGCCAACAGCGTCTGGGGCAATGAGGCCAGCGTACTGGTCGGCGATTTCCTCTACTCCCGCTCCTTCCAAATGATGGTCGGAGTAAACAATATGCGGGTGATGGAGATCCTCTCCGAGGCTACCAACACCATTGCCGAGGGCGAGGTCAAGCAGCTACTCAATGTCCATAATGCCGATCTCGACGAAGCCGGTTACCTCGACGTCATCCGTAGCAAGACCGCCAAACTGTTTGAATCCTCCGCCCAGCTCGGTGCCGTGCTTAGCAATCGCTCGAGCGAAGAAGAACGGGCTATGGCCGACTATGGTATGCACCTGGGTATTGCCTTCCAGCTCATTGATGACGCCCTCGACTACTCCGCCTCAACGGAGGAGTTGGGCAAGAACATTGGCGATGACCTGGCCGAAGGCAAGCCAACCCTGCCCCTGATCCATGTGATCAACCATGGCAGCCCGGAACAGGCGACCCTAGTGCGAGAGGCCCTGGAAAAAGGTGGCCGAGATCGCATCGACGAGATCAAAGAAGCCATTGAATCGGCCGGCGCTATCGCGTACACTTCGCGCTCTGCGCAAACCGAGGCAGATAAAGCCATCGCCGCCTTGTCTGTGTTGCCGGAATCTCCCTATAAGGAGGCTCTCGTTACACTAGCCAATTTTGCGGTACAGCGTAGTCATTAAACCGTTAGTACATTTCGGGGTGTAGCTCAGCCTGGTAGAGCACTGTCTTCGGGAGGCAGGGGCCGGAGGTTCGAATCCTCTCACCCCGACCAGTGACAAAAAGGCCTGCAATGCAGGCCTTTTTCTTTTTCCCTCGTCCTGTTTAGAACGGGATATCGTCGTCAAAATCATCAAAGTTGCTACCACCAGCAGGCTGTGCCGGCGCCGGTGCTGGACGGCCGCGGCCTTGTGCTGCAGCGGTAGGCTGACCACCGCCGAAGTCCTGACTGCCGTAGTCAGCAGCTCCACCGCCCGCAGTGCCACGCCCGCCGAGCATCTGCATCTCGTTGGCGACGATCTCTGTGGTGTAGCGGTCCTGGCCGTTCTGATCCTGCCACTTGCGGGTCTGTAACTTACCTTCGAGATAAACCTGCGAGCCTTTGCGCAGGTACTCACCGGCGATCTCGCCTAAGCGACCAAACAACACCACCCGGTGCCATTCGGTTTTCTCCTGTTTCTGCCCGGACTGCTTATCAGTCCACTGCTCACTGGTTGCCACAGTAATATTCGCCACGGCGGCACCATTTGCCGTATAGCGCACCTCCGGATCCTGTCCCAGATTCCCGACCAGAATGACTTTGTTCACACCACGCGCCATAACACTCCCCTCACCTTAAATACCATATTCTCATCTAATCACTGACTATTCCGGGTCAGGAACCGGCTGCAGAAAACTGACTCAGGGCTTCCCTGTCCAATATCCGACGATCTACCTTCAGGTAGGCTATACCATCATCCACATTTACGCTCGCCTCCGCTACCCCTCTTACCTGCTGTAGACGCTGCTCCAACCCGACAGCTCCGCTAGCACCTTCCGCATCGACTCTGAGCATTTCAATCGCCAGATAGCGGGGTTCACGCATGCTTAGTGCTGCCAGTAACCACAAGGCCACAAAACCACTACAGAAGAGGAAGACGCCGCTGTTACCGAACATCTCGTGGATCCAGCCACCAACCGCACCCCCGATGAAGGCGCCGATAAACTGGGAACTGGTATAGACCCCCATGGCAGTCCCCTTACTCTGTGCCGGCGCCACCTTACTCACCAGGGAAGGCAGCGTCGCCTCCAGCAGACTGAAGGCGGTGAAAAAGGTTAACAGCAGAAATGCAATCGACAGAAAATCCCGTTCCCCCCACACCAGCGCCAACAGCGACAGTAGCAGAGCACCGATGGCCGAAGTAAATACTTGCTTCATGCGCCGCTTCTTCTCGGCGATGATGATAAAGGGAATGGCCAGTACCATCGCCAGCACCATTACCGGCAGATAAAGCTGCCAGTGGTGCTCCGGGGTAAAGCCGCTATCGCGCAGTGCCAGCGGCAGCACCACAAAACTGGCGGTCAACACCATGTGCAGTACCAGAATACCGAAATCCAGCCGCAACAGCTGCCCGTCACGCAGCACCCGGCCAAATTGCGCCGGCTCAGCCTCTGCATCCCGGTGAAATGTGACTTTATCAGGTGTCGGCACCACAACATACAACAGCACGATACCGCCCAACGCCAAAGCCGCCGTCAGGGCAAAAATGCCTGGAACTCCGATCCAGTGGTTCAGTATCGGCCCCGCGACCATAGCCACCACAAAGGAGAAACCGATGCTCATCCCCATGACCGCCATCGCCTTGGTGCGGTGCTCTTCCTGTGTCAGATCAGCCGCTAGCGCCATTACCGCCGCGGCGATCGCCCCCGCGCCCTGCAGGGCGCGACCGAGTATCACCCCCTCGATGGTAGAAGCCATAGCAGCAACGACACTGCCGACGGCAAAGATCAGCAAACCAGCGGCAATGATCGGTTTGCGGCCAATCCGATCGGAGAGCATGCCAAAGGGCAGCTGCAATATTGCCTGAGTCAGGCCATAAGCGCCGATCGCCAGACCAATCTGAGTCGAGCTCACCCCCTCCATTGTCTCGGCATAAAGGGCAAATACCGGCAGAATCATAAACAGCCCCAACATACGCAGGGCGAAGATCGCAGCAAGCGAGACGGCAGCACGCTGTTCTTTAGCCGTCATTTGTACAGGCGACATGGCAACACAGTCCGGAGGGGTTCAATAAATCGAAAAAACCAGACGCTGGCTTTGCTTCTGAACGAGTAAACGACGTATATTAACAGGTTCGATTCTCAGCGGAAACGCGCATGGACAGTATCAAGCTTCGTGGGGCCCGTACCCACAATCTGAAGAATATCGATCTCGATTTACCGCGGGATAAACTCATTGTTATCACCGGCCTCTCTGGTTCCGGTAAGTCCTCACTCGCTTTCGATACCATCTATGCGGAGGGGCAGCGGCGCTACGTTGAATCGCTCTCCAGCTATGCGCGTCAGTTTCTCTCCGTCATGGAAAAGCCCGATATCGACCATATCGAGGGGCTGTCACCGGCAATTTCCATCGAACAAAAATCCACCTCACACAATCCTCGCTCAACCGTTGGCACAGTTACGGAGATCTACGACTACCTGCGTCTGCTGTTCGCCCGTGCCGGTGAACCCCGCTGCCCGCAGCACGATACGGTACTCGAGGCACAAACCGTGAGCCAGATGGTTGACCAGATCATGGCCCTGCCCGAAGGCAGCAAGTTGATGCTCCTCGCGCCGTTGGTGCAGGGACGCAAAGGGGAGCATGTGCATGTGCTGGAAGAGTTGCGTGCCCAGGGCTACGTGCGCGCCCGGGTTAATGGCGAGGTGGTGGAACTGGATCAGGCACCGGACCTGGAACTGCGCAAGAAGCACACCATCGAGGCGGTGGTCGACCGCTTTAAGGTCCGCGTCGATCTCAAACAGCGGCTTGCCGATTCCCTGGAAACGGCGCTGCACCTATCCGACGGCCTTGCGCGCATCGCCTTTATGGATGAAGACAAAGCGGAACTGGTTTTTTCCGCCAAGTATGCCTGTCCCGTATGTAACTACTCACTGACGGAACTCGAACCGCGACTCTTTTCCTTTAACAACCCGGTCGGAGCCTGTCCAACTTGCGACGGCCTGGGGGTACGACAATTTTTTGACCCTGCCCGTATCGTGATCCATCCCGAGCTGAGCCTCGCCGGTGGGGCCATCCGCGGCTGGGATCGTCGCAATGCCTACTATTTCCAGATGCTCACTTCACTGGCAGAGCACTACCAGTTTGGTATCGATACCCCCTACGCCGAACTGCCGGAACGCATTCGACACATTCTGCTTTACGGCAGTGGCGAGGAGTCGATTACCTTCCATTACCAGTCAGACCGCCTGGCCTCCAGCACCCGTGAACATCCTTTTGAAGGGATCATTCCGAACATGGAGCGGCGCTATCGGGAAACCGACTCCAATGTAGTGCGCGAAGAGCTGAGCAAATTTCTCAGCCAGCAGGCCTGTCCCAGCTGCCACGGCACCCGCCTCAACGAAGCTGCCCGCCATGTTTTCATCGCCAACAAGCCGCTGCCCGAGATCAGTGCGATGCCGGTGGGTCGGGCACGCGAATTCTTCGATAACCTAACCCTGCCCGGCTGGCGTGGTGAGATCGCCGAGAAGATCGTCAAGGAGATCAACGAGCGGCTCAGCTTCCTAGTCAATGTCGGCCTCGAGTACCTGAGCCTGGACCGCAGCGCCGATACCCTCTCTGGTGGCGAGGCGCAGCGCATTCGCCTGGCCAGCCAGATAGGCGCCGGACTGGTCGGGGTAATGTACATCCTCGATGAACCCTCTATCGGTCTGCACCAGCGCGATAATGAGCGATTGCTGCAGACCCTGTTCCACCTGCGCGATCTGGGCAACACCGTGATTGTCGTGGAGCATGATGAGGATGCCATTCGCCATGCCGATTATGTGGTCGATATCGGCCCCGGGGCAGGCGTGCATGGTGGCCAAATTATCGCCCAGGGCAGCCCCGTCGAAGTCATGGCCAATGAGGAGTCACTCACCGGGCAATATCTGTCGGGACGTCGAAAAATAGCGGTTCCACAAACCCGTACCCCGAGTGACCCCGAACGTCAGCTGAAGATCCGTGGCGCCAGCGGCAATAACCTCAAGGGGGTCAACATCGATATCCCTGTCGGCCTGTTGACCTGTGTAACCGGCGTCTCCGGTTCGGGGAAATCAACGCTTATTAACGACACCCTTTACCGCCATGCAGCCCTTGCGCTCAACGGTGCCGGTGAAGACCC
Organism: Thiohalomonadaceae bacterium; assembly: GCA_041546305.1. GTDB lineage: Bacteria > Pseudomonadota > Gammaproteobacteria > Thiohalomonadales > Thiohalomonadaceae > JBFEYJ01. The sequence continues at coordinate 15,644 of JBFEWO010000028.1, read as the reverse complement.
GGCACCCTGCGCCGAGATCATCGGCATGGAGCAATTCGACAAGGTTGTGGACATCGATCAAAGCCCCATAGGGCGTACCCCACGCTCTAACCCTGCCACCTATACCGGGCTGTTTACGCCGATACGTGATCTTTTCGCCGGCACCCAGGAGGCCCGTGCCCGAGGCTACAACCCTGGCCGTTTCTCCTTCAATGTCAAAGGCGGACGTTGCGAAGCCTGCCAGGGGGATGGCCTGATCAAAGTGGAGATGCATTTCCTTCCTGATGTCTACGTCCCTTGTGATGTGTGCAAGGGCAAACGCTACAACCGCGAGACTCTGGAAGTGCAGTACAAGGGGAAGAATATCTACGAAGTCCTGGAGATGACAGTGGAGGACGCACGAGAGTTCTTCGATGCCGTTCCGCCCCTGGCGCGCAAACTCCAAACCTTGCTCGATGTGGGACTGAGTTATATCAAACTCGGGCAGTCCGCCACTACCCTCTCAGGGGGAGAGGCACAACGGGTCAAGCTGGCCCGTGAGCTTTCCAAGCGCGACACCGGCAATACCCTCTATATCCTGGATGAGCCGACTACCGGCCTGCATTTCTACGATATCGAACAGCTCCTTGCCGTACTGCACCGGTTGCGCGACCACGGCAACACCATCGTCGTGATCGAGCATAACCTCGATGTCATCAAGACCGCTGACTGGTTGCTAGACATGGGGCCGGAAGGGGGCGATAAGGGCGGCACCCTGCTCATCGCCGGGACACCGGAAGAGGTAGCCGCCTGCGCTGACTCTTATACCGGCCGCTTCCTCAAGCCCTTGTTGATGAGGGATTAACTGACTAGCATCACCGCCGAGCCAACGGTAAGCTGCAAACGATCTACAGCCCGTCCCTGATTGACGGCTATCTCAATCAAACCGTTGGAATTTTCGTAACACATGACCATTCCGGGAGCAACGTCACTAAACGTCCTGACTCGGGGAATAGGCGGCGTCCCATCGATACATACAGCAGCATTATCCGGTACTGAGCAGGCGCGAATACCTGTGATCAAATTGCCGAAGTAATCAATATAGATAATCTCGTACAGCTCATCCGGCCATTTCTCAATATCAACCGGCTCCAGTGAGCTCTCAACAGGGAGGTTGCCCCTGGCAAGTTGTACGGCCAGAGGGGCAAAAAGATCTCGACCATGGAAACTTGCAGAAAGTTTTTCTGGTCGCCATTTAACATGCCAGGCACTGAAGCACGAAGCCCTTTCCGATATCACATTAAATAAACCATTATCAGGACCGACGAACCAGCGTCCATCTGCATTCACTATGACCGGCTCCCTTGAGGCAGATCCTACCCCCGGATCCACAACGGAAATTATTACCGTATCCTCGGGGAAATCTGCTGTGTACGTTGCAAGAAGATATGCACTCGCCTTGATGTTATGAACTGGGGCATCTGCAAACAGGTCAATAATTGGGATTTGTGGGAGCAGTTGCCAGATTCTCGCTTTCATCTGTCCAAGATAAGGTCCAGTAAACCCGAAATCGGTGAACAGTACGATCATTCTTATCCCCAATCTGCACCATGACCTGCTCCAGAAAACAAAAAAGCCCGGGGCATGCCCGGGCTTTTTGACTAAGACGTTGCGAAATTATTCTTCGCTGCCAGCAGTCTCGGCGGCTTCAACTTCTTCGGCTTCTACCGGGCGATCAACCAGCTCGACATAGGCCATCGGGGCGTTATCACCGGCACGGTAACCGCACTTGAGGATGCGCAGATAGCCACCGGGACGCGACTCATAGCGAGGACCCAGTTCGTTGAACAGCTTGGTAACAACATCACGATCACGGATACGTGCAAAAGCCAGACGACGATTGGCAACGCTGTCCTTCTTGGCCATAGTGATCAGTGGCTCAGCGACACGACGCAGTTCCTTTGCCTTGGGCAAAGTGGTTTTAATCAGCTCGTGGCGCATCAGGGACGCGGTCATGTTGCGGAACATGGCTTTGCGGCTGCTGCTGTTACGATTCAGTTTGCGACCTGATTGACGATGACGCATTGGAGTTTCCTTAAATACCGTTAAACGCTAACAATTTGCTCTAAGTCTCAGGCGCTGGCCTTGGACTCATCAGCATTTTTGATACTGGCGGGCGGCCAATTCTCCAGGCGCATACCCAGAGAAAGACCACGTGACGCCAGTACGTCTTTGATTTCGGTGAGCGACTTTTTACCGAGATTCGGGGTTTTAAGCAGCTCAACTTCGGTGCGCTGAATCAGGTCACCGATATAATAAATATTTTCAGCCTTCAGACAGTTAGCGGAACGCACTGTCAGCTCAAGATCATCAACCGGACGCAACAAAATCGGATCGATTTCAGGTTCAGCAGCTTCAGCTACTGCCTGTGCCTTACCTTCGAGGTCCACGAAGGTAGAGAGCTGATCCTGCAGGATCGTTGCTGCCTTACGGATCGCTTCATCCGGCTCAATCGTACCGTTGGTTTCAATCTCGAGAACAAGCTTGTCGAGATCGGTACGTTGCTCAACACGGGCACGCTCAACGGCATAGGCCACACGGCTGATCGGACTGAAGGATGCGTCGATCACCAGTGTACCAATCGCCCGAGACTCTTCATCAAAGGCAAGTCTCTGATTAGACGGTTGGTATCCACGACCCTGCTCAACCTTAAGGGTCATATTCAATTCGCCTTCCTTGGTCAGGTTGGCGATAATCTGACCAGGGTTCATGATTTCAACATCATGATCAAGCGCGATATCACCAGCAGTAACAGGACCTGGGCCCTTTTTACTTAAGCTCAGAGTCGCGCTCTGGCGGTTGTGCATACGGATGGCCACTGACTTGAGGTTTAGCAGAATATCGATGATATCTTCCTGAACCCCTTCCAGTGCAGTGTACTCATGAAGTACACCGTCAATTGTTGCTTCAGTAATTGCACTACCAACCATGGATGAGAGCAGGATGCGACGCAATGCATTACCGAGGGTATGACCAAAGCCACGCTCCAGCGGCTCAAGTGTGACCTTTGCACTGGTATCACTGATCTTCTGAACACCAACCATACGTGGCTTAAGTAGTTCGAGTTCCGAGCCCTGCATGAATAGTCCTCTCTAACGGTACCGAGGCTTGTTTGCCCGATAACAGTAACCATCCCGTTAACCCGGGATGGTGCTTGAATTACTTGGAATACAACTCGACGACCAGCTGTTCCTGAATTTCTGCAGGCAGCTCACTGCGTTCCGGTATGGCCTTGAACACGCCTTCGAGTTTCTTCGCATCAACATCAATCCATTCAGCAACACCGCGCTGCTGCGCAAGCTCTACCGAGGATTTAACACGAAGCTGCTCCTTAGACTTTTCAGCAACAGCAATAACATCACCCGGCTTCACGGTATATGAAGGGATGTTTACCTTCTTGCCATTAACAGTGATTCCGTTATGACGAACCAGCTGGCGCGCTTCAGTACGAGACACCCCAAAACCCATACGATAAACCACGTTATCGAGACGACTCTCCAGCAATTGCAGCAGGTTTTCACCTGTAGAACCTTTCAGCCGGTCAGCCTCTTTGTAGTAGAGACGGAACTGATTCTCTAGTACGCCGTAGATGCGACGGAGCTTTTGTTTCTCGCGCAATTGCCTGGCGTAGTCAGAAAGGCGAGTGCGACGTTGACCGTGCTGCCCGGGCGGGAACGGACGATTCTCAATAGCACACTTGCTGGTGTAACACTTCTCGCCTTTAAGGAAGAGCTTCTCGCCCTCACGACGGCAGAGACGACATTTGGATCCGATGTACCTAGCCAATTTAGTAAGCCTCTTGCTTATACACGACGTTTTTTAGGCGGACGACAACCATTGTGCGGGATCGGCGTCACGTCAGTGATGTTAGTAATCTTGAAACCCAGGTTATTCAGCGCACGAACCGCGGACTCGCGACCCGGACCAGGCCCCTTAACCCAGACTTCCATGTTCTTCATCCCGAACTCCTGCGCGGTAGTGCCTGCGCGCTCGGCAGCAACCTGCGCCGCGAAGGGAGTGCTCTTGCGTGAACCACGGAAGCCAGATCCGCCAGCGGTCGCCCAACAAAGGGCATTACCCTGACGGTCAGTGATGGTTACAATGGTGTTGTTAAAAGATGCGTGTACGTGTGCGATACCGTCCACGACATTCTTTTTAACCTTCTTACGGATGCGAGTGCTCGCTTTTGCCATAACCTGTTTCCCAAATGACAGCTATAAATCAACTGCTTGCGCAGTTTCCTTATTTCTTGATCGGACGACGCGGGCCTTTACGGGTACGCGCATTGGTGCGTGTACGTTGGCCGCGCAGCGGAAGACCACGACGGTGGCGGATACCACGGTAGCAACCGAGGTCCATCAACCGCTTGATATTCATTGAGACCTCACGACGGAGATCGCCTTCGACGGTGAACTTGGCAACTTCAGTACGCAGATTTTCAATTTCTGCTTCCGTCAAATCCTTAATCGATGCATCTGGCTTTACACCAGCGGCATCACAGATCATCTTGGAACGGGTACGACCGATACCGTAGATGGCCGTTAAAGCGATAACGGCATGTTTGTTCACCGGGATATTGATACCAGCAATACGGGCCATTGAGGCACTCCCTAAATCACAAAAGCACAAACGCCTGACGCGCTGTGAAAACGCGCCATAGTAATAGCATTAACAATTCGAATCAAGACCTGCGAGAAATTTGGTTACCCGCAGCCTGTCATTTAACCCTGACGCTGCTTGTGGCGAGCATCAGTTGAGCAAATAACGCGAACAGTCCCGTTACGACGGATGATCTTGCAGTTTCTGCAGATCTTTTTAACAGAAGCACGAACCTTCATCACATCTCTCCAAAATTATAACAGCGGTAGCCTGGTTATAGACCTGAGCGACCGTAGCCTTTCAAATTTGCCTTTTTCATCAGACCCTCATATTGATGTGACATCAGGTGGGCCTGCAGTTGTGCCATGAAATCCATTACCACAACTACAATAATCAACAGGGAAGTTCCCCCAAAATAGAAGGGGACATTCCACGAAAGAATCAGGAATTCCGGCAGTAGGCACACTACAGTGATGTAAATGGCTCCCGCCAGGGTCAGACGGCTGAGAATTCCATCAATGTAACGAGCTGTTTGCTCTCCAGGGCGAATCCCGGGAACAAAGGCCCCTGATTTTTTCAGGTTATCTGCTGTTTCCTTCGGGTTAAACATCAACGCTGTATAGAAGAAACAGAAGAAAATGATCGCTACTGCATAAAACGCCACATACAGAGGCTGCCCAGGAGATAGCGTACTGGCAATATCCTGCATCCAGCCCATCCCTTCTGCACTACCGAACCAACCGCCAAGTGTCGCCGGAAAGAGAATGATAGATGAGGCGAAAATTGGCGGTATGACACCGGCCATATTTACCTTGAGCGGCAGGTGCGAGGACTGTGCTGCAAACATCTTCCTCCCTTGCTGACGCTTAGCGTAATTCACCGTAATACGACGTTGACCACGCTCAACGTAAATGACGAATGCCGTGACAAGAATCGCCAACGCGAACAGTACAAGCACGAGAATCGGGCTGAGTTCGCCAGTGCGAGCCAGCTCAAGCGTACCGCCAATCGCTGAGGGAAGTCCCGCAACGATACCGGCGAAGATAATCAATGAAATCCCGTTACCGATACCACGCTCGGTCACTTGCTCACCGAGCCACATCAGGAACATGGTACCGCTGACCAGCGTGATAACCGTTGTAATTCTGAACAGCATGCCGGGTTCTATAACCACCGGTATGTTACCGGGAGCCATCTGCGACTCGAGCATGATGGCCACGCCGAGTGCCTGAAAGGTCGCCAGTACCAGAGTACCCATGCGGGTATATTGGGTAATCTTGCGCTTGCCTGCAGCACCTTCCTTGCTCAGCTGCTCCAATTTTGGAGACACTTTGGTCAGCAGTTGAACAATAATGGAGGCCGAGATATACGGCATGATCCCCAGCGCCAGCACTGAGAAACGCTCAAGAGCGCCACCCGAGAACATGTTAAACATGTCTAGGATGGTGCCGCGCTGTTGTTCAAACAAGCTGGCCAGCGCAACCGGATCGATACCAGGAACCGGGATGTGTGTGCCGATGCGGAAAACCAGTAATGCACCGAGTACAAACAACAAACGCTGCTTCAGCTCGGTCAGTTTGCCACCGGACAACGCGTTAGCCATCGCTGAAGCAGATGCACCCATTGTCAGGCCTCTACTTTACCGCCAGCAGCTTCGATTGCAGCCTTGGCACCTTTAGTAACACCGAGCCCACGTACAGTAACAGCCTTTTCGATGGTCCCTGAGGCAATAACTTTGACGCGTTTGGTTTGTTGGCGAATAACATTAGCCGCTTTAAGAGCGACAAGATCAGCCACATCACCTTCAACGGCTGCCAGCTCGTGTAAGCGCACCTCTTCAATATTGCGGCCGACACGTGAGCTGAATCCAACCTTTGGCAAGCGACGCTGCAGCGGCATCTGACCGCCTTCGAAACCTACCTTATGGAAGCCCCCGGAACGTGACTTCTGACCTTTGTGACCACGGCCACCGGTTTTTCCGAGTCCGGAACCGATGCCGCGACCCAGGCGCTTGGCACTTTTCTTCGCGCCAGCAGCAGGAGCAAGAGTATTCAGACGCATTTTAGTCCTCGACTACTTTTACCATGTAAGACACCTTATTGATCATGCCACGGGTGCATGGGGTGTCTTCAATTTCAACGGTGTGGTGCATGCGACGCAGCCCGAGGCCGGTTACGGTTGCCCGGTGTGAGGGCAGGCGACCATAAACACTACGCACCAGCTTAATCTTGATCGTCTTTTTCTCAGCCATGACTTATTCCAGAATTTCCTTGACGCTCTTACCGCGCTTTGCAGCAACCTCTTCAGGAGAGGACATATCTGTCAGACCTTTCATGGTAGCTCGTACCACATTGATCTGATTGCTGCTACCAATGCACTTGGCAAGTACGTTGTGGACACCAGCAGCTTCAAGCACAGCACGCATCGCACCACCGGCAATGACTCCAGTACCTTCTGATGCCGGCTGCATGTAGACCTTGGCTGCACCGTGACGAGCATTAACCGCATACTGCAGCGTGCCGTCATCAGTGATATTGACCTTACGCATGTTTCGGCGCGCGGCTTCCATCGCCTTGGCGATGGCGGCAGGCACTTCACGTGCCTTGCCGGTGCCGAAGCCAATCTTGCCCTGACCATCACCTACGACGGTTAGCGCGGAGAATTGGAAGATACGACCGCCCTTGACAGTTTTGGAGACGCGATTGACGCCAACCAATTTTTCAATCAAGCCGTCAGTACTGGTTGCTACATCAAATCCAGCCATTGTCCTAACCCTTAGAATTCAAGACCATTTTCGCGAGCAGCATCAGCAAGAGCCTTTACGCGACCATGATATTTAAAACCGGAGCGATCAAAGGCAACCTTAGTGATACCGGCTGCTTTCGCCTTCTCAGCGATCAACTTGCCCACTGCGGCAGCTGCATCGGCATTACCAGTGTTTTTCAAACTGGCCTTGATGTCAGCTTGTACGGTAGATGCTGCAGCAACCACTTCGGAACCAGTCGGTGCGATGACCTGCGCATAAATATGACGCGGAGTCCGATTGATGCACAGACGGAAGGCACCAAGTTCTCTGATCTTCACACGACCGCGCGTGGCGCGGCGTAAACGAGCTTCTTTTTTCGATTTCATCGCGGAAAACCCTATTTCTTCTTGGCTTCCTTACGGACAACACGTTCGTCGGAGTAACGAACACCCTTGCCCTTGTAAGGCTCTGGCGGACGATAAGCGCGGATTTCCGCTGCCACCTGGCCCACCACCTGTTTGTCGACACCCTTGACCAGGATCTCTGTCTGGCTCGGCGTCTCGACAGTAATACCAGCAGGAACAGCGTAGGCAACCGGATGAGAGAAGCCCAGACTGAGGTTCAGTACCTGCCCCTGAGCTTGCGCACGATAACCAACACCAACCAATTCGAGCTTACGCTCAAATCCTTCGCTGACACCCTTAATCATGCTGCTAACGAGAGCACGAGTAGTACCAACGAGCGCAAGGACAGGCTTGCTATCGGTACGGGGAGCAAAACTGACGTTGCCGTCTTCCTGTTTAATCTCAACTTCTGAATGAACATCATGCTTGAGCGAACCTTTTGAGCCCTTAACCTCAAGCCCTTGGCCGCTTACACTGATGGTCACACCAGAAGGAATCGTAACGGGTTTCAATACTCTAGCCATGCCTCACCCACCTTAATAAACAGTGCACAGCACTTCGCCACCGTGACCGGCCTTTCGTGCTGCACGGTCGGTCATCACACCGGCGGATGTAGAAACAATAGCGATACCAAGCCCTGCCATTACTTGAGGCAGCTCACCCTTACCCTTGTAAACACGCAGACCTGGACGGCTGACACGCTTAATAGAAGCAATGACAGGTTTGCCCTGGTAGTATTTCAGAGTAACGTTGAGAACCGGCTTACCATCGATATCCTGTACGGAAAAGTCACCGATATACCCTTCGTCTTTGAGAACCTGGGCAATCGACTTTTTCACCTTGGACGAAGGAATATTTACCTCCGCCTTATTTGCAGATGCCCCGTTACGGATCCGGGTCAGCATATCTGCAATAGGATCAGTCATGCTCATGCGGTAATGCTCCTGAATTCAAAAATAAGCTGTAGAACAGCCGGTTTTACCAGCTTGCTTTACGCAGGCCGGGAATATCACCACGCATTGCAGCTTCGCGCAGCTTGTTACGACCAAGACCGAACTTGCGGTAAACACCGTGAGGACGACCAGTCAGATTACAACGATTACGCTGACGAACCTTGCTCGAATCACGCGGCAGCTTCTGCAGCTGAACCACCAGCAACTCCAGCTCTTCCATGCTGAGATCATGATTTTTCATCTTCGCCTTGATCTCTGCACGCTTAACAGCGTACTTATTCACCAGCTTCTCGCGTTTTACTTCACGCGCAATCATGGATTTCTTAGCCATTAACCTTTCCTTAACCTTTGAACGGGAAGTTAAAGGCCTTCAGCAGCGCACGGCCTTCGTCATCGGTTTTAGCAGTGGTGGTAATGGTGATATCCATACCACGCAGTGTATCGATTTTGTCGTAATCGATTTCCGGGAACATGATCTGCTCACGCACACCCATGCTGTAGTTGCCACGACCATCGAAGGATTTCGGGTTCATGCCGCGAAAATCGCGGATACGTGGAATCGCAATGGCAATGAGGCGATCCAAGAACTCGTACATGCGCTCGCGACGCAGGGTCACTTTACAGCCAATCGGCCAGCCTTCGCGGATCTTGAAACCAGCGACCGACTTACGGGCCAAAGTGACGATGGGTTTCTGACCGGTAATTTTGGTCATATCAGAAACGGCGTGTTCAAGCACTTTCTTGTCAGCAGCGGCCTCGCCAACACCCATGTTGACCGTGATCTTTTCGATCTTCGGTACTTCCATAATGTTGTCGTACTTCATCTCTTCCATAAGCTGCTTGACAACCGTTTCGCGGTAGTAATCTTGCAATCTTGCCATTGTATTACCCGACTTACGCGTCAATAACTTCGTTGTTGGACTTGAAGATGCGAACCTTACGTCCGTCATCCAGGATCTTGATACCGACACGGTCGGCCTTGCCGGTTGCCGGGTTGAAGATCGCCACGTTGGAAATGTGCAAAGGCATTTCCTTTTCTACGATTCCGCCTGGCACGCCCACATTAGGGTTAGGCTTCTGATGCTTCTTAACCATGTTGAGGCCTTCAACAACAACACGATTCTTATCAGCAATCATCTGTGTCAGCGTGCCACGCTTACCTTTGTCTTTACCGGCAATAACGATGATCTCGTCACCTTTTCTTAACTTGCGCATCTTTAGTATCTCTCAGCCTTACAGCACTTCAGGTGCCAGAGAAATGATCTTCATGAACCGATCGCCACGCAGTTCGCGGGTCACGGGCCCGAAGATACGAGTACCAATCGGCTCAAGCTTGGTGTTCAGCAATACCGCAGCATTGCCGTCAAAGCGAATCAGAGAGCCATCAGCACGGCGTACACCCTTACGGGTACGTACGACGACCGCGTTGTAGACGTCACCCTTTTTTACTTTGCCACGCGGAATGGCTTCCTTAACACTGACCTTGATGATGTCACCAATACCGGCATAGCGGCGATGTGAGCCGCCGAGCACTTTGATGCACTGGACGACACGGGCACCGCTGTTATCGGCAACATCCAGTTTTGTCTGCATCTGAATCATGGAACAATCTCCGCACAATCAATCTAGCTGATCACAACGCCATCAGGTTAAGGGCGCGAGATAATATCACTATATGACGAAAAGCCCAAGCCTTTCTTGCCTTGGGCCTTCCGCTGCGACCAGCGATGTTAGTTGACAGCTTCTCAGCTGGCCCTTTCCAGGATCTTGACCAGGCGCCAAGTCTTGGTTTTTGAAAGCGGTCTGCACTCTTCGATAGAGACAGTATCACCCATCTTGCACTCGTTGTTCTCATCGTGTGCATGAAGCTTGGTGGAGCGCTTGACATACTTCCCGTAAATCGGATGTGCTACCTTGCGCTCGACCAGGACGGTGACGGACTTGTCCATCTTGTCGCTAATGACACGACCAGTGACAGTACGCGTATTCTTTGTCTGCTCGCTCATTATTCTGCCTTCTCACTCAGAATGGTCTTGACGCGCGCAATGTCGCGACGAACCTGACTAACACGATGGGGCTGGGACAATTGGCCAGTCCCCTTCTGCATGCGCAGATTGAACTGTTCACGCAAAAGGCCGTGTAGCTCCTTTTGCAGATCATCAACGCTCTTTTCTCTCAGTTCACTAGCTTTCATCACAGCACCGTGCGGGTTACAAAAGTGGTCTTGAGCGGCAACTTGGCAGCAGCGAGTTTGAATGCCTCTCGCGCGATCTCTTCAGAGACACCCTGCATTTCATACAGCATACGACCTGGTTGAATCTGGGCAACCCAGTATTCAACGTTACCCTTACCTTTACCCTGACGAACCTCAAGAGGTTTCTCGGTAATTGGTTTGTCTGGGAAGATGCGGATCCAGATCTTACCGCCACGCTTGATATGACGAGTCATAGCACGACGCGCTGCCTCAATCTGGCGAGAGGTGATACGGCCACGTTCAAGGGACTTAAGCCCATATTCGCCGAAGCTGACCTTGTTGCCCACCTGAGCCAGACCGCGGTTGCGGCCCTTCTGCTGTTTGCGGAACTTTGTACGTTTTGGCTGAAGCATTACTGTCTACTCCCTCACTTCGCTGCCGGCTTTTCAGCTTCGGCTGCTGCGGAAGCCTCACCGCGCTCGAACACTTCGCCTTTGAAGATCCAAACCTTCACACCAATGACACCATAGGTGGTATTGGCCTCGGCAAAGCCGTAGTCTATATCGGCGCGCAGGGTGTGCAGCGGCACACGACCTTCGCGATACCACTCACTACGGGCAATCTCTGCACCGTTCAGGCGACCGGCCACATTAATCTTGACACCCTGAGCACCGAGGCGCATAGAGTTGGTCACCGCGCGTTTCATCGCACGGCGGAACATGATGCGTTTTTCGAGCTGCTGGGCAATACCCTGGGCTACCAAGGTGGCATCAAGCTCGGGTTTGCGTACTTCCTCGATGTTGATGTGCACCGGGATGCCCATCATCTCTGAGACATCAGTACGCAAGCGCTCGATATCTTCACCCTTCTTGCCAATAACCAAGCCAGGACGTGCGGTGTGGATAGTAATACGCGCATTACGGGCCGGACGCTCGATCTGGATACGGCTGATAGATGCCTGCGCCAGCTTCTTCTGCAGGTACTCGCGTACCTTCAGATCGTTGTGCAGGTAGTTGCCGAAATCTTTTGAATCGGCGTACCACTTGGAAGTCCAGTCTTTGGTAATACCAAGACGAATTCCCGTTGGATGAACTTTCTGTCCCATTACGGCCTCTCTATTACTTATCCGCAACCATCACGGTAATGTGACTGGTACGCTTCAGAATGCGATTTCCACGCCCCTTGGCGCGAGCATGCATGCGCTTGAGTGTCGGACCCTGGTCGACGTAAATGCGAGATACTTTCAACTCGTCGATATCGGCGCCATCGTTATGCTCGGCATTGGCAACAGCAGACTCCAGGACCTTCTTTACAAGGCCAGCGCCCTTTTTAGGGCTAAACGCGAGAAGCTGGAGCGCCTTTTCCACAGGAAGTCCACGGATCTGATCCGCCACCAGACGGCACTTTTGCGGAGAAATACGTGCGTAAGACAATTTTGCTGAGGTTTCCATCACACTACCCCTTACCGTGACTTCTTATCGGCAACGTGTCCTTTATAAGTCCGGGTAGGAGAAAACTCACCCAGCTTATGACCGACCATGTTTTCATTGATCAGTACAGGAACATGTTGACGGCCGTTATGCACAGCGATGGTCAGACCGACCATGTCAGGCATAATCATGGAACGACGTGACCAGGTTTTGATCGGGCGACGATCGTTGGCCGCAACGGCAGCCTCGACTTTTTTCGCCAGATGATGGTCGATAAACGGGCCTTTCTTTATTGAGCGTGGCATCTATTTGCCCTCACTTACTTCTGCTTGCGACGACGGACAATCATGCCGTCAGTACGCTTGTTCTTACGAGTCTTGTGCCCCTTGGTCGGAACACCCCAGGGGGTAACAGGATGACGTCCACCGGAGGTACGCCCCTCGCCACCACCGTGCGGGTGGTCAACAGGGTTCATTGCAACACCCCGTACGGTCGGACGTACGCCACGCCAGCGCGTCGCACCAGCTTTACCCAGTTTACGCAGTGAGTGCTCGCTATTGCCAACCTCACCAATGGTGGCTTTGCAATCCGCAAGTACTTTGCGCATTTCTCCAGAACGCAGGCGGATAGTGGCATGGTTGCCTTCACGCGCGACCAATTGCACAGAAGCACCGGCGCTACGTGCAATTTGTGCACCCTTGCCAGGCTTGAGCTCGATACAATGGACAGTGCTTCCCACAGGAATATTACGAAGCATCAGGGTGTTACCTGCCTTGATCGGCGCATCGGCACCACTCATCAGCTCATCACCAGCCTGAACACCTTTAGGAGCGATAATGTAGCGACGCTCACCATCGAGGTACTTCAGCAGGGCAATGTTCGCCGTACGATTGGGATCGTATTCAATGCGCTCAACAATAGCGGGAATACCGTCTTTGTTCCGCTTGAAGTCAATCACACGGTAGTGCTGCTTGTGCCCACCGCCCTTGTGACGAGTGGTAATGCGTCCCTGATTGTTGCGACCACCGCTCTTGCTTTTCTTTTCAAGCAAGGGTGCATAGGGATCGCCCTTATGCAGATCAGGGTTAAACACCTTGACAACAAAGCGGCGACCCGGAGACGTCGGTTTAAGTTTAACTACTGGCATCGGACGTTTCCTTTACGTTATTCAGCACCACCGAGGAGGTCGATCTGCTGACCTTCCTGCAGTGTGATGTAAGCCTTTTTCCAATCGCTGCGGCGGCCCATCTTGGCACCGAAACGCTTGGTTTTACCCTTAACGTTGCTGACCTGAACCCTGTCGACCTTGACGTCGAACAGCAGCTCTACTGCCTGTTTGATCTCAGGCTTGGAAGCATCGTTAGCGACCTTCATTACAATCTGGTTATGTTGATCCGCGACAATACTGCTCTTTTCGGAGATATGCGGGGATAACAGAACCTTCATCAGGCGCTCTTGATTCATGCCAGCATCTCCTCCAAGTCGCTAACAGCAGGAACAGTCATAATCACCTTTTCAAAACCGACCAGACTGACGGGATCGACACGTCGTGCGCTGCACACCTGCACATTCGGCAGGTTACGTGAGGCCAGATACAGATTGTCATCAACCTCGCTAGAAACGATCAGAGCATTGGTGATACCCATGCCCTTGAGTTTCTCGTTCAGTTCCTTGGTTTTGGGCGCATCGACGGTAAATTTGTCTACAACGATGAGTCGCTCCTGACGAACGAGTTCGGACAGGATCGAGCGCAGTGCGCTGCGATACATCTTCTTGTTGACTTTTTGAGAATAATCGCGAGGTGTCGCCGCGAAGGTCTTACCGCCCCCACGCCACAGTGGGCTGCGGATAGTACCGGCACGGGCACGGCCGGAACCCTTCTGACGCCAAGGTTTGGAACCGCCACCGCTGACAGCGGAACGATTTTTCTGTGCCTTGGTCCCGGAACGGCCAGCGGCAAGATAGGCAGTAACAACCTGATGGACCAGTGTTTCGTTGAACTCTCGACCGAAGTTGTTTTCAGAGAGCTCCACGCTGTTCTTGGATGCACGACCAGTCGCGGTAGTAAGCTTCAATTCCATGGTCATACCCCTTATTTCTTGGCCTTGACAGCAGGCGTGATGACAACATCATTGCCTTTGGAACCGGGAACGGCGCCTTTGATCAAGAGCAAATTACGCTCTGCATCAACGCGAACGATTTCCAGATTCTGAGCTGTACGCTTTTTGTTACCCATGTGACCGGCCATTTTCTTGCCTTTAAAGACACGACCAGGGGTCTGGTTCTGACCGATGGAACCATGAACACGATGGGAAAGCGAGTTGCCGTGAGTTGCGTCCTGGGTGCGGAAATTGTGGCGCTTGACCACGCCAGCGAAACCTTTACCGATGCTGGTGCCGGATACGTCAACCTTCTGACCGTCCTGGAAGATATCGACCTTGATTTCTGAACCGAGATCGATGCCTTCACCTTCACCATCGTTCAGACGGAACTCACACAGAGTACGACCAGCTTCGACACCAGCCTTGGCATAGTGACCTGCCATTGGCTTGGTAACACGGCTGGTACGACGGCTGCCTACTGTAACCTGAAGTGCGCTGTAGCCATCGGTTTCACGGGTTTTGACCTGGGAAACGCGGTTGGCTTCGACTTCGATCACAGTCACAGGCACAGACACACCGTCTTCAGTGAAGACACGGGTCATGCCGCATTTGCGACCAATAACACCTATTGCCATTATTCTGAACCTCTTTATCAGCACAGATTACGATTGACCTGTGCTTTAAACTCGGCCGCCCCGGTGAGATATCACCAGGGCGGGACCATGAAAAAAGGCGGATATCTTACTGTAATTTGATCTGGACGTCTACGCCTGCGGCGAGATCCAGCTTCATCAGCGCATCGACCGTTTTGTCAGTGGGGTCGACGATATCCATCAAACGCTTGTGGGTACGTAGCTCATACTGGTCACGCGCGTCCTTGTTGACATGCGGTGAGATAAGTACGGTAAAGCGTTCCTTTTTACTCGGAAGCGGGATCGGGCCCTTTACCTGGGCACCGGTACGCTTAGCGGTTTCTACGATCTCGCGGGCGGACTGATCAATCAAACGATGATCGAAGGCCTTGAGACGGATACGGATCTTTTGATTAGCCATGTCTTTACTCGATAATCTTAGCGACAACACCAGCGCCAACGGTACGGCCACCTTCGCGGATTGCGAAGCGCAGACCCTCTTCCATCGCGATCGGTGCGATCAGGGAGACGGTCATCTGTACGTTGTCACCAGGCATTACCATTTC
>JBFEWO010000206.1:0-1973 GCA_041546305.1 Thiohalomonadaceae bacterium | reverse complement strand
CCTGTTCGATGATGTGTCCCTGCATCGCGGCCTCCAGCTGCTGTTTGTTCGGGCTATTCAGGTCAGGCAGCAGGCAGTCCAGGGCATAGAGTTTGAAAAAGTAGCGGTGTTTGCCGATGGGCGGACAGGGACCGCCGTAGCTGGCGCGGTTCCAGTCGTTGTTGCCGCGCAGGGTGCCGGCAGGCAGGGCATGCTCGGCGATCGCCTCGGCCAGGCCGTTGCTTTGTGCCGGCAGGTTATACAGCAGCCAGTGCACCCATACCATGCGCGGTGCCCTGGGGTCCGGGGCGTCGGGATCATCGACGATGAGTACCAGGCTCTGTGCCGTGGCAGGCACATTGTCCCAGCTGAGTGGTGGTGATCGATCCTCCCCCGCGCAGGTGTACTCAAGTGGTATATCCAGGCCGTTTTCAAATGCGGCGGATTTCAGGGTGAGTGCCATCTTCCCCTCCTTCGTGTCGGTTCTCTCCAGTAGAGGTAGTTAAAACGTAGCACATGGAGTCGCGTCTATGACGTGCCCCGGTGATTCGGGGCGCCTTGACGTCTTTCATTAAACGCTCCTGCCGGAAAATGGCTGAGCGTCTATAGTTCGTATACGAATACCTCAGGAGCTGGAGGGAGGATAGGCGTATGGCTAACGAATTAGACCCGGTGGTAGAGAACTGGTACCTGCATCTGGACAAGGGCCAGCGGTTCGAGGTGGTGGCACTGGACGAACAGAATGGCCTGGTGGCGTTGCAGCACTACGACGGTGACCTTGAAGAGGTGAGTCTGGCCGAGTGGGCGCAGATGGAGATAGAGCTGAGCGAAGAGCCGCAAAACTGGAGCGGCGCGGTCGATGTCGTGGAGATCGATGATCTGGGGACGGAGGTCACCGACACCCCGGAGGATGACTGGGCCGAATCACTGGGTGAGTTTGGTGAGGTTGCCCGGGAGAGGATAAAGCAGGAGTCAAAAGGTGTTTCTGAAGATTAGAGGGAGGGTGGCGCCCAGGGTATCGGGTTTGTTGCTGACCACCCTTGAATGTCGCTAATCAGGATTGTTACGTTGAGTCGTGGCTGTGGCTTGATACGATGACGATGGACTGCCTGATGTGTGCTTACTTGCATATTCGATGATTAAAACTATTGTCATCAATAGCAAACTCGGTAGTGAGTTTGTGGTGAGCTGAGTTACTAGAGTTGCTGATGCAGGATGTGACGATCCGGGAGGGTGCTATGGAAGATATCGACAAGCTGTTCGACAAGGCCGTTGGCGAAATTGAGCGCATGATCAATACCCGGACGGTGGTGGGTGAGCCGATCACCATCGAGGGTAACACCTTGATTCCACTCGTGAGTGTGGGTTTTGGCTTCGGTGTTGGCGGCGGCGAGGGTAAAGACCCGAAAAGTGGCAGCGGACACGGTGGCGGTACCGGCGGTGGTGGCGGTGTAAAGCCGGTAGCCCTTGTCATTATTAATGCCGACGGTGTGCGCGTTGAGCCGATTAAGTCTGGTACCGCATCGGTGCTGGAAAAGGTGGCCGAAACAATCGGCAAGGCGGCCACCGCAAAAGAGGCCGGGGCGGGCGAGTAACGACGCGCCAGGCAGATGTTAAGCGGGTTGCTGGCACTTCTGTTGTTGCTCATCGTGTTGCTGGCGATGCCGCTATCATTGACCTTCCGGCTAAGCTGGCCGCAGACCACGGAAGGTGAGCTCCAGCTGGATTGGGCGTTTGGCCTTGTCCGTTTGCAGCTCCCCGGCTCACCATCAAAGACGCCCTCTGCGCCGGTTGAGCTGCCGGCAGGTAAGAGCGAACGCTCCGGGCCGCGATCGCGCAACAAATCGCACCTCATGGCTGCACTTCGGCAACCGTCATTTCGGCGACGAATCATTAGATTCATTCGTGACTGCTGGTCCGCGTTTCATAAGCGGGACCTGCAGATGCACCTTCGGATCGGCCTGGGTGATCCGGCGGATACCGGCCAGCTATGG
>JBFEWO010000030.1:0-23091 GCA_041546305.1 Thiohalomonadaceae bacterium | reverse complement strand
GGGGCGGCCAGGAGGTCTTCCACCTGCACATTCACCTTCTCGGCGGCAGCAGCCTGCCGGGATTCTAAGCAAATCGGAGTATATACACATGGGTATCAGTATCTGGCAACTGCTCATCGTCCTGGCCATCGTCATCCTGCTGTTCGGCACCAAGAAGCTGAAGAATATCGGCGGCGATCTCGGTGGTGCTGTCAAAGGCTTCAAGAATGCGGTCAAGGAGGGCGAAGGCGAAAAGGACAAGCAGGCCAACATCGAGAAGAAAGAAGGTGAGGAAGGCAAGGTCATTGAAGGTGAAGTGACCAAGGAAAAGGACAAGGCTTGATCGCCGCTGCGACGCTGAAAGACAAACACTGGCGTGTAGTCACAACTCATGTTTGATATCGGATTCTGGGAATTAACGGTCATCGCCGTCGTGGCGCTGATCGTGATTGGCCCCGAGCGCTTGCCGACCGTGGCAAGGACTGTCGGTCTTTGGGTGGGCCGGATGCGGGGTTTTGTGCTTTCCGTCAAGGCCGATATCGATCAGGAACTGCGCGCAGAAGAACTCAAAAGGATCATGGAGCAACAGGCCAAAAGTGCCGGATTGCATGAAATCATCGAGGAAACCCAAGAGGCGCTCGATGAGTTCGACAAGCCTGATTATCTGGTAAAGGCCGAAAAGCCGACTGAAGGCAAACCAAAGCAAGTAGAGAAGCGCGCAGACGACAAGACAAAGCAGGACGATGGCGGAAAATCCTAAACACAGCGATTCGCAGGTGGATGCTGAGCTGCCGTTGATGTCGCACCTGATTGAGATGCGCGATCGTCTGCTGCGGGTGGTACTTGCAGTCCTGCTGGTATTCCTGGGCGTCTTCTATTTCGCCAACGATCTATATCACGTTATCGCAACTCCCCTGATGCAGCACCTGCCTGAAGGGGCGAGTATGATCTCCACCAAGCCGGCCGGTACGTTCTTCACCCCGATGAAACTGGCCCTGGTGCTCTCCATCTTCGCCGCGATGCCTTTCATCCTCTATCAGATGTGGGCCTTCGTTGCGCCAGGACTCTATACTCACGAGCGAAAACTGATTCTGCCACTGCTGGTTAGCAGTACCGCCCTATTCTACGCAGGAATGGCGTTTGCCTATTACGTGGTGTTTCCCCTGATGTTTGGTTTCTTTATCGCCGTCGCCCCGGAAGGGGTCGCAGTGATGACCGACATCGGTGAATACCTCGATTTTGTATTGAAAATCTTCTTCGCTTTCGGCGTGGCCTTCGAAGTGCCCATTGCGACCATCCTGTTGGTGTGGACGGGGGCAACGAGCCCGGAAAAACTCGCCGGAAAGCGTCCCTATATTATCGTCGGTGCCTTTGTTATCGGCATGTTGCTGACACCGCCCGACATCATCTCGCAAACCCTGCTGGCGATTCCGATGTGGTTGCTGTTTGAGGCCGGTCTGATCGCCTCACGTTACTTCCTGCGGCTCAAGCAGGAGCGGGAGGAGGAAACTGAGGAGCCGCTTGAAACGGAGGAGGAGATGGAGGCTGCCCTTGACCGTTATGAGGCCGAAGAGGCGGCACGGCATAAATCTCATCCTGGAGATAAGGCCGAGTAACCATTCATGTTTCGCCTGGTTCCTGCGCTAAGCTTGTCTGCAGCGGAGGAGCTATGCGACACACCATCATACTATTTCTTTTTCTTCTCCTGCCATGGGGGACGGCCGGTTCGGTCAGTCCGCTGTCGAGCCATTATTCCCCCTACCTGGCGATGCATGCCGACGACCCGGTACAGTGGCAGCTGTGGGGCGAAGAAATCATTCAGCAGGCGCAACGGGAAGATAAACTCATCTTTATCTCCAGTGGCTACTTTGCCTGTCACTGGTGCCACGTGATGCAGCAAGAGAGCTTTCGTAACCCGGCGATTGCCAATGTGCTGAAGCGAGTCGCTATCCCGGTCAAAATCGATCGGGAACTCAATCCCGAACTGGATACCGTACTGCTCGAATTCGTTGAGCGGACCCGAGGTGCCGCGGGCTGGCCACTGAATGTCTTTCTGACACCAGAGGGGTATCCGCTGGTGGGCACTGTTTATCTTCCAGCAGAGGAGCTATTACGATTTGTTGAAAGGCTGGAGCAGCGCTGGCAGACAGAGAAAGCCGTACTTGCACCGTTGGCCAGGAAGGCAGCACAACAGCATTCGAAGCGACAATCGGTGGCGGCAAGCGAGCTCGAGCTAAGCAAGCTCAGGGAAAGAGTGCGTGAGCGTCTGGTCGAGGCCATTGAAGAGGAAGGGGATTTCCTTGCGGGCGGATTGGGCGACGGGGCGAAATTCCCGAATGTTCCGCTACTTGAGGCCTTGCTGCTTCAGGTGGAACGCGACGATTCGCTGAAGGCTTTCACTGTATTAACACTGGAGCAGATGGCGGCACAGGGTCTACACGATCATCTTGGAGGTGGTTTTTTTCGCTACACCGTTGACCCCAATTGGCAGCAACCACATTTTGAAAAGATGCTTTATGCCAACGCCTTGTTGGCACGACTCTATCTGCATGCCGCCAAAGTTTTACAGCAGCCTGTCTGGCGAGAGGTGGCATTGGAGACCATCGATTTCACGCTGCGCGAGATGTGGCATCGGGAGGGGGCATTTATCTCGAGTCTCTCGGCCGTCGACGAGGCAGGCATTGAGGGCGGCTATTATCTGTGGACGCGTGAGCAACTGCTGGAACTGCTGACTGAGGGGGAATTTCGCCTGGTAAATCTCGCCTGGTCTTTCCATCGTAGCGAGGAGTGGGTGGAGGGGGGATTGCCGATACCTTCACTCTCCCGAGAGGCGGTGGCGGAAGAGCTTGGCCTGCCGGCGACCACTGTCAGCGTGCAACTTAATGGAATTCGGCAAATGCTGCTGCAGGCCCGCCAGCAACGCACATTGCCGCGTGATGAAAAACGCCTTGCCGGTTGGAACGGTCTTGCTCTCTCGGTACTGAGCGAGGTCGCGGTGATGAACCAACGCTATCGACAGGCAGGTAGAGTGGTGCGGGACTATCTCCACTCGCTATGGGATGGCGAGCAGCTTTGGCGGATAAAGGGGCAGCCTGGTGCATTGGAAGATTATGTGTATGTGGCGCAGGGGCTACTCGACTGGGCCGGAGCGAGTGACGATCAGCAAAGCCGGGAGTTGGCAGTGAGGCTTGTTGATATCGCCTGGCAACGGTTTCACCACGAGGCTGGCTGGTACCGGGGCGAAGGCAAAGTCCTGAGGGCAATGAGTTCTGCCTCTCCCATGCTCAGTGATGGGGCATTGCCTTCACCATCGGCGGCGTGGTGTCAGTTGGCACGAAAGCTGGGAAGTAATGGACAATGGCGGGAGTGCTTCCAGGCCGACCTAGTGACACTGTTGGCGACCCCCCTCTTCTATCCCTCTTATATTGTCGAACTTGCGCAGCGGGAAAAATAAAAGCTTATAGTCAGGCCGGGCGATGGGTCACGCGATAGATCAGCGGAATTAGCACCAGCGTCACCAGTAGTGACATGCTTAATCCGGAGATGAGACTGACAGCCAATGGCTGCAGCATTTCAGCACCTTCGCCCCAGCCCAGGGCCAGCGGGGCCATACCAACCACCGTGGTGAGCGTTGTCATCAGGATCGGGCGCAGGCGCAGCCGTGCCGCTTCGATGATGGCCTCATCAGTCGACATGCCACTCTGGCGTGCTATATCCACATACTCGACCAGAATGATGGCATTGTTGACGACAATACCGGCGAGCATGACCATTCCCAACCAGACCGGCATGGATAGGGGCAGGCCGCTCACCAGCAGGCCGATACCGACACCAATGACCGAAAATGGCACGCCGAGAAGAATGACAAACGGATTACGCAAGGACTCATACTGCACCGCCATCACCACAAACACCAGGAATATGGCCAGTCCCAGCAGCAACTGGCTCATGCGGCGGCCCTTTTGTAGTGACTCAAACTCGCCCCCGTCGTAGAGCGTGTACCCGCCCGGAAGCTCGAACTCGGCCAAACGCCCGGCCAGGATCGCCTGCACCTCGCCATAGGTGGCGCCATCGGCAAGCGAGGCACTGACCTCGACGATTCGCAATTGCCGATCCCGGCGGATCTCGGCCGGTGCGGCGATCAGTTTCAGTTCCGCGATTTCACTGAGGCGCAGTGATTGGCCATTGACGGCATTACGTAGCACAAGCTGTTGCAGTGCCTGTGGGGTATTGGCCTCATTGCGTGGCAGTCTCACCCGAATGTCGTAGGCTCGATCATTGGCGAGAAAATCGCTGACCACCTCGCCATCCAGGGCAAGGCGTAGGGTGCGTCCCACGGTCTCGGCATCCAGCCCGAGCTGTGCCAGCCGTTCGCGTTTGAGATTAATGCTCAGTTCCTGTCGAACTTCCTCGGCCGAATGCTGCAGGTTACGTAGTCCGCTCGTACCCCGCAGATGATTGACCAGCTTCTCGCCCAGTTGATGGAGTGCGGCCATGTCGGGTCCCTGAAGACGCAGGCTGATGTCGTCATCACCACTGCTTAGACGTATACCGCGAATGCCCAGGCTACGCAGGTTGATCTTGAAGCCGGTTAGTTGCAGGGCGTTGATCCGCTGCTGCATGCGGCGGATCCATTGCTCGCTGCTGTCAGAGCGTTGTTCGCGCGGCACCAGCTGCACGGTAATGGTGGTACGGTTGCTGCTCTCGCGTTCGGTGCGGCCAAAGATATAGCCCCCGACCAGGGTGAATACGGAACGCACTTCCGGCTGTTGCTGCAGGAGTTGCTCTATCCTGCGAACCTCACGGTCCATCTGCTCCAGGGCGATCCCCGGGTCGGCACTGATGCTGATGCTGATCTCGCCGGTATCGAGTTGTGGCAGGAAGGCCTGTTTCGCGTTGCCAAAGACAACAACGCTTAAGGCGAGGGCTGCAATGAAGCCCATGACAATCCCTGCCTGCAACCAACGTCTTTGCAGCAGACCGGCGAGAAGGCGGCTATAGCCTTCCTGCAGCCGGAGCACGATGCGGTTAAGGGTGCGGCTGAGCCGATTGGTGGCGTGGCCATGAACACGCACGGCCAGGGCCGGCACCAAGGTTAGTGCCACAACCAGGGAGGCGACGATAGCGGCCGAGATGGTGAAGATAAGTTCGCGGAAAAGCAAACCGGTGAGGCCACCGACAAAGAGGAAAGGCAGGACGGCAGCGAGGTTGGTACTGGTAGCGGCAACGATGGCGCTATTGATCTCACTGGCAGCGGCAGTGCCAGCTTCCAGTCCTTCCTCCCCCGCCTGTTGGTGGCGCTGGATGTTTTCCAACATGACGATGGTGTTATCCACCAGCATACCAACACCCAGCGCCAGACCCCCGAGGGTCATGATGTTAAAGGTGAGACCGCCTGCGCCCATCAGGGAAAAGGTCACCATTACCGCGAGCGGAATGGCGCTGCCGATGATCAGGGTACGGCGCAGGTCGCCGAGAAACAGATAGACCACGATCATCGCCAGCAATGTGCCACTGAGGGCGGCCATTCCTGCATTATTGAGGGCATTGCGCACATACACCGCCTGGTCGGACACCTGGACAATTCGCATGTCCTGCGGGATCAGCTGCTGGTCTTTTAGTTCTTCAAGTCGCTGGTTGACGGCATCGACGACTGCCACGGTATTGGCCGCGGGCTGTTTCTGGATAGCCACCTTGATACCAGGCGTGCCATTGAGGCGTACCTTGATGCGTTCGTCGGTGTGACTGTCGTGAATTCGCGCCAGCTGTTCGAGCGGCAGGGTGCTTCCGTCAGGGAGCGATATCGGGAGTTGGCGCAGTTCAGCCACGGAATAAAAGCGTGCTGAGGTTCGGCTGCTCAGCTCCTGCATGGCCATGGTCAAGCGGCCGGCGGGAAGCTCAACATTGTTGCGTTTAATGGTGTCGATAAAAGCGCTGATGCTGACGCCGACAGCGGCCAAGCGTTGCTGGTTCGGTTCAATCAGGATCTCGCGCAGCGTGCCGCCACCGACCTCTACTGCCGCCACTCCAGGCAGGTTGAGAAACTGCTTGGAAAAATCATAGTCGACCCAATCGCGCAGCTTGACCGTATCCAGACTGTTTGAGCTGACCACGAATTCGGCCACCGGGATCTGGGATGGGTCCCGTTTATAAATGACAGGCGGGTCAATGGTATCGGGGAGGAAACGCTTGGCGCGGTCCAGGCGTGTACTGGCGTCACGCAGCGCCAAGTCGATATCAGTACCGTACTCGAAGGTCAGATCAACACTGGTTGCGCCTTCGTTGCTGCGGGATTGGATCGAGATTGCCCCTTCCGTGATCGCCAGTTGCTCCTCAAGCTGACGGGTTACCCGGTCCTCCATCACACTGGCTGGCACGCCCGGGTCGAGGATACGCACTCGAATCTCAGGATAGATAAGGTGGGGCAGCAAGTCGACGGAAAGGCGGCCCAGGGCAAACAGCCCCAACACTACAACAGCCGCAGCGATCATGCTGACACCGACAGGATGGCGGATCGACCAGGCCGCCAGTCCGCCGCCATGGATCGCTGAGAGCCGGGTTGTCACTGGGCAGCCTCTCCGCCAGCCGTTGCCGGATCGGCCAGACTGACATTCATGCCATCGCTAAGGCCAAGAAAGCCATTGATCACAACCTGTTGGTCGCGTTCCAGTCCCGCTACGATTTCGATGTGCTCCCCTAGGTGAAGTCCACTGACCACAGGGGTGTAGTGAACGGTGGCGTCATCACGGTAGAGGAAAACATACTCTCCCTGAGTGTCCCGGCGCAGGGCAGGAAACGGTACTGTCAGGCGCGGCTGTGCCCGCAGCGTCAGTTCTACCCTGGCTAATTGGCCGGGGCGCGCCTCGGCTGGTGGATTATTGAGCACCACCTCGACCGTGCCCTGCCGGGTTATTGGGTTTACTGTAGGGTGGATACGTAGGATGTGTCCCTGCAGGGTGATATCACCCAAGGCATCGAGCGTGAGGGTGACAGGGTCGTTGAGAGTGATGGATGGCAGTACCAGTTCGGATAGCGACAGCGCTGCTAGCAGGGTACGGTCATCGGTTAAGGTCAATACGTGGGTAAATTTGGCTACAGCGTCACCCGGTTCTGCCAGGCGCGCGCTGATCACGCCGTTAAAAGGAGCGGTGATACTGGTGTTGTCGAGGCGGATGCGTAGCAGATCTTCTTCCGCCTGCGCCACATCGAGTGCTGTGCGGGCGCGAGCTAGTTCGTCTTCTGACACTACACGGGTGCTTTGCAGCTTCCCCAGACGACGCACATCCTGATTGGCCTGTTGACGCTGGGCTCGGGCCTTTTTTAATTCCGCACGGATCTGGGTATCGTTGAGTTGTACAAGCAAATCACCCTTGCTGACCCGATCCCCTTCATGTACAGGCAGGGTTGCGATGCGCCCTTCCTCTTCTGTGATGAGCTTGACTTGGCGATCCGCCCGCAGTGTACCCATGCGGGTAATCGTTTGTCCCTCTTGCTGGTATTCCACGGCAGCAATTTCTATGAGAGGCGCACGTCGTGTGGCACCAGCCTTGCCGCCATCGGGGGACTCGCTACAGGCGCTTAGCAAGAGCAGCGGGATGAGGGTCAGGTATCGTTTCATAAAGGCTCAAGATAAAGACAGGGCAAAATCGCAAAATGTTCCCAGCCAGTATAATGCTGTGGCGGGCTTAACATGCAAGTAACGGGACGATTAGTTGGAATGGACCATTGTTACCCAATTGAAGGGAATGCAAAAGAGCAAAAGAGGAGACATCATATCACTCGATAGAGAGTGAGATACCGGGCGGGAAAAGAGAGGCTGGAAACCGTGTTCCCGCGGAAAGTATTGGTGGGCCCACCAGGACTTGAACCTGGGACCAAGGGATTATGAGTCCCCTGCTCTAACCAACTGAGCTATAGGCCCGAAGTGGGAGATTATACGGAAAAAAATTCGTGTCGTCTCTTGGGAAAAGCGATGGCAGGGAAAAGAAAACGGCACCCTAAGGTGCCGTTTCTTTGTATCGCCTTATATCCAGTGATTACTAACTGCTCTCTGAATCGAGGAAGCTGCGCAGAGTCTCGGAGCGGCTGGGGTGGCGCAGTTTGCGCAGCGCCTTGGCTTCGATTTGACGGATACGCTCACGGGTGACATCGAACTGTTTACCGACCTCCTCCAGGGTGTGGTCGGTGTTCATGTCGATACCGAAGCGCATGCGCAGAACCTTGGACTCACGAGCGGTGAGGCCCTCGAGCACACTCTGGGTCGCCTCGCGCAGGCCTTCAGCGGTGGCCGACTCGACCGGGGAGAGCACGTTGCCGTCCTCGATGAAATCGCCCAGATGTGAATCCTCGTCGTCGCCGATGGGGGTTTCCATGGAGATGGGTTCCTTGGCGATCTTCAGCACCTTGCGGATCTTGTCCTCCGGCATTTCCATGCGCTCGGCCAGCTCTTCCGGAGTCGCCTCGCGGCCCATCTCCTGCAACATCTGGCGAGAAATACGGTTGAGCTTGTTGATGGTCTCGATCATGTGCACCGGAATACGGATGGTGCGGGCCTGGTCCGCGATGGAACGGGTGATGGCCTGACGGATCCACCAGGTGGCGTAGGTGGAGAACTTGTAGCCGCGGCGGTATTCGAATTTGTCGACCGCTTTCATCAGGCCGATGTTGCCCTCCTGGATGAGATCCAGGAATTGCAGCCCGCGGTTGGTGTACTTCTTGGCGATGGAGATCACCAGACGCAGGTTGGCCTCCACCATCTCCTTCTTGGCGCGGCGGGCCTTGGCTTCACCGATGGACATGCGACGGTTGATGTCCTTGATCTCGGCGATGGACATGCCGCAATCCTTCTCCAGCGTGGCGAGCCGAGATTGCACCCGCTTGATCTCTTCGGCCTGATCCTTGAGCGCCTTGGCGAAGTTTTTGCCGGAGTTGATGTGTTCGTCCAGCCAGGCCATATTGGTTTCATTCTCCGGGAAGCTGGAGATGAACTCCTTGCGCGGCATTTTTGCCTCAGCCACGCACAGGCTCATGATCTGGCGCTCGTGGGTACGAATGCGGTCGACCAGTTCGCGCAGGTTGCTCACCATGCGATCGACCAGTTTGGGGGCTAGGCGGAACTCAAGGAAGGCTGCGGTCAGCTCATCCTGCAGCTTTTGACTGGTTTTGTGATCCTTGCCGTGCTTGCCGATGGCGTTTACGGTTTTGGTGTACAGCTTCTCCATTGCTGCAATGCGCTCACGGACCTCTTCGATATCCAACTGGGTATCGTCATCGCCCGAATCGTCGGAGGCGGAGACGCCGTCGTCGTCCTCGTCGTCGCTCTCTTCTTCCTCGGCAGCGGCGGTGGTAGTAGCAGGGGCCGGCATGGGCTCCTCATCAGCATCAACAAAGCCGGTGATAACCTCGGCCAGGCGCAGTTCACCAGCCTCAACCTGGTTGAATTCGCGCAGTAACTCGGCGATGGTTTCCGGGTGGCTGGCCAGGGACTCCAGCATCTGGTTCATACCATCTTCAATGCGCTTGGCAATCTTGATCTCGCCCTCACGGGTGAGCAGCTCAACGGCGCCCATCTCACGCATGTACATACGCACCGGATCGGTGGTGCGGCCGAATTCACTGTCGACCGAGGCGAGTGCAGCGGCAGCTTCCTCGGCGGCGTCTTCGTCGGCGGTGACGGATTCTCCAGTGATCAGCAGCGTGTCGGCATCGGGCGCAACTTCATGGACCGTAATGCCCATGTCATTAATCATGCTGATGATGTCTTCGATTTGTTCCGGATCGACGATATCGCTCGGCAGGTGATCATTCACCTCGGCATAGGTCAGGTAGCCCTGCTCTTTTCCGCGGGCAATCAGGAGCTTAAGCTGAGACTCTTGTTCGTGCTGCATCATTCGTCGGTATCTCGCATTGAGTTGTGCCCCGAGGGGCAGTCATAAAAAATTAACATTATAGACTATAGTCGCGGTTTGCCGTTTTGCCAGGAAAAGTGTGAAAAAAATTTACTTTCTCAATTCCATTAGCAATGCCTGATATTCGACCTTTTCCGGGCCGGATAATTCACTCAACGGCTTACGTGAGAGTTCCTGGTAGCGTTGTTTCAACAACTGTTGTTCCAGGCCGCGTATCGCTCCCAAAAATTCGTTTTCCAGATCATCCTGCTCGGCGTCGAGCAGCAGATCGCGCTGTGCCAGGGCGAACAGGTGGCGTTCTTCCTCCCGCCCTCGCCAGTGTTCAAGCAGCGCGGAGGTCGAGAGGTTGGGGTGGCGGTGCAAAAGATCAAGCATGTCGAGCAAGAGTGCCACTCCGGGTTGCTGCAGCCCCGCCAGTTGCGCTGGGTCCGGCACCAGTGGCGCCAGTTGCGGATGTTGCAGCAGTAAGGTGATGGCATTTCGCACCTGGGAGGGCTGCTGACGTTCGCCCCGCGCTTTGCCTCGTTTCTGCTGCGGCGCATTTGCCGACCGGGCTGGGGTAGCTCCGCTCAGCATGTTCTGCAGCACATCCGGTTGCATATTCGCCAGTGGTGCCAGCCGCTCAACCAATTTGTATCTATATATCCCGGCGGGAAGTTTCGCAATGAGTGGTCGGCTTAACTCAACCAAGCGAGCTTGGCCATCCAGGCGCTTGAAATCGGCACGCAGCTTGAAGTGCTCTACCAGGAACTCATCCAGGGTTTGCGCCCGAGAGATAAGCTGTTCGAAACTTTCTTGTCCTAACTGGCGCACCAGAGTGTCTGGGTCCTCACCCTCGGGCATGAACATGAAGCGCAGTGTGCGACCATCTCGCATCAGCGGAAGTGCATTTTCCAATCCGCGCCAGGCCGCATCACGCCCAGCGCGGTCCCCATCGAAGCAGAACACCACTTCATCGGTCTGGCGGAATAGCAATTCCAGATGCTCCGGGGTAACGGCCGTACCCAAGGTGGCTACCGCATAGCGAATGCCGAATTGGGCCAGGGCCACCACATCCATATATCCTTCGACCACCAGCAGGCGCGGTAGTTCACGCAGCGCCTGACGTGCCTCATAGAGGCCGTAAAGCTCTCGCCCCTTGTGAAACACCGGGGTCTCGGGCGAGTTGAGGTATTTGGGTTTTTCATCACCCAGCACCCGGCCGCCAAAAGCGATAACCCGGCCGCGGCGATCTCGGATCGGGAACATAATGCGGTCGCGGAAGCGGTCGTAGCGCTTGCCACCCTCTTTCTCTGCCAGCAGCCCGGCGAGGAAAAGCTCCCTCTCCTGATCCCGACCGAGTGCGCTGAACAGGTTGTCCCAACCGGGCGGAGCAAAGCCAATACCGAAATCGCGGGCGATCTCGCCGGACAGCCCCCTTCCTTTTAAATAGTCGATGGCCCGGGTAGCCTCCGGGTGGTTGCGCAGTTGATGGCGGAAAAATTGCTCGGCCTGGGTAAGCAGGGGATAGAGTGTCTTGTTGCCCTCCTGCTCCCGGCGCGTTGGCATCCCGCCCGGGGCCCCCTCACGCGGCACCTCGAGCCCGAGCATTTTCGCCAGTTCCTCGACCGCTTCGACGAACTCCAGGTGTTCGTATTCCATCAGGAAGCCCAGCGCGGTGCCGTGGGCGCCGCAGCCGAAACAGTGGTAGAACTGCTTGGCAGGACTGACGGTAAAGGAGGGGGTCTTTTCGCTGTGGAACGGGCAGCAGGCGTGGTATTCGCGGCCTGCTTTTTTCAACGGTACGCGGGAGTCTATGACCTCGACGATGTCGACCCGGCTAATCAGGTCATCGATAAATTGTTGCGGAATTCTGCCGGCCATGCCCTAGTCTACTGCTTCACTGGCAACGTGCATGACGTCACCGGCTGAGAGTCAGGCAGAGAGGCGGGCCTTGATGCGGGCGCTGACTGCACCCATGTCCGCACGTCCCTGTACCTTGGGCTTGAGAAGCCCCATCACTTTGCCCATATCCTGCATCGATTGGGCTCCGCTGCTGGTGATGGCTTCCTCGATGAGGGCATCGAGTTCGGTCTCACTCAGCGCCGCAGGCAGGTACTTCTGGATGACGTTAATCTCCGCCTCTTCTTTGGCGGCGAGCTCGTCACGCCCGGCATCAAGATATTGTTTGATGGAGTCACGTCGTTGCTTGACCATTTTGTCCAGCACCGCCAGCACCTGACTGTCATCAAGCTCGATGCGCTCATCGACTTCACGCTGCTTGATCGCCGCCTGAATGAGGCGGATGGTGCCAAGGGTCTCTTTGTCCTTGGCGCGCATCGCCTCTTTCATATCGGCGGTGATCTGGTCTTTCAGCGTATCAGCCATGAGCCCGTAATGTCCGATTGGTCTGGCGAATTAGTAAAGACGCTTGGAGCGGTTCTGCTCGCGGGAGGTTTTCTTCTGCTGACGCTTGACGGCAGCAGCATGCTTGCGCTTGCGAACGGAAGTCGGCTTCTCGTATGCCTGGCGGCGGCGGACCTCGGACAGGACACCTGCCTTTTCACAGCTGCGCTTGAAGCGGCGCAGGGCAACGTCGAAGGGCTCGTTCTCTTTTACACGTACGGCTGGCATATGCCTAATCACCTCGTTGGGTACAGTTCAAATTCGGCTCATCGCCCCCGCCCGGGGACAGGAAACAGGCAATTCTAATTATTTGAGGGGAAAAATGCAAAGGGATCGGACGGCTCAAAGTTCAAAGATGAAAGTTCAAAGAGGAAGGATGGCTTCAAGGGGCCGGTTTTTTCACTTTTATATTCAACTTTAACCTTGAACCGCTCTGACCTTGCGGTGAAAATGCCCGCCATGCTTGTACTTGGAATCGAAACCTCCTGCGATGAAACCGGCGTAGCCGTGTACCACGGTGAGCGTGGTTTGCTTGGTCATACCCTCTATAGCCAGGTGATGATGCATGCCGAGTACGGCGGTGTGGTGCCGGAGCTGGCTTCCCGTGACCACGTGCGCAAGCTGCTGCCCCTCATCGATGAAGCCTTGGCGGCGGCCGGCGTTACCAAGCGGGATATTACTGGCGTGGCCTATACCGCGGGTCCGGGCCTGATCGGAGCCCTGCTGGTGGGAGCGTCGGTAGGGCGGAGCCTTGCCTGGACTTGGGGCGTGCCAGCGGTGGCGGTGCATCATATGGAAGGACACCTGTTGGCGCCGATGCTGGAGGAACTCCCCCCGGAATTTCCCTTCGTAGCCTTGCTGGTCTCGGGCGGGCACACCATGTTGGTGCAGGTAACCGGGGTCGGACACTATATGATCCTGGGCGAATCCCTGGATGATGCGGCCGGTGAGGCCTTCGACAAGACCGCCAAGATGCTCGGGCTGGGTTATCCCGGAGGTCCGGTGTTGGCGCGTTTGGCTGAGCAGGGCGATAGTGAGCGCTTTCATTTTCCCCGGCCGATGACCGATCGTCCCGGGCTCGATTTCAGCTTCTCCGGGCTCAAGACCTTCACCCTGACGACCTGGCAGCAGAGTGAGCAGAGTGAGCAGGATCGGGCCGACGTCGCTCGTGCCTTCCAGGATGCGGTGGTCGATACCCTGGCCATTAAGTGTAAGCGGGCGCTGAAGCAGACCGGCCTCAAACGGCTGGTAGTGGCCGGCGGAGTGAGTGCTAACAAAGGGCTGCGAGAGCGGCTCTCGGCGATGGGTAAGGAATTACGGGCCGAGGTGTTTTATCCGCGGCCGGAGTTCTGTACCGACAACGGCGCGATGATCGCCTATGCCGGATTCCTGCGCCTCAAGGCCGGTGAGGAGGAGGAGCTGGCCTTCACGGCCACACCGCGCTGGCCGTTGGAAAGCCTTCCTGCGATCTAGCCACGCCGCTGCTCAGCGGCCGATTTTCCCTTCCTTGCCGGAGAGCAGATTCTGGATATTGCTGCGATGGCGCCAAATGAGTAGCAGGCTCAGTACTGAAAAGAGAATGATGTACTCGGTCTGCGGCGCAAGCAGCCAGCAGTAGAGCGGCGTGAGGACTGCTGCGGTGAGTGCCGACAGGGAGGAGATTTTGAACACCTTGGCCATCACTAGCCAGGTCAGCAGCGCTGCCAGCGCCACCGGCCAGGATAGCCCGAGGATCACCCCCAGCGCCGTGGCTACCCCTTTCCCTCCCTGAAAACCGAAAAAGATAGGGTAGAGGTGGCCGAGAAAGGCGGCCATACCGATGAGTGCCAGCGTCGTCGGCTCCAGCTGCAATACCAGCCCGAGCAGCACCGGCAGTAGCCCCTTGAGAAAATCGCCGAACAGTGTCACCGCGGCGGCCTTTTTGTTGCCGGTACGCAGTACGTTGGTGGCGCCCGGATTCTTCGAGCCGATGGTGCGAGGGTCGGGCAGCCCCATTATTTTGCAGACGACAATGGCCGTGGATATGGATCCCAGCAGGTAGGCTAAGGCAATCAGTGTAAGGTCCAGAAAGTTCATGGCAGTCCATTCTTCTTCGGTTTGGTGGGGGGATTATACGGGGTTGCCGCGCTACCTTCGAGCGTGACATGGCGAAAAGGGAACCGTATAGTTGCAGCCCATTGCGATGGGGAAGACCATGGACATCATCTATCTGAGTGACCTCAAGATCGATACTGTTATCGGTATCTATGACTGGGAACGGCGTATCACCCAGACCGTCAGCTTCGACCTGGAAATGGCCACCGATATCCGCAAGGCCGCTGCCTCCGATGCTATCGAGGACACCCTCGACTACAAGGCGGTGGCCAAGCGCCTGATCCAGTTTGTCGGCGAGAGCGAGTTTCAGCTGGTGGAAACCCTGGCCGAGCGGGTCGCCGAGATCATCCTGACCGAATTCAATGTGCCCTGGGTGCGGGTACGCCTCAACAAGAAGGGCGCAGTGCGCCACGCTTCGGGCGTCGGTATTGTGATCGAGCGGGGAGAGCGCCCCTGATGACGCGGGTTTACGTCAGCATTGGGAGCAATATCAACCGGGATGAGAATATTCGCGGTGGGGTGGCTGACCTGCGGGCCCACTACGGTGAACTAACCCTCTCTACCGTCTATGAAAGCGAATCGGTCGGTTTCGACGGGGACAATTTCTACAATCTGGTGGCCGCTTTCGACACCAATGAAGCGGTTGGCGAGGTGGCCTGGGTGCTGCACGAGATCGAGAATACCCATGGCCGAACCCGAGAGGGGCCTCGCTTTTCATCCCGTACCCTCGATATCGACATGCTGCTTTACGATGATTTGGTACTGCATGATTGCAAGCTGGAACTGCCAAGGGATGAAATTACCAAGAACGCCTTTGTCCTCTGGCCCCTGGCCGAGATCGCGCCGAGCCTGAAACACCCTGTGTTAAAAAGAACCTATGCCGAACTGTGGGCTGCCTTCGACAAGGAAAAGCAGCCCCTTTGGCCTGTGCCCTTTGATTTCTGACTGACGTTATTTACAAAGAACTCAAGAATTCAGTGACCGGCCGCCATCGACCTTGAGCACCTGTCCGCTGGTGTAGTCGGCGTCGCGGATCAGGAACAGGGCCGCACGGGCGATATCCTGCGGGCTGCCCTGTCGCTTGAGGAAGGTACGTTCGAGGATGCGCGCCTTGGTCGAATCGTCCATATCATTCTCGGGCCAAAGGATGGCGCCGGGGGCAATGGCGTTGACTCGCACCTCAGGGCCGAGCTCGCAGGCCAGTGATTTGGTCATCATCACCAGCCCGGCCTTGGCCATGGAGTAGACCGGATGCTCCTTGAGTGGACGGTCGGCATGAATGTCGACGATGTTGACGATACTGCCGCGTTCGGACTTGAGGTGTGGTGCGGCGGCCTGGGCAAGGAAGAACGGTGCCTTGAGGTTTGAGCCCATCAGATCATGCCAGTGCGCTTCGGTGATGGAGCCTACCGGTGTCGGGTAAAAGGTGGAGGCATTGTTGATCAGCACGTCAAGCCGGCCCCATCCGGCATAGGCCTGTTCCACTAGCCCCGGCAGGGTTGGGGTATCGAGCAGATCCCCCTGCACTAGTGCCACCGAGGCGGCACGCTGGGCATTGAGCTCCGCCTGCAGGGTCTCGGCACCGGCCTTTGAGTTGCGGTAGTGCAGGACGATGTTGGCGCCGGCAGCATGCAGGGTACGGGCGGTGGTGGCACCAATGCGATGCGCCGCACCGGTAATGAGGACGACCTTGCCGTCGAGGGTGTTGTTTTCGCTCACGAGTTTCTCCGAAATGGGGCGGGGTAACACACGGTTCTTATTCTAACGTAACTGGACTGTATGGATGATTTCTGAGGGTATTCGTCCCGGATTCAAGGGGCACAATGCTTCTGTGCGGGATCTGCCCGTGCCATCAGCCGAAGCGCTGGCACATAGTGAGCGGCTCGCTGCGTTGATCCGGGAGGCGATGGCGACTGCCGGCGGCTGTCTCGGCTTTGACCAATACATGGAGCTGGCCCTGTATGCGCCGGGGCTGGGTTACTACAGTGCCGGCAGTCGCAAGTTCGGCGAGGCCGGTGACTTTGTCACCGCACCGGAACTTTCCCCGCTTTTTTCCCGTTGTCTGGCGCGCCAGTGTGCCGAAGTGCTTGCTGCTATACATGATGGCGCGATCCTCGAGTTTGGTGCCGGCAGCGGGGTGATGGCGGCCGATATCCTCGGCGAGCTGGAAAGGTGCGATGCACTTCCGTCGAAGTACTATATCCTCGAACTCAGTGCCGACCTGCGGGAACGCCAGCAGGAAACCCTTCGGCAGAGGGTGCCGCAGCTGAGTGAGCGTATCGTCTGGCTCGATGGCCTGCCTGATGCGGGTTTTCGTGGGGTGGTGCTGGCCAATGAGGTGCTCGATGCGATGCCGGTGCAACGGTTTCGCATAGATAATAACGGGCCTCGTGAATTGTGCGTCGCCTCGTATGGCGAGGATTTTGTGCTGCAAAGACGGGAACCGGCGGCAGAGTTGCTTCAGCGCCTGAGGCGTCTGCAAGAGGAATGCTCGCTCGACGAGGGATATGAATCGGAGATCAACCTGCGGGCCGAAGAATGGGTGCGCGGCCTGGGGGAGTTTCTTACCGAAGGCGTAGCGCTGCTCATCGATTACGGCTTCCCGCGCAGCGAGTTCTATCATGCCCAGCGCTCCCGCGGCACCCTGATGTGCCATTACCGCCACCGGGCCCATGAGGATGCCCTGATCCTGCCCGGACTGCAGGATATTACCGCCCATGTGGATTTTACAGCTGTTGCGGAGGCGGCAGTAGACACCGGGCTGTCAGTGCGAGGCTATACCAGTCAGGCGGACTTTCTTATTGCCAACGGTTTGACCGCATTCTTGGCTGAGGCACAGGGGGATGCCCGAGAGCAGCTTACCCTGTCGGCCCAGGTCAAGCGCCTGACCATGCCGGGGGAGATGGGAGAGTTATTTAAAGTGATGGCGTTGAGCCGGGGGTGGCAGGGGACGCTGCAGGGCTTCGCCCTGCGGGATAACCGGGGAAGGCTTTAGTCTTTCAGGGCTGCCAGCTGGCGTCTGCGGGCACGCAGCAGCTCAGAGTAGCTACGGGCAAGGGCCTTTTCATAGGCGCAGTCGCCGGTTTGGCCGATGGCGATGAGCCTGGCCTCCAGGTAGGCCACCTCCTCTAGCAGACGGCTGTAGCTCTCGTCACGGTGTTGCTTGGGGCTGGTGAAGCTGTGCAAGATGTGTCTCATGGTTTTCATCCTTTTTGTCTTCTTTATGTCGTTATCAAAAGCATAGCCAGCGACAGTGAACCCGGTGTTACATCACGGTGAATGTTTTGTGACTGGGCGGGCTGCCCAACAATGGCAAAGGCGCTATCATGGCGAACCTTCAGAAACGATTGTGTATGAGTGAGAGAACCATGTCCGAGCGATTACAGCAGACGCAGGCGATGTTGGCCAAACACCATCGTGACGGTGAGCGTTTTGCTGAGTTGATGAAGCAGGGATTTGCCGACCGGTTCAATGACGATTTCTGGGCCGAGTGGGACCGCTGGATTCGTCCCGTCTATTCGGAACAGCCCGTGGTATTGGATCTGGGTGCTGGGCCCGGGATGTTTGTCCAGGCGCTGGCGAAGCGCTCGCCGGGGATGAAGGTTATCGGTGTGGAGTGTGCTCCCTACATGCTGGAGGCAATGGTGACCCTGCCTGAGGGCTGCGAGATTGTGACCGAGGATCTGCACGACCCTCACCTGCCGCTGGCCGACGGTTCGGTGGATGTGGCGATGGCCTCAGTGGTGCTACACGAGATGAATCAGCCGCTGCGTACACTGCAGGAGGTAGCTCGTTGTCTCAAGCCCGGTGGACGATTCTATATCCTCGACTGGGTACGGGCGCCGCTGGAGGTTTATATCCGTGCACAGACCGAAGAGGCGCGGGTGTTTGACCCGCATACCCCGGTTGAGGAGTTGGAGGACCTGTTAGTTCATTTTATCGAACACAATCGTTTTAGCCGTGAGGACCTCATTTATATGCTCAATATGTGCGGATTTTCGGTCATCCACAGCCGCATCATGAAAGAAGGGCGTTACGCGAATCTCGTCGCGGAGAAGCGCTAAAGGCATCCTCCATAACGTGACAATGGGTGCCCTGTCAGGACGGGCCCGATGAACCGGAATACAAATCAAATATGGAACTGATTCAAATTGTTTTGCTGGCGCTGTTGCAGGGGCTGACCGAATTTTTACCGATTTCGAGTTCGGCGCATCTGATCCTGTTTCCTGTCCTGACGGATTGGGAAGACCAGGGTTTGGCCTTTGATGTGGCGGTACATGTGGGCACGCTCATCGCTGTGGTGTGGTATTTTCACGCCCAGTTGGTAGTGATGCTGCGCGATTGGTTGGCCTCGCTCCTTCAGCGCCGCCGTGTTGGTGACAGCAATCTGGCCTGGGCAGTGGGCCTAGGTACCATCCCAGTCGGGCTTGCCGGCTTGCTGTTCAAGGATGTGATCGAGACCTCGCTACGCTCCCCGCTGGTCATTGCCGCTGCCACCATCCTCTTTGGCCTGCTGCTGTGGTGGGCCGATGTCCAGGGCAAGCGCGAGCGTGACGAGCACACCATCGGTTGGCGCGACGTCGTAGTGATAGGGATTGCCCAGGCACTGGCGTTGATCCCTGGTACCTCGCGATCCGGCATCACCATGACCGCCGGCCTGATGATGGGGCTGAACCGGGCTGCGGCAGCACGTTTTTCCTTCCTGCTGTCGATACCGGTGATTTTGCTCGCCGGAGGGCTCAATACCAAGGAACTCATTGAATCCTCATTGCCGGTGGACTGGACCTCGCTGCTCCTTGGCGTTGTTCTCTCCGCTCTCAGTGCTTACCTCTGTATTACATTGTTTCTGAAGGCACTGGAGCGCATTGGCATGTTACCCTTTGTCATCTACCGCCTGGTGCTGGGCGGTGTTTTGTTATGGATCTATCTCTAAGATGCGTCCATTTCATCATTCCCTGTTCTGGCTTCTGCTCGGCTGGGTGGGCGTCGGGGTACTGATCTACCTCTCGCTCACCTCGACACCGTTGCGTATCTCATTGACTTATGGCGACAAGCTGGGGCACCTGATCGCCTATATGCTGTTGATGACATGGTTTGTGCAGCTCTATCAGCGACGTGCCTGGCTGCTGTTTCACGCCATCCTTTTGCTGATACTGGGGACTGCGCTGGAGTTTGTTCAGGAGATGCGCGGCCGCTATTTTGAATATGCCGACATGCTGGCAAACAGCATCGGTGTGCTGCTTGGTTTCATGGTGGTGATGACCCCCTGGCGGGATCTCTTGTTGCGGCTGGAGCGCCGGTTGACCAAATAGCGATTTTCGTTCGTGTACTAGCGAAGAAAAAACTCGTTATACTCCCTCTCCTTTCTCCGGTACCGTTTATTCCCATGCTTGAATCTCTCTCTATTTCCCAGTGGCTGTTCGCTGCTTCGGTTATCAGTGTGGCCTTTTTCATCCGCGGCATCGCCGGATTTGGTTCGGGTTTGATTGCCATTCCCTTGCTGGCACAGATTCTGCCGTTGTCCATGGTCGTGCCGATGGTGGGATTGCTTGATTACATTGCCTCCACCAGTCATGGGGTCAAGCATCGCCAGGCGATCTCCTGGGGGGATATCCTGCCGTTGCTCCCGTTTACCTTGGCCGGTGTTCTTACTGCCCTCTATCTTTTCAAGACGCTGGATGCGGAACTGTTACGCACCGCCCTGGGCGGTTTCATTCTGCTCTATGCTTTCTATACTCTGTTCAGTTCCGGTCCCGGGTTTTATGGATCGCGTTTATGGGCGGCACCAGCCGGCGGGCTTGGCGGACTAATCGGCACGCTGTTTGGTACAGGTGGGCCGTTTTATGTGATCTATCTGCGCCTGCGCCATCTGGACAAGACACCTTTCCGTGCCACGGTGGCAACGATCTTTCTGATCGATGGCAGCAGTCGAATTGTCGGTTACTTCTTTTCCGGTTTCTACCATCTCGATACCATGTTGCTTTTACTTTTGGCCTTGCCGATTATGGTGGTGGGGATGTACCTTGGTGGTCATATTCATACCACGATCAGCCAGCAAGGTTTTCAGCGAGCCATCGGCGTGCTGCTGATCGGAAGCGGTCTGGCCTTACTGCTGCGCTAGAGGTGAAAACCTTGCCAGCTTTAGCCAGGATCGCTGGCATCGGATGAAGACGCAATTTGTCGGTAACCCACATTCTATTCGCCACACCGCGAAGGGCGCTCGCCTATAGTTGAAGTAGTCACATACAGGATGTTTTCGGCTTAATTGATTGGCGCCGTACGGTTTAAAGCGCAGAGGTTCTTCCTGTATGGAAATAATCAGTGATGAAGAGAGCACGCTTTCCCTGGCCTCCTCGGAAATTCATGTAAAAGAGATCATTCGCCGGCGGTTGCTTGAGTGTGCGCCATCGATGCCTCTCTTTGAAGTCGCCAGACTGATGAGTGAGGCCCAATGCAGTGCAGTCATCGTGACCGAGCAGAAGAAACCAGTCGGTATCTGGACGGAGCGTGACGCCCTGGCCGTCGATTTCTCTTTAACCGAAACACTGAATCAGCCTATCGGTACGCTGATGAGCCAGCCATTGAAAAGCGTTAGCGGTGATGCATCGCTGCAGGATGTCGCAACTCGATTCCTGAATGAGGGGGGGCGCCATTATCTGGTGGTGGGTGATGAGGGGCAGGTGCTAGGTGTCGTGAGTCAGACCGACGTGGTGTTACACCAAGGGATTGAGCACTACTTGCGACTACGCAATGTCGATTCGGTCTTTAAAGAGGGACAGCCGACTGTAAGTGAGGTCGATAACCTCGGGGCGGTGGCATCCCGGATGCGTCAGGCGCAGAGTGATGCCGCGCTGGTTCGCTACAATAGTGGTGACTATGGCATTGTTACCGGGCGCGATATCGTGCGCCTCATTGGCCGTCAGCTCACCGATTGCTGCATCGGCGAGATCGCCAGTCGCCCGTTGCTGACAATTCCTGGTGAATCCAGTCTTTACCGTGCCAGAAGTTTGCTGGTGAAGAACGGCATCCGGCATATCGGTGTGCTGGATAAGAAGGGAGATGTGCGCGGCCTGATCAGTCTGAGCGAGATCCTGTTCGGTGTGAAGAATGTTTACGTACAGGAACTCAGGCAGGCGTTGGCTGAACGGGACCGGGCTCTGCAACACTCGCAACGCAATCTCTACCTGGCAGAAAAGATCATTGAAAGTACCCTGGAGGGGATCATTGTTACTGATACCGAAGGGTTTATCGTCTCGGTGAATCCCGCCTTTACGCGACTCACCGGCTTCAGTGCCGAGGAGGTGATCGGCAAAACACCGGCCATCCTCCGTTCCGGGCGTCACAATGAAAAATTCTATGCCGAAATGTGGCGGCAGATTAGAGAAGCGGGGTGCTGGCAGGGTGAGGTGTGGAATCGGCGCAAGACCGGTGAAGTGTTCCCAGAGTTGCTGACAATCACCGGGATCAGGGATGAAGTGGGAGAGCTTACCCATTACGCGGCACTATTTAGCGATATTTCCGAGATGAAGGACAACGAGGAGCGGATCCGCAATCTGGCTTACTATGATCTGTTGACCCATTTGCCAAACAGGCGGCTATTGCACGACCGTCTGGGGGTAGCCATCGCTCACGCCCACCGAAGCCAGGGGCGGCTGGCCGTGATATTCATTGATCTGGATCGATTCAAGCGTATCAATGACAGTCTAGGGCACAGCGTCGGAGACAAGTTACTGCAGGAAGTTGCCCGGCGGTTGCAGGTCTCGGTAAAAGAGGATGATACGGTCGCCCGCATGGGGGGGGATGAGTTTGTCATTTTGTTGGGGGATGTAGAGGATATCGAGGATGTGGTCCAGGTGGCGCGGCGGATCATCGATGCGATGGGGCAGCCGATCGCGATCAATGGGCAGGAGTTGGTGATTACCTGTAGTGTCGGGGTGAGTGTTTACCCGGATGATGGCACCTCACTCGAGAGTTTGATTCAGAATGCCGACAGCGCCATGTACCGTGCCAAGGAGGCCGGGCGTAACAGTTATCAGCTTTACTCGCCAGCGATGAATGCCCATTCGCTGGAGCATCTTGCTCTGGAGGTGATGTTACGTAAGGCAATACAGGAGGGAGAACTGAGCGTCCATTTCCAACCGCTATTCGATGCGCGGAATGAAGTGATTGTCTCGGCCGAAGCGCTGTTGCGCTGGCACAGTCCTACGATGGGCTGGGTACCGCCGAGTGATTTCATTCCATTGGCTGAGGAGACGGGTTTAATCGCGCAAATCGGCGAGTTCGTGCTGCACAGCGTCTGTCGGGAACTCAAACGCTGGCATGAGCTGGGTTATGAGGGTGTGTCGGTTGCCGTTAATGTTTCAGCAATACAGTTTCGCAGCAAGGATTTTCTTGAGGCCACTCGTGCCATCCTTGAGCAATATGCGATACAGCCCGGCCAGATCACCTTTGAACTGACCGAAAGCATGCTGGTGGAGGATGCGGTGGAGAATATCCGCACCATGAATGCGTTGCGGGCAATGGGGATCCGCCTGGCGGTGGATGATTTCGGCTCTGGTTACTCCTCGCTGAACTACCTGCGTCGCTTTCCTGTTGATACCTTGAAAATCGATCGTGCCTTTATTCGCGATATCGATACCAACGAACAGGAGGCCTCGCTGGTGGCCGCGGTGATCCTGTTGGGTCATAGCCTTGGTCTCAAGGTGGTTGGTGAAGGAGTGGAGCG
>JBFEWO010000082.1:0-12399 GCA_041546305.1 Thiohalomonadaceae bacterium | reverse complement strand
AGATGCAGCATCAAGATTAAAAGTTCAAGGATTTCCCGCTCACCGCTCCTTACCCGCAACGCCGGCCTCAGCGAAGGTAGTCATGTTATTGTGCAGCGCACAGGCCATGCGTAGCAGTGGCACGGTAACGGCCGCGCCACTGCCTTCACCAAGCCGCATGCAAAGGTCCAGCAACGGTTGCTCGCCGATGGCAGCCACAACCGCCGCATGCCCCGGCTCGGCCGAAGCATGCGATAGAATCAACCAGGGAGCAATGGAGGGATTCAGGCGTAGCGCCACCAGTGCCGCCACGCTGCTGATAAAACCGTCGACCAGCACCGGCATACCCTGCTGAGCAGCACTGAGATAAGCACCGGAGAGGGCGGCAATTTCAAATCCACCAAGCCGCCGCAGCACCTCCAGGGGTTGATCCAGCCCCGCGGCGTGTATCGCCAGCGCGCAATCGATCACCTGGGCCTTGTGCGACACCCCGGCCTCATCCAGTCCGGTACCTGGTCCGGCCAGTTCGGTAGGGTGCTTGCCCAGGAGCGCTGAGGCAATGGCACTGGCGGCAGTTGTATTGGCGATCCCCATCTCACCACCGATAAAGAGCTGTGCACCGTTCGCCTGTGCCCGCTCGATCGCCTCTTGGCCGGCCAGCAGGGCCTCGGCCAGCTGTGCTTCGTCCATCGCAGGTGCGGTACAGAAATTGGCAGACCCCGCAGCAACGCGCCGCTGGATGACCTGTGGTAGTGCGGCCGAGGGGACGGCCGCCCCGACATCGACTACCTCCAGTGTCGCCCCCAACTCGCGGGCCAGTACACTGATCGCGGCCCCGCCATGAGCGAAGTTGGCGATCATCGCCACGGTGACCTCCTGGGGAAATGCCGATACCCCTTCTGCCGCCACGCCATGATCGGCGGCAAACACCGTGATCTGAAGCCGCTCCAATGATGGACGGACTGTCCCCTGCATCGCCGCCAGGCGCTCGGCCAGACGTTCGAGCCGACCCAGCGAGCCGGGTGGCTTGGTCAGTTGTCCCTGGCGCGCCGCAGCCGCGGCACCTGCCTGTTGATCCAGCGGAGCAGCAGGTCGATACAACCAGTCAAATGTCATTTCTTATCCCTTCAAGGTCATCGGTAAGCCGGCGGTGACGAAGGTCACCCGATCACAGGCGGCAGCCACCGCCTGATGCAACCGGCCGCTTTCATCGCAAAAACGTCGCGTCATGACTCCCAGCGGCACGATGCCGAGTCCCACCTCGTTGCTGACCAGCAACACCTGCCCCGGCAATTGGGGCAACCGCTCCAGTAATGCCTCCCGTTCTGCGGCAAAGACTGTCTCGTCTATAGTCTCGGATGCCAACCAATTGCTCAGCCACAGGGTCAGGCAATCGACGATAAGACAACGCTCGGGAGAGGCCCACTCAGTCAGGACGCGGGCAAGGCGCAATGGCTCCTCAACCAATTGCCAATCTGTTGGGCGGCGGTGACGGTGATGGGCAATACGCTCAGCCATCTCGCTATCGCCGGCCTCTGCTGTGGCGATGTAGGTCACTTTCAATCCACTTTCCATCGCACGCTGCTCGGCCAGAGCGCTCTTGCCTGAGCGAGCACCGCCTAAAATCAATTCACGCATGATTCCACTAACAGGTATTCAGGTAAGGTAAGGGATGGGATGGGAGATGAGTTCGCAGTCGTCAGTTGTTAAAGGAGGTCCTTGTCTTCGAACATATCGCTTATTTACGTCATCCAGCCGGCCAGGGTAAACAGCGCGAGTATACTGATAAACACCATCACGGCACGACGAGCCAGCGAAAGGGTCTCACTGACCATGGCAAGATTTTGGGCATCGTTCCCCTCCTCGATCTCCCCCTCTTGGTAGCGCAAGGCGCCGAGACCGCTGGCGGTCAGAACCTTATGGCTGCTTTCATACCAGGTGGCGACGACGCTGCGCCAGCCAGTGAATGCATCGACGAAACTTCCAGCCAGGGCGTAGGCCAAGGCGCAGATACGGGCGGGCGGCCAGACCAACAGATAATAGAGGCGCTGGGCCGCCTCAGCGAAATCATCGTTGCTCTCCCCTTCCTCTTTCACCAGCTGCTGCGCCAGACGAAACAACAGCGCACCGGCGGGGCCGAGCAGTACGAACCAGAACACCACAGCCAACAGCCGTTCGTTCACCTCGATCAGAATATTGTCCATGATGCGGCGGGTCAGTTGTGCCGAATGGGTCGGCAGATCACTGCCAAGCAGTTCAGTGGCGTGCCAAATAGCCGACTCCTCATCGCCACGGCTACGGGCGTCCACGAAGGCTTCCACCTCCGCTTCCAGATCGGTGGGACCGAAGCAAAAGAGCAGTACCAACACAGCAAAACCCAGGCCAAACAGAAACCAGAGGTTGGTGAGGTAATAGCCCACAAAGCCAATTATCAGCACCAAGGGGGCCAGCACCAATATCACCGACGCAGGGCCATTGAGATAGGGTTGCTCAGCGGTGACGCGTTTTACAAACCTGGCGTAGCCACGGAACCAGCCGAAACGGCGCAGCTCGGCCATGGAACCCAGGAAGCGCTCGGCAATAAGACCCAGAATGATCGCAATCAATAACATTGCCTAAGTTTCAATGTTCGTACGCCGCATTTCAAGCAGAGTTTGATTTGTCGGCCGGTGCTGAAAGCTGTGCCACCAGTTGCGGCCAGTGAAATGCCGGCCCCGGATCGGTCTTGCGCCCCGGCGCAATATCGCTGTGACCCGCCAGGCGCTGCCGGTCAATGCCTGGATAGGCTTGTTCGAGTGCGGCGATCACCTCGGCAAGCCGGGCGTACTGCACTGCCTCATAAGGCTCCTCATCCGTGCCCTCCAGTTCGATACCGATAGAGAAATCATTGCAGCGCTCTCTTCCTTCATACTGCGAGACCCCAGCATGCCAGGCACGGCGGTGAAAAGGCACGTATTGCACCAGTTCACCGTCACGCCGGATAAGCAGGTGAGAGGAGACCCGCAGTTGGTGAATCTCGGCGAAGTAAGGATGGGCAT
Organism: Thiohalomonadaceae bacterium; assembly: GCA_041546305.1. Taxonomy (GTDB): domain Bacteria; phylum Pseudomonadota; class Gammaproteobacteria; order Thiohalomonadales; family Thiohalomonadaceae; genus JBFEYJ01. The sequence goes on along the minus strand of JBFEWO010000082.1, from coordinate 9,382 downwards.
CCGGGTTGAGGGTATTGGTAAAGAGCGCATCGATCCAGGGACCACCATACTCCCCCGGCGGCAAGCTGATGCCATGAATCACAATCAGATCGATCTCCGCCCCGGCAGGGCGCTCATCCCAGTTGGGCGAGGCTACCTGGCGCGCCGGCAAGATAAGCCCTGTTTGACGGTCGACCTGCAGGCTCACGGCGCCTCCTCTGGTGCCGCAGTCACTGCTGCCTCAACCGCAGCAAGCAGGCTGGGGACATTGGGCTCGGCATGGATTGCCGCATGGTAGTGACCATCTTTGAACAGAAACAGCGCCGGCAGATGGAATACCTCGAATTCCCGGGTGAGCGCCAGATCCTGCTGAGCATCCACCTCAAACAGGTTAATCACAGCGAACTCCCGGGGGTGGCGTTGCAGCACCTGCTTGAGCTGGCGACAGGCGCCGCAACCCGGTGCGGTGAAATAGACCAGGCTCACCCCTTCCGTCGCGGCGAGGACGTGGTAAAAATCGAACTGGGTCAGGCGCTCGACAGGCATCATTGTTTAGTCCAGATCCGCCAGCAGGCCGCGCAACACCATGTCGGTAAAGCTGATGATGCCGATAACCTTGCCATGCTCCACTACCGGTGCACGTGACAGAGAGAAGCGGTCGAACAAGCGGGCACAGTAACGAATATCCATCTCCGGGTCGACCGGGATCACCGGCTTGGCCATCACCTCGTACACATTGACCCGCTCCGGGGCACGGTCAACGGCCAGTACCTTGCGTGCTATATCCGAGATCAGCAGCATTCCATACTCATCGTCCTCATGGCGCTTGTCGACAATCAGGCATTTGGTATCCACATGTTTCATCGTCGCCAGTGCATCTCGCACCGTGGCCATCCCATCGACCATATCGAACTGGGGCTTCATCACATGACGCACCCGGATCACCTTTCTGTCACTGGTCATAACTCCTCCTCCACGACGGCACTGAGTTTCTCTACCTGATGAATGACACCTACCGCATCTTCCACATCGATCTGAAAGGCAATGCCGGTGCCAGGCTTGTCGTCGAACTGTCCCACCGCGGCAATGCGCTCCAGTATCTTGCGACTCATGTGCTCCTCCACCAGAAACATCACCATGTCACGCTGAGTCTCCAGAGACAGGCCAAAGAAGGTTTTGCTTTTTTTCACCCCTTCACCACGCGCCTGATTCAACACTGTGGCACCCGTAGCCCCCGCCTCACGTGCCGCATCGAGCACCTTTTCGGTCTTGTCATCCTCGACCAGTGCGATCAACAGTTTAAAATGCATGGTTAACTCTCCTGTGTTTTAACACTGCCAATCCGGCGTGCTCTCCAGTGACTGAGTTGTGCATAGCCCATCACCGACATGATCGGAAACAGACTGGCAAAGGCGATGAGCCCGAAACCATCGAGCATTGGGCTGCGCCCCGGCACTGTGCTGGCCAGGCCCAGCCCCAACGCGGTGACCAACGGCACAGTGACCGTCGAGGTCGTCACTCCCCCGGAGTCGTAAGCCAGGGCAATGATCATTCTGGGGGCATAAATCGTCTGAATAATCACCACGATGTAACCGGCGATGATGTAGTAGTGCAACGGGGTGCCACTGACAATACGATAAGTGCCCAGTGCAATTCCTATCGCTACCCCGATAGCTACGGCGGTGCGTAGTCCCCATACACTGATAGCACCCGCAGACACTTCCTGCGCCTTGATGGCTACAGCGATCAAAGAGGGCTCGGCCACGGTGGTGGAGAAGCCGATGGCAAAAGCAAACAGATAAACCCAGCCATAGTCATCCCACTGCAGTATCCGGCCGGCCCCTTCTCCTAAAATAAATGCGGGATCGGTCAATTGCTCAGCCATCAGTTTGCCCAGCGGAAATAGCGCTTTTTCCAGGCCAATGAGAAACAGGGTCAAACCCAGCAAAACATACACAAAACCGATGATGACTTTTTTCACATTGGGGATTGGACGGCGAATCACCAGCAGCTGGAAGCCGAAAATGATCGCCCCGATGGGCAGCACATCGCGCAACGTCGCCAGCAGAGTGTCCAGGATCAGATGCAGTGTTTCCATCAGCCAATCACCATGCCGTAAGCCATCACAAAAATCATCGGCGTCAGGGAGGCAAAGGCGATAAGCCCGAAACCATCCACCATCGGATTGCGCCCCTTGATGGAGGACGCGAGACCAACCCCCAAAGCCGTCACCAACGGCACAGTAATGGTGGAGGTCGTCACACCACCCGAATCATAGGCAATGCCGATGATCTCCCGGGGCGCAATGGTCGTCATCACGACCACACCGAGATAACCACCGATAATGAGGTACTGAATTGGCCAACCCTTGAGGATGCGCAATACGCCAAGGACGATGGCAAAGCCCACCGAAAACGCCACGGTATAGCGCAAGCCAGTGGCGTAGCTCGCTTTGGCCGGTTCATTATCGGCAATCATCCCGCCAACCGCAGCTACCTCAGCGGCCTCGCCGGCCACAGCAATGAGCGCAGGCTCTGCCACAGTCGTGCCAAAACCCAGGGCGAAGGCAAAGGCAAGCAGCCACCAGACACTACCCTTACGGGCAAACGCATAAGCCATGCTCTCACCGATGGGAAACAGTCCCATCTCCAGCCCGCGAACAAACAGGGTCAGCCCCAACACCACCATCGCGGTGCCAAACAGCAAGACCTCCAGATTGGGAATCGGTTGCTGCAGCACCACCAGCTGGAAAAAGGCGATCACGAGGATGATCGGCGCCAGATCGCGAAGACTGTCGATAAATGGTCGCAGGACTGCCGGGAGGGATGCCAAGGGTATCTCTTTATCATTTGCCAATACCCCATGAACGTTACACTATTGGGCTCGGGCTGTTAACAGACAATAACAGGGCCAGGCAAACTAAGGCCCGATCAAACAAAGCACAATGAGATAAAAAGAGATAACAAGAGGGATAAAATGGATGGTGTAATCGCGCAATTAACCGAATGGAGCGGCCAACTTTCCGGGCTGTTGTGGGGCAACTATTTCACGCTCATCGCGCTGGTTGGCACCGGCCTCTACCTCACGCTGCGCATGGGCTTCATTCAGGTAAAAGGCTTTCGCCACAGCGCCGAACTTATTGGCGGTAAGTACAGTGATCCAACCCATCAGGGTGAGGTCTCCCATTTCCAGGCGCTGGCTACGGCACTCTCAGCCACCGTTGGGACAGGAAACATCGCCGGGGTGGCGACCGCGATCTCCCTCGGCGGGCCCGGCGCCCTGTTCTGGATGTGGGTGACCGCTTTTGTCGGGATGGCAACCAAATTCAGCGAGTGTACCCTGGCGCTGAAGTTTCGTGAGGTCGATCCGCAGGGCAAGGTAGCGGGTGGGCCCATGTATACCCTGCTCCATGGCCTCAAGATGCGCCGCACGGCCATCGCCTTTGCCAGCTTCGCCCTCATCGCCTCATTCGGCATCGGTAATATGGTGCAGGCAAATTCCGTCGTCGATGGTCTGAGCTACCTGTGGCCGCAAATGAAAGAAGATGGCTGGCTGGTGGGTACTGTGCTGGCGGTGCTGGTCGGGCTGGTGATCCTCGGTGGCGTTGAGCGCATCGCCAAGGTGGCCAGCACCATCGTCCCCTTCATGGCGGTACTGTACGTCTCCGCCGCCTTGATTGTGTTGTTCAACTACCTCGAGGCCATTCCCGCCGCCTTCGCCACCATCCTGAACCACGCGCTCAACCCCTGGTCGGTCGGTGGTGCTGCGGTAGGTGAGGCGATCCGTTGGGGGGTAGCCCGCGGCCTCTTCTCCAACGAGGCGGGACTTGGCTCCTCGCCAATGGCCCATGCCGCGGCCCGAACCAACGTGCCAGTGAGAGAGGGGCTGGTGGCCATGATGGAACCGTTCATAGACACCATCGTGATCTGCACCATGACCGGCCTGGTAATCGTCGTCACCGGCGCCTATGCCAATGCCCCCGAGGGTGCAGTTGGCGCCGCCCTGACTGCCCACGCCTTCAGTCAGAGCCTGGGCGATGGCGGCGCGATGGTGGTCGGCATCGGCCTGGCATTGTTTGCCTTCTCAACGATCATCGCCTGGTCCTACTATGGCGATCGCTCCGCACATTTCCTGTTTGGGGAAAAGGCCGTGATCCCCTATCGGGTGGTCTTCACCGTGCTAGTGGTTTTCGGCGCAGCAGTCCCTCTCAACCTGGTGTGGAATATCGCCGATATCACCAACATCCTGATGGCCTTGCCCAATTTGCTGGCGCTCATCCTACTGACCGGCCTGGTGAAGAAGCTCAAGGACGACTATATGGGAAAGAGGTGAGCGCACAAGCGGTCTACCCCTTGAGCCTTTCACCTTCACCGGTCCCATAGTAATATCCGCGACTATTAACGGCCCGCCATGCGGGCCATTCATTTTTATCAGGAGAAACGCCATGAGCGAGCGCATCACCGATTCCGGATTGAAGATCGAGGACACCGTCGAAGGCGGAGGTACCGAGGCCAGCGCCGGCCAAACAGTCTCCGTCCACTACACCGGCTGGCTGGAAAACGGCAGTAAATTCGATTCCAGCAAGGATCGCAATCAGCCATTTCAGTTCCGTCTTGGTGCCGGCCAGGTCATCCGTGGCTGGGATGAGGGAGTACAGGGCATGAAGGTCGGCGGTACCCGCAAACTGACCATTCCGGCCAACCTTGGATACGGGGCCCGCGGCGCAGGTGGGGTGATTCCGCCCAATGCCACCCTGATCTTCGAGGTTGAGCTGCTGGAGATCCTCTAAGGTGGATCTGTCACCGGAACTCATCCGGGAACAGGTACGCCTCGCCCTTCGCGAGGATATCGGAGCAGGGGATCTGACTGCCGACCTGATCCCGGAAGAGGCCCGTTCAGAAGCCACTGTCATCAGCCGGGAGGCTGCGGTTATCTGCGGCCGCCCCTGGTTCGAAGAGGTCTTCTGCCAGCTTGATATTTCTATCCACATCGACTGGAAGGTGAGCGAAGGGGAGCAAGTCTCGCCTAATCAGATCCTCTGCGTTCTGCAGGGTCCCTCGCGGCCACTGTTGACCGGCGAGCGCACCGCGCTGAACTTTTTGCAAAGCCTCTCCGGTACAGCCACCGTCACCCACACCTATGTCGAGGCGGTTGCCGGTACAGGCGTCAAGGTGCTGGATACACGCAAGACCATCCCGGGGCTACGTCAGGCACAAAAATATGCGGTAAAGTGCGGTGGCGGTACCAACCACCGCATCGGACTCTATGACGGTGTGCTGATCAAAGAGAACCATATCGCGGCGGCCGGTTCGATTAGCGCGGCAGTAGCACAGGCGCGCAGCCATGCCCCTGCGCATGTTCCAGTGGAAGTGGAAGTGGAAAATCTTCAAGAGGTGCGGGAGGCACTGGCCGCGGGAGCCGACATTCTGCTGCTGGACAACATGGCTATCACCACCCTGCGCGAGGCAGTCGCGATCACCCAGGGCCGGGCAAAATTAGAGGCCTCGGGTGGGGTTACCCTAAAGACCATTCGTGAGATTGCCGAAACCGGTGTCGACTACATTTCAGTCGGTGAACTGACCAAGCATCTGCGAGCCGTCGATCTCTCCATGCGCTTTCGCTAGCTTAGTCGGACGCGAAGGACGGCTTGCCCCCCCTCATTATATTATTAGACATACCCTGCTCTTGGCGCTTAACCTCACCCCGGATTAATAAAAAAACAGAAGTATGACCTAAGTTCACAAAATATCGATGAACCACTCATAACTCCTCATTATCTCTAGAAATCATTGACAAAATATCATAAGGTTGGCTGGGCAAGGCTTATTGTCAGGGGACACATCGTACAAATATGGCAACCACGAATATCAAAGTAAACCTGAGCGGTTTGGCCAGAAAGCTGGTACGTGATGGCTTACTCACCGAAGAAAATGCCACCAAAGCCACTGCTGGAGCACAAAAGGAGAAACAGCCCTTTGTCTCCTACATTGTTGAAAAGCAGATGGTATCTCCCTTGGCCCTGGCCATGGCCGCATCCCAGGAATTCGGTGTCCCGGTCTTCGACCTCAACGCCCTTGAACTGGATGATGCCGTTACCAAGCTGGTTGACGAAAAACTGATTCGTGCCCACCACGCCCTGCCCCTGTTCAAGCGTGGTAACCGCCTGTTCGTTGCTGTTTCTGATCCCACCAACCTTGTCGCCCTCGATGAAATCCGCTTCCATGTCAGTGCGCACACCGAGGCGGTGCTCGTAGAAGAGGACAAGCTGACCAAGCTTATCGACAAGGCAATGGATGCGCAGGATACCTCCATGTCGGATCTGGGGGATTCAAGCCTGGACGATCTGGATATCTCTGCCGAGGACGAAGACAGCGAGCCGACGACCAATGAGGCCGAGATCGACGATGCCCCGGTCGTCCGTTTCGTGAACAAGATTCTTCTGGATGCCATCAAGCGCGGAGCCTCGGATATCCATTTTGAGCCTTACGAGAAACGTTACCGCGTCCGACTGCGCCAGGATGGTATGTTGAGTGAGGTCGCCTCGCCGCCGGTGCAGTTGGCCCCGAAAATCGCAGCCCGTATCAAAGTCATGTCCCGCATGGATATTTCCGAGAAACGGGTGCCGCAGGACGGTCGTATCAAGCTGACACTCTCCAAGAACAAGGCCATCGATTTTCGTGTCAACACCTGCCCCACTCTGTTTGGCGAAAAAATTGTACTGCGTATTCTGGACCCATCCAGTGCCAAGCTCGGCATCGATGCCCTTGGTTACGAGCCGGAACAAAAGCAACTCTATCTGGACAACCTGGCCAAACCCTACGGCATGATTCTGGTTACTGGTCCGACCGGTTCCGGTAAAACCGTGTCCCTCTATACGGGTCTGAATATTCTCAACACACCGGATGTCAACATTTCAACCGCAGAAGATCCGGCGGAAATCAATCTGGAAGGGATCAACCAGGTTAACGTCAATCCAAAGGTGGGATTGACCTTCGCTGAAGCACTCAAGGCCTTCCTGCGTCAGGACCCTGATATCATCATGGTCGGTGAGATCCGTGACATCGAAACCGCCGAAATTGCCATCAAGGCGGCGCAAACCGGTCACATGGTGATGTCGACCCTGCATACCAACGATGCACCTCAGACCATTGCACGTTTGATGAATATTGGTGTGCCCCCTTACAACATCGCCTCCGCACTTAACCTGATAATTGCTCAGCGCCTTGCCCGGCGTTTGTGCCCCCAATGCAAGACACCTGCCGACATCCCCAAAGAGGCGCTACTGGCCGAAGGATTTAAAGAGAATGAGATCCCGGGTCTGAAGGTCTATAAACCCGTCGGTTGCGATCAGTGCTCGGATGGCTATAAGGGGCGTGTTGGTATCTATCAGGTGCTACCTATTTCCGAGGATATGGGCAAACTCATCATGAAAGGGGCTGGTGCCTATGAAATCGCCGAACAGGCGCAAAAAGAGGGAATTCCCGATTTGCGACAATCCGGACTGAAAAAGGTCAAAGATGGCCTGACCAGTATTGAAGAAATCAACCGTGTGACCAAGGACTAATTGTCATGGCACAAAAAACAGCGAAACAGGATATCTTTGTCTGGGAAGGCACCGATAAGAAAGGCAATAAGAAAAAAGGAGAAACGCCCGGCCAGAGCATCGCCATGGTAAAAGCGGGCCTGCGCAAACAGGGGATCAACCCGCTTAAGGTAAAAAAGAAGCCAAAGGCGCTGTTTGGTGGCGGTGGCCCACAGGGTAAAAAGATCGTTCCCAAGGATATCTCTATTTTCGCCCGACAGCTCGCCACCATGATGTCCTCAGGCGTGCCGCTGGTGCAGTCCTTCGAGATCATGGCCAAGGGCGCAGATAATCCTAACCTTCGCAATCTCATCAACAACGTCCGGTCCGATATCGAGGGTGGCGCCACCCTCGCCGATGCTTTTCGCAAGCACCCGAAATATTTTGATGAACTCACCTGTAACCTAGTTCATGCCGGCGAACAGGCCGGTATTCTCGAGAGCCTGCTGGACAAGATTGCAACCTACAAGGAAAAGTCCGAAGCGCTGAAATCCAAGATCAAAAAGGCGCTATTTTATCCTACTGCTGTACTGGTCGTCGCCTTCATCATTACTGCCATCCTACTGATCTTCGTTATCCCGCAGTTTGAAGACCTGTTCAAAGGCTTTGGTGCAGATCTGCCGGCGATGACCGCATTCGTCGTCAAACTATCCAAAGTCTTCCAGGAGCAGTGGTATATCATTTTCGGTGCCGTCGGCCTGGCCGGCTACGGCTTTTCCCAGGCCAAGGCCCGTTCAAAGAACTTCAGTAATGCCATTGAGAAGGCCTCGCTCTCGATCCCGGTAATTGGCGAGATTCTTAACAAAGCCGCAATAGCCCGCTTTGCCCGTACCCTTTCCACCATGTTTGCAGCGGGCGTGCCACTGGTAGAGGCCATGGAGTCGGTGGCTGGTGCCGTTGGCAACGTGGTGTATCGCGAAGCGGTGATCAAGATGCGCGATGATATCTCCACTGGTACCTCACTCACTGCCTCGATGAATGAGGTGGACGTCTTCCCGAACATGGTGGTGCAAATGACCTCCATCGGTGAAGAGGCAGGCTCCCTGGATCACATGCTCGGCAAGGTGGCCGACTTCTATGAACAGGAGGTCGATGATGCGGTCGATGCATTGAGCAGCCTGCTGGAACCGCTGATCATGGCGGTGCTTGGCGTACTGGTTGGTGGCCTAGTCATCGCCATGTATCTGCCGATCTTCAAGATGGGCTCTGCGGTGATGTAATGCTTTCAACCAACAAGAACAAGATACTCAAATGCTTGATCCCTTACTCAGTTTGCTAGAGTCAAACTCGACGCTGTTCATTGCCAGCTTTGCCGTGATCGGCTTGGTAGTAGGCAGTTTTCTCAATGTGGTCATTTACCGCCTGCCGGTCATGATGCAACGCTCCTGGGAATCCCAGTGTCAGGAACTGCTGGAACTTGAACAAACGGCGCGGGAGCGTTTTGACCTGCTCAAACCCAACTCTCGCTGTCCGCACTGTGGCACGCCACTCGGCGTATTGGAAAATATTCCCGTCCTCAGCTATCTGCTCCAGCGTGGGCGCTGCAGGCACTGCCAGGGAACGATCTCGCCTCGCTACCCCCTGATTGAGCTATTCACGGCGGTGTTGACCGCGGTCACTGCCTGGCATTTCGGTTTCGGACCAGAGGTCCTGTTTGCCGTCGTGCTGACATGGGCGCTCATAGCCATGAGCTTTATCGATATCGATCATCAACTGCTGCCTGACGATATCACCCTGCCCTTCCTCTGGCTGGGGCTGCTGCTCAGTCTGTTTGGTCTCTTTGCCAACACGCACTCGGCAATTCTCGGCGCCATTGCAGGT